>NZ_NJQY01000034.1:0-119312 GCF_010628845.1 Bacillus sp. 22-7 | reverse complement strand
AACTTTATTCTAGCGTTTACACCATTCCTATTGGAGCTCGTACAGCATTGTATTTTCTTAGCAAAGCAGGTATAAAAAGCGGTCAATCGGTTTTAGTCTATGGAGCTTCAGGAAGTGTAGGAAGTTATGCAGTTCAGATTGCCAAATATCTCGGAGCAAATGTTACAGGCGTATGCAGTACCACGAATTTGGAATTAGTAAAATCTCTGGGAGCTGACAATGTGATTGATTATACAGTAGAGGATTTTTCTAGTAACGGCGAAACATATGATGTTATCTTTGAAGCTGTAAATAAGAGCTCCTTCTCAGCTTGTATGAAATTGTTAAAGAACAACGGCACCTATATAAATGTTACTGAACCGCTACCAAGTGTTGAAATGTTATGGACTAAATTGACGAGTAGCAAGAAACTATTATTGAGCCGGAATTCACCTGAAACCTCAGAAGCATTGAACTTTCTTAAAGAACTTGTGGAGATGGGGAAGTTAAAGGTGGTCGTCGACAGATATTATTCGTTGGATGAGATTGTAGAAGCTCATAGATATGTCGAGAAAGGACACAAGAAAGGCAATGTAGTTATAAATATGGAAAATACACACCTCCTTGAATAATTTATTAGTTCGAGCTAGGTAGTGTATCACGGTATTATAAATATAAAGTTAGTGAAATAATGTACTTAAACTATAGGGTGCGTTAGTTAAGAACGGACTAAATAAAGGACCACACATTTTAGATATGTCTAATATGTGCGGTCCTTTTATTATCAACTGTTTTACCTATCTAACCTAAATATAACATTGGTTATACCCGTTTATGCGAGATAATGACAATGATAGTATGGTAGGAGAGTAAGCATCTAAAACTTTGAGGAAGCCTTATTTCCAATTAGATTATTTGTTTAGGAGGCCATAGTTTAATAGCGCTTTCACGTTCAATGTCAATAATGTATAAGATAGTGAGTTGAAGATCCACCAGGGTGCGGTAAAGGGGCGCGATGCATATATGCTAGGTCGTTGAAATATGATTACTTTGCTTTAATATGAAGCAAAGTATTTTTCTTTTTCGGCTAACGGAACAGGAATTTCTTTTAATCAATCGAAATACCTCATTATTGTGAAATTAGAACCGACATTTTTAGGCAATAGATGTCGGGCAGCAAAGCCTGCTTTCTTCTAAAATGATTATTGAAAAGGGATGGAATAGATGGATTGGCTGGAAAAAATGAATAACGTATTGGATTATATTGAACATAACCTTGATAGTGAAATTGACTATAAAAGGATGGCAGCAATTGCTTATACTTCGGAGTTTCATTTCTCAAGGATGTTTTCATCTATTTCTGGTATATCATTATCAGAATACATTAGACGAAGACGTCTAACAGCTGCAGCTTTTGATATTCAAAAAAGTGATATGCGGATAATAGATATAGCAGCAAAATACGATTATGATTCTGTTGATTCATTTACCCGGGCTTTTAAAAGGACACATGGAATGACGCCTTCTGCTGCCCGTAAAAATGGAATGCAATTAAAAGCCTTTCCAAGAATCTCTTTTCAAATTTCTATTAAAGGAGATGTGGAAATGGAGTACAGATTAGAGAAAATCGACTTTGAACTAAGAATTGTTGGAAAGGGAAGTCCGGTAAAAACTAGTAGAGCATTCAAAACCATACCTTCAATATGGAATACTGCGAAAAAGGATGGATTTATGCAAAGGCTAATAGATATGTCATGGGAAAATCCAAAATGTACACTTGAAGGTCTATTGGGGATTTGCGGTAATGAAGCTGCTATTACAGATGAAGAGTTTGAGTATTTTATGGGGGTGAGATATGAGGAGGAACTCCCGAAGGATCTAAGAACAATTTGTATACCTCCAAGTACATGGGCTGTCTTCCCCAATATACCTAATGCATGGAAAAGGTTGTATTCAGAATGGGTTCCGACTTCTGGCTATGAGTTAGCAAATTTGCCTTGTATTGAATGTTATTACGGACCAAAGCATCAACCAAGGCATGAGTTATGGGTTCCAGTGAGATCAAGATAAAAGAACGTTCTATAATTGAATTCCTTATTAAGGTAAAGGGGGGGAATGGAATAAGCCATATTGAAAATCAAGTGAGGGTGTTATTACTTATGTAGACCAAGGTGAAGAAGCCGACTTCTATTCTGATGAAGAAGAGGGCTGCTGCGTTTGTTGTACCAACGAGGGTAGTTGTTAAATAAGAAGAGGTTTTTACAAAAGGAGAATTCAACCCGAATTGGAAATCCGAATTTAGGGAGTGCAGCCTTAAAAAATAGGAGGAGGTAATCTTATTAAAAGGGAGAATGTTAATAAGCATATTATTGAGAGGAGTTTGAAGATGTATCATAGTTTAAGCGATTTTTATACATCTTGGGAATTTGAGGCAGGAGCTACAAGCAGGATTCTTAAAAATCTCACGGATGAATCATTAAAGCAAGAAGTCACTCCAAATCAATGGTCTTTAGGACGTATTGCGTGGCATACGGTCACTTCTATTAAAGTTATTAGTTCACAGGCAGGATTAAGGTTTGACGCTCCTGATGAAGACTGGTCTGTCCCATCATCTGCTAATTTCATTGCTGAAAGCTATATTAAATCTTCACATGAATTTGTTGAGGCTCTGAAAACTCAATGGACTGATCAGACCCTGTTGGAACAAATTAATTTCTTTGGAATAAACATGACAAAGGGAAGTCTTTTATTATTTTTAAGCCAACATCAAACTCATCACCGGGGACAAATGACTATTCT
Organism: Bacillus sp. 22-7; assembly: GCF_010628845.1. NCBI lineage: Bacteria > Bacillati > Bacillota > Bacilli > Caryophanales > Bacillaceae > Bacillus > Bacillus sp. 22-7. The sequence goes on along the minus strand of NZ_NJQY01000034.1, from coordinate 116,534 downwards.
AATGAGACAAGCAGGAATTAGTGTTCCAGGGATTTACGGTCCTTCAAAAGAAGAATGGGCACAATTTGAAATGGCTGAACCAAAACAGACTTTATTTGACAAAAATTTTTAGAGACTGTATTGCACCTAGATATTTAATCAATTCACTATTATACAAAGCAAAGCCACCTAATAATTGACTATGAACCAGCTGCCATCTAAGGCGGCTTTTCTTAATGGGCTAACGGGGCAGGTTACTTGAATAAAGAGCTAGTAGTATGGAATTATTAGAAGAATAATATTAGAATACATATATTATTTAGATGTGGGGGATGAAACAATGCAAATTCGTGAAATTGAAGAAAAGGACAATCAAACAATGGAGCAAATTATAAAACGCTCATTGGAATCATTTAACTTAAATATTCCAGGAACAGCATATTTTGACCCCCAACTGAGCAGTCTAGCACAATTTTACAAGCAACAATCAAATGGAAAGTATTGGGTTGCAGTGAATGAACAAGATGAAGTAGTAGGCGGTGTGGGTATTGCAGCATTTGGACAGAAGACGGGGATTTGCGAGTTGCAAAAGCTATACATTACACCTGAAGCTCAAGGTATGGGTCTGTCGAAGGTGCTGATGAAAGTAGCACTCGACTTCGCCAAGGAACACTATACACACTGTTACTTAGAAACACTGAAGAAACTCCAAGCAGCTAATCTCCTTTACATCAAATTAGGTTTCCAACAACTTGAAAGACCACTAGAGGGTTCAGAGCATAATGCTATGGACGCTTGGTATATAAAAGAATTATCGTAAAGGAAGGTAATAAGATAAGAAATAAGACAATTAGATTTTACTGATACTGATAGATAAAATCTAGTAGAGATTGTGATGATATATACTTAAACGAAACAGCGCATTATCTTTTTATGCAACTATAGGGGCAGGTTTATTCAATAAGAATCTATGCTGTTATATCACATTTGACATATAATGTGAAACAATACAGAGCAATACAATAAACTTAAGAACATTGAGTAATAGTCACGGATGTTGGAGGAACATTGGCTGCTGCCCCGAGAAAGAGGTTGAAACTATAATCCCATAGTGCAATATCTACGCTAACTTGTCCACCTGTTAAGCTGTGGCTAAGGTTCATTTGACCAATTACTAGCTGGGGATTTCCAACAGTTGGTTTATAAATTCCAGCAAAATTTATACCTAGGGTTATTCTATTGTCACTTTGGCTACATCCACTCGGTTCTATAGAAACTGGAGATACTCTAAAACTCTGGTCTCCTTCGGATAAGTCTAAATCGGTAAAGCTTATAAAAAAATTACTGGTATCATTATTACAATTAGGGCAGATGCTGCCGATTACTGTTAAGATTCCTGATTTATTTCCCACTGGGAAAATACTTACTTGAGTTTTTGTTTTGATTTTAAATGAGGCAGAACATGTGCAAGGGACATTTGGATTTATAGGACCAAAAGGTTCACATGGATTACAATGAGGACAGTCAACCTCATTACATGAGCAACTATTATTTCTCAATATTAATCAATCCTTTCTTGTTTTTTAATATTCTATTAAAAAGAACAAATCATTGATTGGACAAACATTACATTTGCAATGAATTGTACGATCAAAATATGTACTAACGGAAAGGTTGGTTATTCAACTTAGGGGTGCTTATTTTCAAGATCAGCTGCCGAATTGGGCAGCTTTTTTTATTCAACAAAAGGGGAAGTTTAGTTAAAAAAGGAGAACCTTTTTATCTGAAAAGAAGTTTTTCTTTTCTGGATAGGTGAAAACTGTGTAGGAGGACCTTATGAAGGAATTGTGTAAGTTGTTAGAAAAAAATTTCATATAGAGGTGGAATTATATGCCTAAAATTGACAATATGTTAGCAATTCTATGGATGCTTCGTTCAGGTGAAAAAATTACTGCAAAACAAATTTCAGAAAAGTTAGAGATGAATATAAGGACTGTGTATCGTTATATTGATACAATTTCAACAAGTGGCGTACCTATAATTTCAGAACCAGGACATAACGGTGGATATACTATATTGAACAACTTTATTGAGGCTCCTCTTTTTTTTGATTTTGAGGAGCAAACTTCACTATTTCACGCTGCTGTTTTTGCAGAAGAAGCCGGATATTATGGAGGTGAAGCACTAAATAGGGCCATTTCAAAACTAAGTAAATACTCAAATCAAGAGCAGGAAACAAAGATAAATCAACATTTAACTAGTCTTGAAGTAATAAGTCGATTAAGTTCACTCTCTATGGAACCTTTTTTGAAGGAGTTGGAGCAGGCCGTTGCTGACGGGTACTCAGTAAAAATTCTTTACCATAAGAGTGGTGAAAAGCAATTAAATTATAGATTGGTCGATCCGTACAGAATTATCTATTGGAATAATAAGTGGTATGTGATTGGATTTTGTCATCTTAGGAATGATATCCGTAGTTTTAGAGTAGATCGAATTGAAAGTCTAATGCTAACCGAAAATAAGTGTAACCGGCCAGAAAATTTTTCAGCACGTGACTTTTTTATAAAAAACCTTCTTCCAACTATAGAAGATAAGGAAGGGATTATTCCTTTGGTTATTAATGGAGATAAAAGTGTATTGGCTGATATTTGCCAACATTGGTTTTTAGGACATTATTTACAAGAACGGACTTCAAATCAAGCAGTTTTTCTTCTTGAAGAAGATATAATACATACATATGTACCTTATTTACTTTTACCGTACAATAAATCTATTAAAGTTATTGAGCCTATAAGTCTTAAGAAAAGACTTATTGAAGTTCTGTCGGAATTAATAAAATTTCATCAAGAATGATAACTTCCCTGACGTTAACTGTCAGGGAAGTTATTTTATAATTGCTATATAAATTGTGATTGGGAGTGTTGTTGGATGCAAACAAAAAAAGTTTTTCTATATGTATTTAATTCAATGTCGGACTGGGAATATGGATATTTAATTGCTGAACTAAACTCAGGAAGATACTTCAAAAAAGATTTAGCACCTTTAAAAGTAATTACAGTAGGAGCTAATAAAGAAATGATTATTACTATGGGAGGATTGAGCATAAAACCAGATATTTCCCTTGATGAATGTACTCTTGAGAGTAAAGATCTTTTAATTTTACCGGGAGGGACTACTTGGAGTGAAGAAATTCACCAACCTATCTTGGAAAGAATTGGCCAAGCTTTAAAGCTTGGCACTATTATTGCTGCAATTTGTGGTGCAACTGAGGCCCTTGCGAATATGGGATACTTAGATACTAGAAAGCATACAAGTAATAATTTAGAATACACTAAAATGGTATGTCCTAACTATAAAGGAGAAGAGTTCTATGAGGTGGGATCTGCGGTATCTGATGCGAATTTAGTTACTGCATCAGGAATAGCTCCTCTGGAATTTGCGATGGAAATACTGAAAAAATTAGATGTATTTGCACCAGATACATTACATTCATGGTATAACCTAAATAAGACTCATAAACCTGAATACTACTTCCAGTTAATGAATTCAATAAATAGCTGAACTAAAAAATCAACTTAGAGTTTTATATTAGTTCAAATAAAAATAATGAAGTAACTGAAAAGCTCACTTTCTCTATTTTGTTTTGCAGAGAAGTTGTGCTTTTTAGTTTGGAATTTTCTTATCGTTGTAAATCCGCATTTTCCTGACGCTCCCCCTTATTGAAAATACGTGCAACATTCCTGAAAGAAGTTTGTGAATAAATGTACTTAAACAATAGGGTGCGTTAGTTAAACAAAGGGGAATTGAAAAAGACGTAGAAATGTTAGGTTAGGTAAGTAGCTACAATTATTTTGGAATGTTTATTCACCAGGAGGTGTGTATTTGTCAAAGGGGTTGCTCCATCATATCGAGCTGTACGTATCAAATTTGGAAAGGTCATCCAAATTTTGGGGGTGGTTTCTCGAGGAGTTAGGATATGTATCTTTTCAAAAGTGGGAATTCGGACAAAGCTGGAGACTAGGTGAAACCTACATTGTCTTTGTGCAGGCAGAGGAACGCTTTCTTGATATTCCATATCATAGATGCCGAGTGGGGCTGAATCATCTGGCATTTTATGCTGAATCACGGCTTCACGTTGATGAAATAACGAATGTATTAGAGGCTAAAGGGGTTAATATCCTTTATAAAAACGAGCATCCTTTTGCGGGAGGAACTGCTCATTACGCAGTCTATTTCGAAGATCCTGATCGAATTAAAGTTGAATTTATTGCTCCTTTATAAAACCTGGTCTGCTTCTATTTATGATAGGCAGTGATATTTATGAGTAGGAGGCGCAAAATGTTTATTGTAAATGTAGAAGGAGCTATAAGGAAAAATGACAAGTGGCTCATTGTTGAAAGAAGTAAAAAAGAGGAACATGCAGGAGGACTGCTTTCCCTTGTTGGAGGAAAGGTGGATTTAGAAGGAAACTCATCAAATATTTTAGAGAGAACTGTAAAGCGTGAAATTTTAGAGGAAGTCGGTGTAAAAGTAAAAGACCGTTTAACGTATGTACACAGTACTTCTTTTGTAACTGATACTAATCATAATGTAGTAGATATTGTTTTTCTATGCGAATATGAATCTGGTGATGCATTACCTTTATGTTCCGATGAGGTCGAAGAGGTGTTATGGCTAACAACTGAAGAGGTCTTACATCACCCGAAAGCGCCGGTTTACTTAAAAGAAAGTATTAAAAATGCTGAAGCATTGATTCCAATCCATTAGTAGCAGGGTTCTTTTAATATCGGATTGTATAGAAAAAAGCAGCCCAATTTCTCATTAATAATTTTGAGAAATTGGGCTTTAAACTTTTCTTAACTATTCTTTTATCAAGAACTGTGCTTTGCAACAGAATCTATAATCTGATCCCAGTCTTCACTATGAATTTCATGTCCAGTTCCAACAAGTGTCAGCAATTCAGAATGAGGGATGGCTTTCTTAAGGGCAAGTCCGTGCTCGTATGGAAGGGCCGGGTCTTCTGTTCCGTGAATAATGAGAACTGGTACGCGGATCTCATTCATTCTATCGTAATAGGCTTCTCCACCCTGCAGCATGGCATGGTTAAATCTGCTCGGCAGCTGATTGGCGCGGTCTGCTTCTCTTGCTGCAAGTTTATACATTCTTTCCTGTTCGAAAGGTTTGGAGCCGGCTAGTGTTTTCCATCCTCCCGCGAGATAAGGAATAGCCGCATCCCGATCCGACCAATCGATGGAAGCGCTCTTCGTGTGGTAATCCAGGATTTTCTGATCCATTGGCGGGAGCTTTTCCATCTCAGTTCCAAATACACTTGATGCAATAAGTGTAAGTGTCAATACACGTGCCGGATATCTTAAGGCAAGAATCTGTCCGGTTAATCCGCCCATGGACATGCCGACGATATGGGCCCGGTCAATGTGATAAGCATCCAGTACGCCTGCTGCATCGTCAGCCAAGTCTGTTATTGTATAATTGGAAGTTCCGGGTTCATAAGTGGTCGATCTGCCCAGATCCCGATGATCGTACCGAATGACAAATCTCCCCTGATCAGCCAGACGGAGACAGAAATCCTCGTCCCACCAGTCCAGTGAAGACATTGCGCCCATGATCAAAAGAATTGCTGGATCCTTAGAGTTTCCAAAGCTCTCTGTACATATATCCACATTATTTATTTTCATTATTTGTTCACTCATATTTTACCTCCGTATAATCGTATATTTCGCAGATCAGATTGTTTCCGGAGCATTTAGGCCTGCCCCAGTTCATTATCTGTGCCGAATCCACTTGATAATCATGAGAGGCCTCCTTAAATTTATTAGCAAGGGACTCATCCCTATATGTATTACCCTAACATATCTCTAAGTACTTTAAATCCAAAATTTTCCGGTGGTTTCTGCTAAAGACTGAATGAGGAGAAGTGGGCAGGATTAAAAAAGAAATAAAAAGAGCCGTATTTACGCTAAAACTGTAAATACGGCTCTTTTTTTCTGATTAATCCATTGAAATAAATGAATACCTGTGGTAAATTTATATAGATGTGCATTATGTAAATAAAGTTAAGTATATTATCCCTATCTTAATTATATAATGCAATCGATTCGTTTGTCAACCTTTTTATAAATTTTTTTAAAGGAGTGTTTGCTATGAATTCAAAACTTCAGCAGGAGCAAAAACGATTGGATGGTGTTATGGAGACGATTACGGAGGAAGTCCGCAGATTGGAAGAAGAAACCTCCAGGCGTAAAAACGAAGTGGTTCATATCCGCAAACACTTTTGGGATGAAGTGAAGGTGAATACGGATACCTTTGATGATTATTTGGAGACCATTATCGGTTTGAGGCAGGAGGCACAGGCTCTGTCTGTCAGCCAGAGTACCCATCGGCATGCTTCCAAGCGCTTGTCTACCTTGCGCCGGATGGAGGAGGTGCCCTATTTCGGCCGGATCGATTTTACGGAAGAAGGATCTTCGGAACAGGAGCCTGTTTATATTGGCATTTCTACGCTAAGGGATCAGAGCGGTGAGAATTTTCTTATTTACGACTGGAGGGCGCCAGTTTCGAGTGTGTACTATGATTACCAGCCGGGACCTGCTAAGTATGAAACACCCGGAGGCGCAATTGAGGGCACGTTGGAGAAAAAGTGGCAATATTTGATCCGCCGCGGTGAACTTCAATCCATGTTCGATACGAGTCTGACCATTGGGGATGAGATACTGCAGCAGGTTCTCGGCAAGGGAACTGATAAGCATATGCACAATATTGTAGCGACCATTCAACAGGATCAAAACCGGATCATCCGCCATGATCAGGGAAGGCTGCTTATTGTTCACGGTGCGGCCGGAAGCGGCAAGACGTCAGCTGCCCTGCAGCGGATTGCTTATCTGCTTTACAAGTACCGGGAAAATCTGAATGCTGATCAAATCATTCTGTTTTCACCTAATAGGATGTTTAACAGCTATGTATCCAACGTTCTGCCGGAGCTGGGGGAAGAGAACATGGAGCAGGTTACCTTCCAGGAATATTTGGATCATCGGCTGGGTAAAGAGTTCGTCGTAGAAAATCCATATGAGCAATTGGAGTATGTTTTAACTGCTGCGAAAACCCCTGAGTACAGATCGAGGGTTGCGGGCATTAAATTCAAAGCATCTGCCCGTTTTTTTGAGGCGATAAATGCCTACTTGAAGTCGCTGGAGTTATCGGGAATGATGTTTAAGGATATAAGTTTCAGAGGAAATTCAATCGTTGCTGCTCGGCAAATGGCAGATCAATTTTACAGCAGCGGCACTTCACTCCATTTTCATAACAGACTTGAGAAGCTGGCAGATTGGCTTATTAAGCAAATTACTGAAGCTGAAAAAGCTGAACGGTCTAAGGAGTGGGTACAGGAGGAAATCGAGCTGCTCAGCAATGAGGAATACCATAAGGCGCATGCCTACCTGGCGAAAAAACGCGGTTTTACAGGGGATTCGATTCATGATTATGAAATCGAGCCTGAAGCGTTAGCCCGCCTGATTGTCCGGAAAAAATTCAAGCCGCTGCGAAAACAAATCCGGGCCATGCGTTTCATTGATTTTAAGGCGATATACAAGCAGCTGTTTGCAGATCCCCTGAAGATCCGAGAGTGGATGGAAGAGGAGATGCCGGCAGAATGGGCTGCTATCTGTCAGTCGACACAGGAAATGCTCGGTGAAGGCAGATTATGTTATGAAGATGCTACTCCATTTTTATATGTAAAAGAGCAGATTCAAGGTTTTCAGACAAATAGTGCGATTAAACATATTGTGGTGGATGAGGCGCAGGATTACTCTCCGTTTCAATTTGAGTTCTTAAAACGTTTGTTCCCTGCTTCCAAGATGACAGTGCTCGGTGATTTTAATCAGGCGATCTTCGCACATGCCAGCGAAACGGCTGATTTTCACACACTCACCAGCCTGTATGGGCCAGATCAGACAGAATTGATTAATTTAGCGAGGAGCTACAGGTCGACTAAACCGATCATCGAATTTACGCGAAGACTGGTTCCTAACGGGAAAGAGATCATCCCGTTTGAACGCGATGGCAAGCTGCCTGAGCTGAAGCAATTATCCGATCAAACCGAACTGCACAGCTTCATTGCCTCCAAGGTTGCTGACTGGAGAAGCCAGGGGATTAACAGTATGGCCATTATCTGTAAGTCTGCAGAAGAAAGTGCACAGGCCTATGAAGCCCTGTCCGGCATCGAGGGAATAAAACTCCTGAAAAGCAACTCGACCGAATATGAAGAAGGAGTCGTTGTCATACCTTCGTATTTATCCAAGGGCATTGAATTTGATGCCGTTATTATTTATGATGCATCGGAAAGTGTATACGGTGATGAAAGCCTGCGAAGAGTGTTTTATACCTCCTGCACGAGAGCGATGCATGATTTGCAGCTCTGCAGTGTGGGTGAACCGAGTCCGTTCTTGCAGGATGTTTTGCGGGAAGGTCTCATTCAGGTTTGATCAGGTCAGGTGTATCCTATAATCAAATCTATATTTAACTTAGAAAGAAGGATTGATCTAATGTCGCAGCAGACTAATACGGATCAAAACAAACCGCCATATGGCATGATCGCCATTTTATTTATCGGGGCTTTTGTCGCGATATTGAATGAAACATTGCTGAACGTTGCTCTCCCATCCATTATGGAAGAATTTGATGTGAATGCAACTGCCGTACAATGGCTGTCTACAGGCTATATGCTTATTAACGGGATTCTAATACCGGCAAGTGCATTCTTCATTCAGCGGTTTTCCGATAAGAAATTATTCATTACAGCCATGTCACTGTTTACTTTAGGAACATTCCTGGCCAGTATTGCGCCTGCATTTGGTGTGTTATTAGGGGCTCGGATGATTCAGGCTTCAGGATCCGCGATTATGATGCCCCTATTAATGAATGTCATGCTTACCGCATTTCCGGTCGAAAAAAGAGGGGCAGCAATGGGGATGTTTGGTCTTGTCATGATTACAGCTCCAGCAATTGGACCGACTCTTTCCGGATGGCTGATTGAACATTACAGCTGGAGAATGTTATTTGACCTTGTTCTGCCAATTGCCCTGCTAACCGTAGTTTTTGCAGTCTTCAAGTTAAAAGATATTACACCGCAGAGAGCGATTAAGCTTGATTTCATCTCGCTGGTTTTATCAAGCATCGGGTTTGGCGGCTTGCTTTATGGCTTTAGTTCAGCAGGGGAAAAAGGTTGGGATAATCCCCTCGTGTACGGCACGATTGTGATTGGGGCACTTGCTTTAATTACTTTTGTACTCCGTCAGCTTCGGATGGATGATCCTATGCTTGAATTTCGCATCTACAAATATCCGATGTTTGCCCTGTCATCAGCCATTTCAATCGTGATAGCAGTCGCCATGTTTTCAGCGATGATTTTGATGCCCATCTATGTACAGACCATCCGCGGAATTTCACCGATGGATTCGGGTCTATTGATGCTTCCGGGAGCGATTGTCATGGGGATCATGTCTCCCATTACAGGGAAACTCTTTGATAAGTATGGGGCAAGAGTTTTAGCGGTGATTGGGCTGACTATTACCGTTGTAACATCTTATTACTTCAGCAGAATTGGCATGAATACGGCCTATTCAACCCTTGTTCTGCTGTATACCTTTCGAATGTTCGGGATGTCAATGGTTATGATGCCTGTCATGACAAATGGATTGAATCAGCTGCCGCCGATCAACAATCCGCACGGAACCGCCATGAATAATACACTGCAGCAGGTATCCGGCGCCATAGGCTCCGCGCTGCTGATTACCGTCATGAATAATCGTACAAAAGAAAAAGCAGAGGAGCTGGCTGCCGACACACTGGCCAATATGAGCGCAAGTGCAGCTCAGCCATCTGCACAGGCCGCAGCTGACATGCAGCAGCAAATCATGAATGAAGCGATGCTGCATGGCATTAATTTCACTTTCTTCCTTTCTGCATTGATTGCGGTCATCGCACTTATACTTGCTTTCTTTATTAAGAGAGTGAAACCTCATCATGAGAATCAAACAGGTGAGGAATTGGCTGTTAAAGAGTAATCAATATACTGAAAACCGGGTGATGTCCAGTTTCTGGAACCGCCCGGTTTTTTTAAAAGATAAGAAAGTATAAAACTTTGAACGTCGATAACTGTCTAGCTCCAGCGCCTACCCCCTCGAGGTCACAAGCCGATCCTCCCAAAAAGGCAAAGGACGCCTTTCCGTGAGGCTCGTCTTGTGCTTGTCGGGGGTGGGCAAGGCGCTTGCGCTTTTCTTTTGCTGCCGCTATTTTTTTAATAAAAAAGGGGCGGTTGCAATAACACCAATCACATACAAAAGCAATGCGAAGTAAGCAGGAAGCAGGTGGATGAAATCCGTATAGTTAATAAAAAAATGAGTTATAATTCCAGCGGCGAATGCCGGAATGGCTCCAATGGTGAAGGTCCACCACACCCACCTTTCCCCCTCGCGGATTCCCCATAAAGCCAGCATCAAGACGAGCAAGCCCACACTTAAAAGAGCACTTCCAAATCCTGCACGGTCATGTGCGATCACAGGAATTAACCGATCGTTAAACTCATTAAGAGCTTCCGGAGTCAGGCAAAGATAAGCAAGGTCAGTTGGTACAAATACATGTGAAGCTCCAATGAAGGAAATGACCATCCCGCCAATAGCTAATGAAAAGCCCAGTATTACAAAGCAAAGCTGGCCGGCTAAACTCAGCTTCCACTGAGCACTGTTGAAAAGGTTTGAACTGACGGGGGATGCATTTGCTGTTCTTGATTTTGAATATCCCAAAATAAACAAGGGCAGTAAAATAACCCAAAACAGCCCATGGAGCCAATCGAAATAACCGTAGCCAATAAACAGGACAATTCCCAGGAAGCCGATGGTTCCTGCTATATTTACTGCCTTTCTTGCCCAATGGAGGCCATTTCTTATTCCATGCCTGGCAAGCTGCATATAGATGATTCCGCCTGAAATCATTGTTCCGGACAGCGTCATTCTGTCATGGGCCATAAAGTATAAAATGGCAGGGTTAAAATAAAGAATATCTTTCCTGAAGATCCCCAGGAATCTCTCATCATATGGAAGGACCACCGAAGTCATGCTGAAAAACAGCGCAATAAACCCTGCAATGGCAATAGCCAAGCCAAACAGCCAATACCATCTCCATCCCTCCGCTTTTACAGGCTCCATCGGAAATGTGCTGGTATAGGCTTCATTAATCCTCTTTGGCAATCCAGGTCCAGTAAAAATGTACTCATCGCCTAACATGATTAAAGAAGCTCCGCTTTCCAGCAGTTTAGTAGCATCTGAAGGCTCTTTTACCCAGCCTGACGTGATGATGGGCAAATCTTCGCTGAATACTTTCCTGAGAGCCGCAAGCCTATGAATGAGTTCTTCCTGTGAATCATAGCCTGTAAGAAGAATGCCGTCCGGGCGATAGTCCAGGCTGAGAGGATCATTTTTTGGAGAAGTAAGGATGATAGGTTTATTTAATTCATATTTAAATTGATTAAATTGGCTCTCTGATTGAAAGGTCTGACTGTCCAAAATAAATCCGTCACTAAAAGGCAGCAATTCTTTACAAATTTGCATGGCTTCCTGATAAGTTCCTTCCACATTAATGAGGAAAGGAATTTTCTTTTTCTTTAGTGAAAGCAGCTGTTTCTTAGCAGCCGTTAACTCCATAGAAGCGTCAGTTAATCTATGTATCTTCTCTTGTTTCGGGTCCATATATAGTTCTTCTGCTGACCCTCGAATGGAAACAGGCCCGATCTCAATAAAACCAAACCCCAAATTCTGAAAAGCCTTCGTCCCCGTTAAGTGAGGGTCAATCCTGCCGCTTAGTCCGACTGGAGTGGAAAAATGAACGCCAAATACATTTTTCGCAAGCTTGCCGGAGGATTCCATATGACCAAGAAACTCGATTACTCCTTCCCCTATACGGGTGGATGAAATCATGCTCATTCCGCGATGGATAAACTCCCGGCTGAAGGAAGGCGGAAGCTTCTGAAGTATGGGCTTGAAAATAGGATAATACGACCAATCCGGCAAATAAACACCTACCATTTTTATCTATTTTAGCATATGCTTTTGGATGGATAGGTTACACATCATCATAAATGGAAGTAAGAAAGAATATGTCAAGAAAGGCATCTATCATCTTAACAATATTAATAATTATCACTCTCGATTAAAGAAATGGATAAGTCGATTTAATGGCGTTTCTACTAAGTATCTACAGATCTATTTAGTGTGGTTTTAGTTCCTTGACATAGGAAAATGGAAAGCGATTTAAGCAAGAAAAAGCAGATGCTTATTTTATCAAGCGTTCTCGGAACTTGGGAAACCGCAGATATATTAAGGCTTAGAAACACTGCCTTCTAAAATTACAGAGTATCTAAAAAGGAAATCACAAATATGCACCGGTGGTTTCAAATTAAAACGAACTTGGAATTGTATCTCCAAGCTCATTTATTTTAATGTCTATTTTTTTCTAAAGTACCCACTACTTTAATAGTTAATATTATTTACTATTTTTAAGAATTGAGTAGACATATGTATCGTGTGCTTTACCATTTTGATACATATAATCCCTCAGAATACCTTCTTTTTGAAACCCTACTTTAGTTAACAAATTATTAGATGCTTCGTTATCTATAAAAACGACAGCCCCTAAGCGAGTAAGACCTAATTCATCAAAGCCATATTGGAGGACTTTCGATACGGCTTCCGAGGTAAATCCCTTTCTCCAATGTTCCGGATGAATTTCATAACCTATTTCCGCCCGTTTATGTTTAGGCGACCAGGCATTAAAGCCAATTGTTCCAATTATTCCTTGAGTTCCTTTTATTTCAATTCCCCACCTTATGCCCCTTTTTTCTGTATAACTTCTTGCAAAAAAATCAACGAATGTTTCCGCTTGTTTTATATCCTCTAATGTCTCTTGTCCATAATAACGTGTTACATTCTCATTAGAAAAACAAGCAAATATGTCTTTTGCATCATCTATTGTTATTTCTCTTAATAGTAATCTTTCTGTTTCTAATATAGGAAACATCTTTTTCTCTCCCTTTTGTTTATCTGTTTTAAATTTCCCTTTGTGCAGTAATTATCCCATTAGACTTTAAACTTCGTTATTATTAGTAGAAATTTTCACAATCCCATACTAATTTTAACATAAATATCCAATCGTATTTTTTTATTGTCTATTTTAAAATCAAATCAACCTTTCCCTTTAACATAGCCTTCTTTTTTATAATTGGACCCATGCACCTCCATTAAAAAGGCTGCAAAATATGTTTTTTTATTGCAAATGCAACAAAAATAAGTTAGATTGAATATATTGCATCATTGTTGTATTTACAACAAAAATTCGTGTTTAGGAGTTGACTACGCTGGAAATTCTCCGTGAAATTGGCATGATTGCGAGGGCCCTGGATTCCATAAGCAATATCGAATTTAAAGAGCTTGACCTTACAAAAGGGCAGTATCTGTACCTTGTGCGAATATGTGAAAATCCAGGCATTATTCAGGAAAAGTTATCTGAGATGATAAAAGTAGATCGGACAACAGCTGCCCGAGCGATTAAAAAGCTTGAAATGAATGGCTTCATAGAAAAGAAAGATGATGAACAGAACAAGAAAATCAGGAAGCTCTTCCCGACAGAGAAAGGGAAAAAAGCTTTTCCTTTCATAAAAAGAGAACATGAATATTCCAATGCGATTGCCTTAGAGGGATTCACCGAAAAAGAAGCAGAAATCATTTTCAATCTGCTCCAAAAAGTTAGGAAAAATGTCGAGAAAGACTGGGAATATGTGAAAAAGGGGAACAAGAGAAATTATTGAAGGAGAGTCATAATGACTATTAATATAAAAAAATGTACGCTTGAAGATTTAAGAAGACTACAGGAAATTAGCTATGAAACCTTTAATGAGACGTTTAAGGATCAAAATTCACCCGATAATATGGAAGCCTATTTGGAAAAGGCATTTAACCTAAAGCAATTAGAAACTGAACTATCCCAGCCTTCATCACAGTTCTATTTTGTTGAATTTGAGGGCGGGACAGCCGGGTATTTAAAGGTCAATACTGATGAGGCTCAGACTGAAGAAATGGGCGACGAAGCACTCGAAATCGAGAGAATTTATATCAGAAGCCCATTTCAGAAACAAGGGCTTGGTAAGTATCTGTTCCATAAAGCCCTTGAAAGTGCGATGGAGCTTAATAAAAAGAAAATTTGGCTGGGTGTATGGGAAAAAAATGAAAAAGCAATTGCCTTTTATAAGAAAATGGGATTTGTCCAAACGGGAGCCCATTCTTTTTATATGGGTGATGAAGAACAAACGGATTTTATCATGGCCAAGACTCTTAACTAATTTTTTCGAAGGGCGGATGGTTATGTATATTCCAAAATACTATAAAGTCACAAATGCGGATGAAATATGGGAGTTTGTTCAAAGTAACTCGTTTGGCACAATCGTCACAGTAAAATAAGGAAGGCCCATTGCCGCTCATTTGCCAATGCAGCTAATAAAAGAAGGAGATACGTGCTATTTAACAGGGCATATGGCTTATGGGAACCCGCAATGGAGAACATTTGCAGACTCTGAAGATGTACTGGTGATGTTCCAGGGGCCACATGCTTATATTTCTTCCTCCTGGTATGAGGATGAAAATGTACCGACTTGGAATTATCAGGCAGTGCATGTATATGGTCAAGCGAGTATTCTGAGTGAAGAGGAATTAAAGGGTGACCTGGCTATGCTGCTTCAAAAATATGAAAAACATCGCAAAAATCCTGTCTTATGGGATAAGCTTTCTCCGGAGCTTTTAGAACAGCAGCTAAAAGGAATTGTTGGATTCAAGATTAAAGTACAGGAAATTCAGGCTGCCGATAAACTAAGCCAAAACCGCAATGAAAAAGACTATCAAAACATCATTCATAAACTCTATGAAGAGAATGATTTTGATTCTAAGCAAATGGCCCGGCTGATGGATCGGAAGGTAAAAAAGGGATTATAGATTCATAGGAAAAAACAGAGGAACTCAAATATCCCTCTGTTTTTTAGTGTCTGGAATATTATGTTAGTATTAATATAGAGAGATAAGTGAGCAGGGAGATGGAAGTGTGGAAAGAAGAGTTGAATTATTTTCCGTAGACGATGTGGCCATCGAGTATTCTGTTTTTGGGAAAGGTGAACCAATTTTTGTATTTCATGGAGGACACTCAAATTGCCGCGAAGAATTTGGCTATAAAGGTTTAGCAGAAAGTGGATATTCTATCATTACACCATCGAGAGCAGGATATGGAAAGACTTCAGAAGCGATAGGAGAAAGTTTAACTGCTGCTTGTGAATATTACTCAAAATTGTTAGACCATCTTCAAATTGAACAGGTACATGTCCTGGCTATATCGGCTGGCGGTCCAACCGGAATCCGATTTGCCTCTTTATTTCCGCAAAGAGTCAAACGCCTTACCTTAGAGAGTGCGGTTTCAAAGGAATGGCTGACACCGAAGGATTTGGAATATAAGGCAGCCCACATTATCTTTCGGCCATCTGTTGAAAAGTTCACATGGAAGATGCTTGGTTTTTTCAGTAATTCCTTTTCAAAGCTAATGTTCAACATGATGTCGTCGCAGTTTAGTTCCCTCTCAAAAGAGGACATTAAACAAAGAATTGGCGACGATGATGTTGCGGAATTCAAAAAGATGAATAACCGTCAGCGTTCGGGCAGTGGTTTCCTTATTGACCTTAAACAAGCCAAGGAATTAACCGGCCAAGATTTAAGATCCATTTCCAGTCCTGTTTTGATCCTTCATAGTAAAAATGACGGTTTTATCTCACTGGAACATCCTTATCACGCTCACAAAAATATTCCGCACTCTGAAATCAGTATAATTGATTCTTGGGGACATTTAATCTGGATAGGTAAATTAGCAAGTGAAAGAGATGAGAAGCTTATTTCTTTTTTGGTGTCACATAAACTTGAGGATCCTTGTTTAAATGAAACGTAACAATCACTAAATCATACATTAGGTATAGGCGGGAAAATAAGATTTACAGGGAGGTGAAACCTCAATATGGAAATCATACTATTTTTGGCCATACTCGGTTTATGCCTATTTGGTTTTAATTGGTTAATGGGATATAGAAAAAATCATATCACCATTGATCTGGATGAGAGGTATGTTGACTTTAAAGAGTATGTTGAAGCAATCCAAAGTGAACTTGTAAATCAAGGAAGAGAGGTCAGTTATATAGGGAATCGGAAATTCATTATTGATGGCCAGACCTATATTTTCATAGAACGCAATGTTTCAATGGGAGGCGTTCCCCTGCAAAGAACCATTCTGAAACCGGAAAAGTGACTGATCTGAAGGTGTTAGAGGGCAATAGCGGGATCCTGGGCTGTCAATGCGGCAGCTTTTTCTTATTGCACTTTTGGGTAGTTTTTTGATTGGTTTTACCATTGATGAGTTTGGTAAGGCAAGAAACATCATAAGGAATTTAATAGGGTCAGGTTTATATTTTTAGCTGTTCTTATTGCCAGGAATAAGAAAGACAGGCAGTCTTTCTAAAACAGATAAATAATTTAATTTCATTTATAAGAGGGCAAAGATAAACCATCTTCCAGCGCAGAAGATGGTTTATCTCATATTCGGGAATCCCTGCTGGCGCAATGCCTCGTATACCAATATCGCAGCTGTGCTCGAAAGGTTGAGTGATCGGACATTGCCATTCATAGGGATTCTTAAGAAGTGATCTTTATTTTCTTCAAGCAAGTCTTTTGGCAAGCCTGTGGTTTCTTTTCCAAACATAAAATAGTGCTCCTTTGAGACATCACTGAAATCAAAGGATGAATGAGCCTGTTCACCAAAGGTTTCAATATAGTAAAACTCGCCCTGGTTTTTAGAGAAAAATTCATCCATGGAATCATAATACGATATGTTCACAGAGTCCCAGAAATCAAAGCCTGCCCGTTTGATCATTTCCGGCTCTGTTGAAAAGCCAAGCGGCCGGATTAAATGCAGAGCTGTATCTGTTCCAGCACAAGTCAGGGCAATATTTCCGGTGTTGGCCGGAATATCCGGCTGATATAGTACGACATGTATGGCCAAGGGTTGTCACCTCTATGTTTATTCTACCCTTCAAATTATAGCATAGGATCAGCTGCGAGGTGAAAAACAGCAGTATTCATATTAAATCGAAATAACGCCAAATGCAATGGCAGCAATAATCATAAATAGTGAAGAGGCAACCGCCCATTTTAATGCAAAGCGCTGATTTTGGCCATAGTCAATGCCGATCATTCCGACTAGCAGGTACCCTGCGGCATAGAGCGGGCTTAGCACGTGAGCAGGCTGGCCGAGCACTGATGCACGGGCAATTTCAGCCATAGGAATATTGTAGCTCGCAGCCGTTTCCCCTATGATCGGGATAATTCCATAATAATAGGGGTCGTTCGCCATGAAATACGTAAATGGCATGCTTGTGATCGCTGTAATTAATGGCAGCTGTGATCCTAGTTGTTCCGGAATGACTTGAACAAGCGCTGTCGCCATTGCATCCACCATTTCAGTTCCGTTCATGATTCCTGTGAAAATACCAGAAGCAAAGACTAAGGCGACAACTGCCAGTACATTTCCAGCATGCGAGGCAACACGTTCTTTTTGCTGTACCAGGTCTGGGTAATTAATCATCGCAGCAATCGCAAAGCCTAGCATAAAGAGTACAGGGAGCGGCAGCAATCCGGCGATTAAGGCAACCAGAAGGGCAATGGTCAGTCCTGCATTTACCCAAATTAGCTTTGGACGCTGCAGCTCCGTAAACGATTCTCTGCTGGCAGCGGCAGCTACCTGTTCCTCTGCAGCCTGCAGCTCCCTGATAGCTGAATCATCCATTTGGCGGATTCCGATTCGTTTCCGTTCCTTAATGCCAAAGTACCAGGCAGCAAGGAAAGCAAAAAGAATTCCGGCTGCCATTACTGGAATAAGCGGAAGGAATACTTCCTCGGTTGTAAGCTGCAATGAGCTGATGACTCTGGCCGTCGGTCCGCCCCAGGGTGTCATGTTCATAACGCCGATGGAGAGAAGGGCGAGCGTTGCCAGCATATATAAATTCATATTCAGCTTTTTATATAGAGGCAGCATGGCTGTAACAGTAATAATGAACGTTGTTGTTCCATCTCCGTCCAGAGCGACCAGCGACGCGAGAGCAACAGTTCCAAGGGCAATCTTTAGCGGGTCCCCCTTAACAATCCGCAAAATCGTATTCACAATTGGTTCAAACAAGCCAGCATCAATCATAATTCCGAAATAGAGGATAGCAAATACAAGCATCACGCCTGTAGGAGCAACCTGCTTAATCCCTTCAAGCATCATATCTCCAATCCCAGTATAGAACCCGCCAATTAAAGCAAATATGATCGGCACAATAATTAATGCCAGTAGGGCAGACATTCGTTTCGTCATAATTAAAGCCATAAAAACAGCAACCATACAATATCCCAGCAATGCGAGCATAAAACCCCTCCTAATTATTTGTAAGCGCTTCCTTTTGACTCACTTTATCAGGGGTGCTCCTCAAAGGCTAGATTAGTTGTTTAAGTTGAATAAAACATAATAATTTCATAATTTTCATATTTTTTATGAAACTAGAGTGAAGACTTACGGGGTTACCGGTGATCCTTAAAGCGGGGATATGGGAGGCAGGAGTTCTGTTTTTAGAAAAAAAGCAAGCCCTTTATAGTTGGGCTTGCTAGAGTTGTTTGTATCGGCGTTCGGGGCGGCCTACACTGCCATAGACTATATCCACTTCCACAAGGTCAATAGAAACCAGGTACTCTAAATAGCGCCTTGCCGTGGAGTGGCTTGCGCCAATTTGCATTCCTACTTCTTCAGCATTCAGGCTTGTGGATGCTGCTTCCATTGCTTGTGTAACTTTTCTCAGTGTATGTTTGTCGATGCCTTTTGGCAAAGCTTCAGCCTCGTGCTTTGTCTCCGCAGCAGGGGGACTTTTTTGAAAGAGCCGCTGTATTTGATCTTGTTTAATATGAGCATTGGCTTGCCAGGTGTGTCTTGTTTGGCTGTATTCTTCAAAAGTTGAAAAAAAGCTTTCAACCATTATAGGCTTAAGCAGATAGCTATATGCTCCCCCGCGCATAGCATCTCTTACGGTTTTAGCATCATTTGAAGCTGTTATCATGATGATATCGATATGGCGATGGTTGTGTTTGATCTGAAACAGCAAATCAATGCCATTGGCGTCCGGCAGGTGAACATCGAGCAAGATCAAGTCAGGTGTAATCACGTTTAGCAATTGAATCGTTTCAGAAGCTGTTTGTGCTTTCCCTATGACAGTGAAATCCTGCCTTTTTTGGATAAGCTGTTCATATACAGACGAAGCGACAGGGTCATCCTCAACGATAAGCACCCCAATTGATGGGTTAGTCATGATTTTCTCTCTCCTCCGCGGTTGTGTGTTCAGGATTGTTTTTTGGAATGGCGATGGTCATACATGTTCCTTCTAACCGGTTTGTACGGTACCATTCCCCGCCAAGCTGGCTTAGCGCATGCTGCATGATTGTCAGGCCCAGGCCATGCTGCGGGTGGTTTTTAGTTGTGGCTCCTTCGGTGAAAAAGTAGGCTTCTTCTTCGGAGGTCATGCCTTTGCCATTGTCTTCAATATCCATAACAAGCTCGTCTCCATAGTCTGTAAAGGACAAGTGGACAGCGGCGTTCTTTCCTTTCCATTCAGAAGATGCTTCAAGAGCATTATCAATCAAATTGCCAATTACAGTAACGACATGTTCACTTTGAATGGTATCAGGGAAGTCCAGCCATTGGCTGTTTTCATCAAAGGTGATCGAGACTTTCATTTCTTTGGCCCGGTTCACTTTCCCAAGAAGAACGGCAACAATTAAAGGATCTTTAATGGTGGACATTAAAAAGGTGACAGTCTGCTGCAGTTCCTGCACCTCCATCTTCATAAATGCCTTAGCCTCTTCGTAACGCTCCAGTAGCAGGAGCCCGTTTAATGTATTCAATTTATTTAAATATTCATGGGTCTGTGCCCGAATATGGTTCGCGTGCTGCCGGATCTCAATAAGTTCATTCGCCAGATCTTCTACTTCAGAGAAGGGGCGGATAGTCAGCACTATACCTGATATTTCCGTTTCTTCAGCTAAGATGGGCGAAATGTCTACAATATATATCGAGTTCTTGATGAGCGCTTGTTCCTGGATTAATCGGTTCGGATTCTGTAATGCCGTTCTGATAAGCGCTTTCAAGTGAGGCTCTGTCAGTGTACCTTCTGCATGATCCCCCAGAATATCACGCGCTTTTTTATTGGCTGATAAAATTTGGAGCGCAGGGCTAATGGCAAGAGTGGCGTCCCCAATCGACTCCAGAATAGCCTGTTTTTCAGAAAAGGCATGGGAAATCTCCTCGGGCTCTAAATTAAATATTAGCCTTTTGACTCGTCTGGCAATATAAAAAGCGCCTGGTATGCCAATCAGAAGGGCAAGTCCGCCGAATGCTGCTACCCGCAGCTGATAAACAAAGATTCTACTTTCTACTTCATTCGTTAAGAAGCCAACGGAAGAAACACCGATAATAGTACCTGCCTCATCATAAATGGGTGTTTTCGCTTTAACTGCTTCTCCTAAGACGCCATTTCCTATGAAAATAACAGAATCTCCAGAGAGCGGAGCTTTGTTGCTTGTTTCTGTCTCTTTCCCTATTTGATCCGGGTAAGGATGAGAATAACGGATGCCATCCTCGTTCGCTATTACAATATAATCTGCACCTGTCCGCTCTCTAAGTTTCTCGGCAATCGGCTGTATAAGCTGTGCCGGATGTTCTGCATCAAACGCATCGATAATGGAATTGTTTTCAGCGACCAATTCGGCAACGGTCAGTGCCTGCTGTCCAGTGGTTCTCTCAATCATTTGATCAATGATGGAGGAAAAAGAAATAATTATTAACAGTATGCAAAGTATTAGTACAGTAAGAACAAGCAGAACCATTTGCCCGAAAAGCCCCGGCCGTTTTAATTTAAAAAGTTTCGACACTTTGGCCACCTCTGGCAATTTTATTTACTACTAGATTAAAGGAGGCAATTCCATTCGGCAAGGTAAAGTTTAATCACAGGATGTGCCATTCAAAATTTGGTGTATTGCCCGCTTGTTCTCTTTTTTCAGAATAGAGTAATTTTTGTAAAAATATGTTAAACTATATGTTAGAAACTAAATGTAAAGGAGGGAAAAATCATACGGGCTAAATATTTTATTATTTTGCTTCTGGCTTTTTTGGCTGAAGTGGGTGTAACGCTTTTCGTTGCTTCCACATTCTCTGTAAGGTTCATTGAGGTCATGTTTTTTACTGGAATGGCTTTTGCTGGTCTTAGCTTTTACTTTTCAAGCAGCGGGGGAGTCATTTCTGATTTCAGTTCTTCACAGGCGAGCGCTCAAACAGGTTTCATACAAAAAAGGGAAGCGTTTGTGTTTAGGAGAGGACCTGTCTTCACATCCTCCATCATTTTTTTCTCCATTGGATTAGTGCTGTTTATTCTGCTTATTTCAGAGGTTATTCCGCCGGCAGGTTAAGGTGTAATGCTAATAATGATTTGCTGTAATCCTATGTCATACTCATTGTTTTTATTGTACAACGGAAAAGGGGTGTTAAATGAAGATTAGGGCAGCTAAATTATCAGATGCAGGCGGAATTGCTAAGGTACACGTTGACAGCTGGAGAACTACATACAAAAATATATCCCAGAAGAATTCTTAGAGAATTTATCATATCAAAGCCGTGAAGAGTTATGGATTCATATTATTCCAAAGGGGATTGTCTTTGTGGCAGAAAATGATGAAGGACAGATTGTTGGTTTTTCATCTGGCGGCAAGGAAAGAAGTGGGGAGTACAAAGAATTCCAGGGAGAACTCACTTCCATCTATATTTTGAAAGAATTTCAAGGGCAAGGAATAGGTAAGGCTCTTGTTCAATCTGTAACTAAGGAATTGGGGAAATCAGGGATGAACACCATGCTCGTTTTTGTTTTAGCGGATAATAATTCCACGCTATTTTATGAGGCCATGGGCGGTAAGGTCATTGATAAGATTGAAGTTGAGATTGCAGGAAAGAAACTTAATGAACTTGTTTACGGCTGGGATACAATTGATACTTTAAGTGGACAGGAATGAACTCATAAGAACAGAGGCAGTCATGCAAAATAGGAGAATCATCCATGCAATATATTAAATTTTGTCTTTGCCAATTCTTTTTATTTTCAGCACTTTTTGTATTAAACATCCGTTTTGATCAGTATATCAGCAGGCCATTTACCAGGGTTGATTTTATAGCCATATGTATCAGTGTGCCTGTCCTTATCATTATTTTTATCGTTATAAGCAAGTTATATAGACAGTTCGACGCTATTAGACTGAGAAATAAAATATTTATCTCCATACCCGTTTTTATCCTGTCAGTCTTCTTTATAGGGTTTCTTGATTCATTGCTCTAAGGTTCATATTAAAATGCTTGCTGCTTAGCAAACAGTACAGGGCAAGCAGTTCCCAAATGGAGTTGAGTGATTTTGAGTAATAAAAACCATTCAATATTGGATAAATGGCGTGCGAAATATGGAGCAATTGTTATCGCATTTAGTTGTTTATTAAGTTTAATCAGCAGCTGGGGTAAGAATTGGATTCTTACAGGTGTTTTGGGCTTAGGTGTTTTGCTTTGTGGAGCAATCGGTTTTTTTGATATAAGGCGTGCCAGGACGGATTTTAAACAGAAATTGCAGGGCGAGAAATGAATGAATCTGGGTGCTCCAATCGCATTTATTGCAAATAATATATGAGGAGATGACGAAAATGAGCGAGAAATTATTACGAGTAGGTACAACCTATATACCAGTAACAAATGTAGAGCTTTCCTCTGAGTGGTATGTAAATAAATTAGGAGCAGAGTTAAGCTACAAAGATGGGGACAAAGCAATTTTAAATTTTGCCAATCAGAGTATTTTTCTTGTGAAATCTAAGGAGGATCAAAGCGCCAATTTCTTTGATATTTACGGCAATGAGCGATTTTCACTTACATTTGAAGTTAATGGATTAAGTGCCTTAGAAGCCATACATAAAGACTTTAAGCAAAGTGGAATTAAAGTTGGAGAGATCGAAGACCGAGGACACTCTGGAAGGAATTTTGTCTTTTATGATTTAGACGGCAATAAATTTGATGTGTGGAGTGAATTAAGTCCAGCCTTCAAAGAGAAATATCTTATTTCCGAGAATATTTAAAAGTGGGGGCGATGCTTTTTTTAGCATCGCCTTTTCAATGCGGGAAAGTCTGGGAGCTGCTTCTATATATTCTGGTTGTGTGTTAAAAAAAACGTGTCGGCTCTGGATATAAGAGGGGCAGTTGGAAAAACCTATTTATTAATGAACAGTACAGGAGGGATTCTAATGAAAGACAAAGATCAGGAAACTAGTGATGGACTGAATCAGATATTTGAAATCATTAATGCCAAAGGGGATGTTGGCGAAATTAATGAGATCCTTAAAAATGGAAGTGCGGATGATGAAACGGAAAACTCGGCTCCTGATTCCTAAGGTAAAAGAAACCAAAATGGGCTGGGACAAGGTGCATGATTGTCTATACTTTTCAGTAAATTCACCCTATAATAAAAGGGAATTTCAGGCGGGCAATGGAAGCGCGTCCCTTCCGCTCTTTTTTTGATTTATGACTTTTTTAGGAGGTATGATTATGCATACAATCATCAGTGTACGCCCTTAATAAGGGGGACGTACACTTCTTTTAGCCGCCGTACTTTTTGGAGGCTGCGATCATGAAACCAATCTATTATTTATATGCGAAAGCATTTTCTGATTTTAGTTCACGCATGCAATTCATCGGTTTGACGAGCGCATTGTTAATAAGTGAACATCCTGAATTGTATTTGATGCTCTTTTATTTAGGCAGACAAATTGGCGGAATTTTGGTCAGTTACCTGGCGGGTGTTGTGGCCGACCGTTATTCAAGGCGCCGAACGATGATACTTTCAGAACTTGCAAGCGGATTCGCTCTGTCCAGTTTGATTTTCATTGAACATCCAGTGTTTATTGTGGGGATTGCTTTTTTTCTTGGCATCACATATACATTTTTTGATGTCAGTTTTCGGTCATCGATCCCATCGATGTTTGGGGAAGAGCACATATCAGAAATTAATACGCTTCTGGTTCGCCTTGGAGCAATAATGAGTATCATTGGCTTTGCCGCTGGAGGCTTAATTTCAGCTTTTTCTTCCTATAAATATTTAATAATGTTTGACAGTGCGATCTATCTTGGGTCCGCTTTGATTTTGTTAAAGGTTCACTGGAAGGAACAAACGAACCCGATGCAGACCGATCAGCCGAAGCTTACTGTCAGTCACGTCTTGCAATCAGGGATTTATCGATTTTTACTGGCGATTGGATTTGTTTACCCGCTTGCAGCTGCTTCTTATCAATATGCTCTTCCGCTTTTGGCTTCTGTCAAGGAACATGGGGACTTATATAATGGTTTGATGTGGTCAACTGTCGCAGCAGGCTCATTTCTATGTTCATTGATTCTAAAGAAACAGTTTGTAAACGAGAAACGCTATATTGTCAGTCTGCTTTTGTTTGCAGTGTTCGTATCGATCGCATTCATGTATGAGCTTGCGCCCGTCACGTTTCTTATCCTATTGCTTGCAGGGGCTGCAGAAGCAATGGTGCAGGTGTGTCACTATACGCTTCTTCAGCGCAGTGACGAACGTGTTCGCGGCCGCTTGTTTGGTCTTAACACGCTTGCAGTAAGAGGCGGATTTTTAGCAGGATTTGGAGGTGCGCCACTGCTTGCAGATGTCATTTCATTACCTCATAGTGTATGGGCCATTCAATCCATACTGGTGATGTGCTGTGTTGTTCATTTGTGGAGAAAATACTACTCTCGCAATAAAGCGGAGTGGTCATAATTCGTCCAAATGACCTCATCTGACCAAACAAAAATGGATTGTCATTCAGACAATCCATTTCTGCTTTATTTATTCATTTCTACTGTTTCGTTAATATCTGTCGATTTAGAGTTTTGCCCTGTCATGCGTTTAAAGAGAAAAGCTGCTTTTTTCGTGAAATTGCCAGTCTCCCAATATTCGGCTGCTTCCGCTTTTACCTTTATAAGGACAACGTTAGGATCATCATAAGATGTCTGCATAATTTCTTCATATGCCTTGCTCCACAATTCTTTTTTCTTTTCTAAATCCTCAACGATTTCCGCTCTTCCGCGGACGGAAACATAGGATTTGCCTGCATAAGCCACATTAACATCTTGATCATGAAGAATTTCCTCATACTTTGCAGTCTCTTTTTTCGTGAAAAACCATAAGTCACCATCAAATTCTACTTCTTGTGTTTTCATTGGACGGGACACAAGTCCTTCCTCCGTAACCGTGGTCAGCATGGCCGTGTCAATGTCTTTGATTAACTCTCGCAGTGTTTCTATTTCTTCTTGATTGATCATATTAGACATTTCCATCACCTCGTAAAAGTTTTATAGAGTTATATTACCCT
Source organism: Bacillus sp. 22-7 (assembly GCF_010628845.1). Classification (NCBI taxonomy): domain Bacteria; kingdom Bacillati; phylum Bacillota; class Bacilli; order Caryophanales; family Bacillaceae; genus Bacillus; species Bacillus sp. 22-7. Next base: position 90,936 of record NZ_NJQY01000034.1, on the reverse strand, counting down.
TTAAACAAGCTTTTATTCAGGTATATCCCAATCAAACTTTTTAAGGGCGGGATGTCTAAGATGCTCATTTCGTTCTGGGGGATAAAAATTGGGAATACATTTATTTTAAACAGGCGTTTTGTTAACCATTCGTGTAAACGAGTTTTAAAAAAAATGTTGAGGCTTTAGGACAAAGACTGATGGAAACAAGCGGCCAAACAGGTTCGAATAGGGGACAGAATGATCTGTGATCAGCCGCTATTTTTATTCTTTTTAACGTATAGGGGCAGGTTAATCGAGCAAGGAAGTCAAATAACTAGTAGTACATACATACTTAAAAGTTTGGAGGAATTACAGGTGGGTTTCGGTTCCTTATTATTTTCTATCCTTCTTTGGGTTATTGGGCTATTTATTCTGTATATCGTCATTTCTGCAGCAGTCAGGGATGGCATTAACAAGTCTGTTGCTGGTCAGTTTCTTGAAAATAAATACGGGATTAAAAAGGATAAGGATTCCTTTCTTGATCGTGACTTAGATAATGACAAATAAGTCTTCTATGCCCTCTTTTTAAAAGAACGTGATATATAATAAAAGAAACTATCCAGAATATAAGGAGAAGAAAATGCACGTATTAATAATAGGAGCAACGGGAGCAACAGGCAAGGACTTGCTGGATTTGCTGCTGGAAGAAGAGTACTTTCATCAGATAGATGTTTTTGTCAGGCGGGATCTTCCTATCCAGCATGAGAAATTAAAGGTTCATGTGATTGACTTTGATCAATTTGAACAATGGAAGGATTCAGTGAAAGGCGATGTCTTGTTTTCTTGTTTGGGAACGACCTTAAAAGCTGCGGGAAGTAAAGAAGCGCAATGGAAAATCGATTACGACTACCAATACCAGTTTGCCAAAATAGCCAGAGAAAACCATGTCAGTCATTATGTTTTGGTATCTTCAGGGGGCTCGTCGCCTAATTCTCCCTTATTTTATCCAAGGTTGAAGGGGCAGCTGGAAGAATCAGTAAAGGATTTAGGGTTTCCTGGCGTGACAATCTTTAAGCCGCCTGTGCTGGTACGAAAAAATAGTGATAGAACCATGGAGGTTGCCGGAATGAAAGCCGTACAGTTTTTTAATCAATTCGGACTGCTTCGTTCTCAGGAACCGCTGCCGACAGAAATATTGGCTCAAGCCATGATCAAATTTGTGAAACCGCCAAGAAGCGGCATTTTTACGCTTGAAGGTGAAGCGATTCGGGAATGTGCCGGGAAGTTTGAGTAAGAACCTGATAACTTTGATCGAAGAGGTCAAGGTTATTTTTTATGCTGCCCGAAAGGGAAATTATGTTAAAATAGAGGTAATATTTAGAAAATAAATATAACTCTACTTTCCGATAAGGCGGGATAAGATGAAGCATGAAACAAAAGAGCAAGTTATAAATTGGCTGCTTACGGTCATGATTCTAACGCTTGTAGGTTCCTTTGTTTTATTTTTTATGGGCTATTATATGGCCGGTTTTCTTGTTGGCGGGATATTTATGACAATTTCCACGTTTTTGGCCCAATGGAGCACAGATAAAAGTGCCGATTATATTTTCAGGGGCGAATATCAAAATAACAGGAATAAGTGGAATAATAAATGGTAGAAAAGCGGTTCCGATCGGAATGGCTTCTTTTGCATGTTATGGGCAGCACAGCTGGTGGAACTTCAGGCTGGGATGGGAGGGGAAGTTATGATAAAAAACTATAAAACATATGCTTTTCTTATTCTATTGATCATTGCCGTTTTGGCTATCATGGATGGCTTAACTAATTCAAATGAGGCTGAGGAACTGCGGACGGAAAAGGATCGGCTAGCTGAAGAAGCAGCGAGTTTCAAAAATGAATATGAAACTGAATCTAAAATGCTGGATGAGGCAAGAAAGGAAAATAAGGATTTAGAAGAAAGTCTTTCGGAATTGGAGAAGAAAATTGAATCTTTGCGGTCAACTTTAGAATATAAGGAATTTGCTGCTGCTGTAAGGGAGGTTGACACCTACAAGGCCGTACAAACCTTTGAGGGGGCGAACAGGTTTATTGCCCAAAAAGACGGGGCGGGATCCTACACAATTGATAGTGAAGGAAACTGTCCTTGCGGATTCTTCTTTGAAAAAGGATTTGAATGGGTGCCAAATGCTGTCCTTGACCTTAAAGCGTTCAGAATTGAAAATGATAAAATTTTCCTTACCTATCATACGGCAGAGGATATTAAACAGGATTATCAATTTGTTATGGTTATGGCGCCAGGACGATTTGACAGAGAGGAAAAGTGGAGAATTGATGAAATCAAGCTGGTGGAAAAGGGAGATCAGTAGGGAAGTGAGAGGCAAAAAGAAAGGGAGTTAAATGATGACAAACCATGTAACGGCAGGGGATCAAGCAAATCCGCTTAATACCTTGTTTAATATGGAAATTATTGGTCGAATGAGCTATCATATCAGTAAACAGGTAATAAAGGAGCAGAAAATATGACAGCCGACATTCAAAAAGGGTCCCGTATTGATATAACAAAAACAAGGCCAGACTTATCGCAGCTTGCTATCCGGATCAGCTGGGAAAGTCCTGATTCTTATGATATAGATGCAGCTGTATTCATGGCTGATCAAAATGGACATTGCCCAGATGATTCCTCCATGATTTTTTATGGGAATAGTGTTTCAACAGATCAATCTGTACAGCATTCTGTGGTGGCCGAGACGGGGAGAAGCTCAGAATTATTTCACATTAATTTGCCTTTAATAACATCTTCTATCGAAAAGCTTGTTTTTACACTGACCATCTATGAAGGTGATAAAAAAAATCAGACTTTCTCAGAAATGAACAATGCTTCTATTTTATTCAGCAATGCAGCAACAGGGGAAGAACTGCTTACATATAAGCTGGGGTCTTTTACAATTGAAAACACTTTAGTATTGGGTGAATTATATAATAGAAATGGAGATTGGAAGTTTTCAGCCAATACCGGCGGTTTTTCCGGCGGACTTGCTGCACTATGCAATCATTTTGGCATTGAAGTGGAAGAAGAGCAGGAGAGCGGCGCTTTTGAGGCGGCACCTGCGCTTGAAATAGAAAGTCCTATTTTACAAGAGACTGCAGTAAAACCCGAACCGCCTATTGTGCCCGAGCCAGCTGCTCAGCAGCAGCCGATTAAGCTTGGAAAAATCACATTGGATAAGCCCGGAGAAGGGGTTTCACTCAGAAAGGCTGCCAAAATTGAAAATGTTAAAGTCAGGCTCAAATGGACAAAGGGTGTAGATTTGGATCTGCACGCTTTTTATAAAACCAAAACAGGGCAGTTTGGACATATTTTCTTTGGCAATAAGGGCGGGTTCCATGCCTCTCCATTTATTAAGCTTGATCGAGACTCCGGTGTCGGGAACACGTCTGGAAACAATGCTGAAAACCTGACAATCAAAACACTGAAGGATTTGGACTCAGTCATCATTGCCACGAATATCTTCCGGTTTCTCGGCTTCATCTCCAAAGGGGAGAACTTTGCCAGATACGATGGCCGCGTCCTCGTCAAAACCGGCAACGGAGATGATATAGAAGTTCCGTTAACTTCAAAAGTAAAAGGCAGATGGTGCATTATCTGTAAAATAGACAATACAGATGCAACAGATCCAAAGGTTCTGAATATCAACCGGGTACAATCCAATAAACCGGATATTAGAGATTTGTGAAGAATAGATTTATAGCAAAGAACTCACATTTTTAGATTTAGCAATGTGCGGATATTGAAGTTGACGGTTCGTTTTAAAAAAGAGGTCAATCAGGGGATTTGCCTCTGAACAGGAGGAAATAGTTATGCTGTTTATGCTGATTGTCAAAGCCTCAAAGAATTCCGAAGCCGGAAAGCTCCCAAGCCCTGAGCTCATGGAAGCCATGACGAAGTACAATGAAGAATTAGTTAAGGCGGGCGTGCGGGTTATGGCTAAAGGACTTCATCCAAGTTCAAACGGAATTCGGATTTCCTATCCGAGACCAGGGGAAAGGCCTGTGGTTACGGAAGGCCCATTTACAGAATCGAAAGAACTGACTGCCGGGTTCATTCTGATTGATGTGAATTCGAGGGAAGAAGCAATCGAGTGGGCCATGCGGATGCCGGACCCGCAAGGACATGGGGAAGGCGAGATTGAGCTGCGGCAAGTGTTTTAGGCGCTGGAGCTTTCCGGGATCTGGTGTACTCTTCTACTATTAATTTAGAAGTAAAGGGTGAATCCGCACAATCTGCTGCAGATTCACCTTTTGGTTATTCAACGATATTTTTTTCAATGACAAGTGACAGGCTTTCAGCCATCTCCTGATAAGTGGCATCATTTGGATGGAAGATGTCACTGGAAAGATCGCGTTTGGCATCTGTGACCAGATTGAAAGTATCTGCTATTTGAACTCTGTATTTCAAGCCTAATGTCCGGGCAGATTCATTCCATTTTTGGATGACGGAATCAAATGAATCCCCATTGGGCGATTGCTTGAAAGGATTATAAAGGCCCATGTAAACGATGACGGCATTCGGATTGGTTTCGCGAATGCTTTTGAATGTCTTCTCCAGATTCGGAATTTCGGTGTTCACGATGCCCAATGCGGTTTCCTCTGAATATTTCTCCAGGATCTCCCCGCTGTTAAAAAGGTTGTTGCCACCAATGGTGATGGAGATTATTTTGGCTTCTTTAAGGGCCCTCCTGACTTCCTTTTGTTCCAGCTGTGTCAGCAAATCCTCAATTCTGGCACCGCGCACCCCAAGGTTTTGAAAGCGATCAACCATCTTCTTTTCTTTCAGTTCATTTCCAGCCAAGGAGACAAAACCTTCTCCTTTTGAGGAACCGACACCCCTTGTTAATGAATCTCCAAGGGCGAAATAGGCATCGCCAGGTGTGGCAGGTTTATCTTCTGTTTTCTCTAAAATTTTTCCTCGGGGCGGGCTGGTAACATCCATATAGGCACTGGCAAGTCCATATCCAAACAGAACTGTCAGGGCAAGGGATAGGGTTAAAAATAACGGCCACATCCATTTTTTCATGTTTTGACCTCTCCTTCTAATTTGATTGTATCAACTTTTTTCTCAAATGGAGTATTCAAAAGAGTTAATGTTCGAAAATTTAGTTAGAATAGAACAGGGGTGAAGCTATGAGTGTAAAACCAACAGTACAATTAGAAAATGTAACGAAAATCATTGGAAAGAAAACGATTATTAATAATATATCATTTGACATTTATCCAGGCGAAGTCTTTGGATTCCTCGGTCCGAATGGCGCCGGGAAAACCACTACGATCAGGATGATTGTCGGGCTCATTAAGCCAACATCAGGAAAGATTCACATCTGCGGATTCGATGTGAGAAAGGAATTCGTTCAGGCGATGCAGCGCCTTGGTTCCATCGTCGAAAATCCGGAGCTGTATAAATATTTAAGCGGCCGCGAAAACCTGCAGATGTTTGCCCGGATGCTGGCAGATGTAGATGAAGAACGGATACAGGAGGTCATTGATCTGGTCGATCTGACTGCGCGAATTGATGATCAGGTGCGGACCTATTCTTTAGGGATGCGGCAGCGGCTTGGAATCGCACAGGCATTGTTGGGCCGGCCGGATGTGCTGATACTGGATGAACCCACGAATGGACTGGACCCGATGGGAATCAAGGATCTTCGCCAATTTATCAGAAATCTGGTCGATGAAACGGGTCTTTCGGTTCTCGTATCCAGCCATATTTTAAGTGAAATCGAGTTGCTGGCAGATCGAGTGGCTATTATGAGCCATGGAGAAATCGTAAAGGTTGGCAGTGTGAGCGATCTGGTTGGTGCACTGTCCTCCGGTGTGGACTGGAGAGTCAGTGATTCTTTCCGTGCGCTTGCTATTTTACAGGAATCCCCGCATGTCCAGGCGGCAGAACTGTACGATGACCATACGATACATACGCTGATGGATGAAAGCAAAACCTCAAACCTGAATGAAGCCTTAATGAAAGCGGGCATTGAGGTATGGACGATCGAAAGGAAAGTGCAGACCTTGGAGGATCTATTTATCAGTTTGACAGGAGGCGATCATATTGTCTAATCCGAATATGATCGGCCTGATCCGCAATGAAGTGATGAAGATCGCTTCCAAAAAACGCCTCGCGGTTGTCGGTGTTATATTAGTTATTCTGGTGTCGATGTTTACATACGCCCAATACCGGGAGATACAGGAGAAAATCGAAAAGCAGGGCACTCTGGACTGGCGGGTGGAGCTTCAGCAGGAAATTGTCGACCGGCAAAATCGGCTGGCATCGAGCGGAATCCAGGACGAATTCAGACAGTTCCTCGAATTTGATCTGAAGCAAAAGCAGTATTATCTGGACAACGATATCAATCCGAACTATCCTGGAGCCCCTACGTTTATCCGCATCTTTTTATCGCAGGGAGTCACACTTGTCCTGCCCCTGTTCATTATCATTATCATGGCGGATATTGTGAGTGGGGAATACAATGATGGCACGATCAAAACTTTACTGTCCCGGCCGGTTAAGCGGTGGAGAATCCTGATGGCCAAATGGCTGACGGTGCTGCTGTATACCTCCATGCTGATGGCGGTTACGGTGATCGTCTGTTATGGGGTTTCAGGGATCGTTCTCGGATATGACGGCTGGACCGCCCCTATTTTAACAGGCTTTCAAGCTTCTGCTTCCGGTGAGTTTTCAACAGAGTACATTCATACCCTGCCGATGTGGGAATATCTGCTGATGTCAGCAGGGCTTGCATGGGTGGTAACAGCGGTCGTTGGAACAATAAGCCTGATGATCTCCGTCCTGGTGAAAAATACAGCGACGGGAATTGGGGCCATGATGGCTGTGTTAATCGCTGGCACCCTGCTGTCTTCCATCGGCTCAAGCTGGACCAGCTCCAAATACCTAGTGAACCTGAACTTTGATCTGATTAACTACCTGGAAGGCCAGGCTCCGCCGATTGAAGGGATGTCTCTGCCATTTTCACTGACCGTGCTTGGAGTTTGGACGGCAGGCTGCCTGGCTGTGGCGTTTTGGAATTTTACTCAGAAGGATATGTATTGAGATCTTGGTGGACAAGTCCGCTATACGGAATGTTTCACTGATTATGTGTTAACACGAGGCGATTATTTAGCCATCGCCTCTTTCTTTTTTTTTACAACCGGGGCAGGTTAGTTATTTTAGAAGATGGGGAGATTTTCATTGAACGATAAACTTTATAATCTAAAAGTAATTTGTTTAGCTGTAATTGCCTTATCCAGTGTAATGATAGCATTGGAACTTGTGAACATGAGACAGATCCTGCATTCTATTGGACATTAAGAGACATTACTAATGGAAGCATTGCTTTAACAATCAGGTACCCATTGGCGGCTTTTCCTTACTTAACGAACGGGGCAGTTATGTTGAAGAACAAGATATAACAAGATCAAGAAGGGGGAGAACTTTTTTGTTAAAAGTAAGACCTTTGGAAGATAAAGACTATGAATTGATAAAAGAAGCAGAAAAAGTGATTGAAAAGAATTATAGGTATGGACGGCATCACATTGGTGCAGCAGTCAGAACAACAATTGGCAATGTATATTCAGCAGTGCACGTTGAAGCGAATGTTGGAAGAATAACCGTATGTGGTGAAGCAATGGCTATTGGCAAGTCTATATCTGAAGGTGAACACGAATTTGAAACGATAGTAGCAGTGGCCCATCCTCACCCGCACGAGGATATAGAGAAATGCTGGGTGGTTGCTCCTTGTGGGATGTGTCGAGAGTTGATTAGTGATTACGGCAAAGAAACTGATGTCATCATTTCTTATAATAGTGAATTGGTAAAGTGTAATGTAATGGAGTTATTACCTGAAAAATATAGAAGCGATATAGAGTAAGTTCAATTGAACAAAGGCGTCTTTGAGAACCGGCTGCAGTATAAATATAGGAAGATTTTCTTGGGAGAATTATATTATGAGAGCTTTTTCGGAGGAAGATATGGAAGAGTTTAAAGTGAAGCAATTAAAAAGTTTGGTTAATATTGATTTAACCCATTTAGTTAAGGAAAGCAAAAATGAGGGTTTTCGGTTTCTTGAAAGATTAGTTAATGATTATAAAAATGGCACTAATAACTTCAATAAGCCTGGGGAATCTTTATATGGTTTATTTAACAAAAAAGGTGTACTGATTGCTATTGGAGGGCTTAATATAGATCCGTTTTCCAATGATGAAAAAGTTGGACGGCTGAGAAGGTTTTATGTTTCTAAGGATTATCGAAGAAATGGTCTTGGAAGACTTTTGTTAACCCAAATCATTAACGATGCTAAACACTTCTTTAAGGTATTAGTACTTCATACAGATACAGAACAAGGAGACAAATTTTATACTTCCTTTGGGTTTTTAAGGGAAAATATTTATCCAAATTCAACACATTATTTAAGTCTATCTTCAATGAGGAAAATAAATAAGTTAACCCCTTTCGAAGCAGCACATCAATTTATTAATGAGCATTTTCCGAATTGTCAAGGAGCTCTCTTAGCAGGTAGTGTTGTTCGAGGTGAAGCAACAGAAACTTCTGACCTTGATATTGTTATTTTCGATAATAACCTTAATTCATCCTACAGAGAGTCCTTAATAGCATATGGGTGGGCAATTGAGGTGTTTGTACATAACTTAACCACTTATAAGGAATTTTTTGAAATGGATTATGAAAGAGCGAGACCTTCAATGCCAAGGATGGTTTCAGAAGGAATTGTCCTAAAAGATGTTGGAATAATTGATTCCATAAAAAAAGAGGCTATGGATATATTAAATCAAGGTCCAGAAGAATGGTCAGTAGAAACTATAAATACAAAGCGATATTTTATTACGGATGCACTGGATGATTTTATAGGTTGTTCTATTAGAGCAGAAGAAATATTTATAGCTAATACACTTGCAGATTTATTAAGCGAATTTATTTTGAGAACAAACCGTCAATGGATTGGTGCATCAAAATGGGTAATTCGTTCATTGAAAAGTTATGATGAAGAGTTCGCAAATCATTTTGTAGAGGCTTTTGATATTTTTTATAAGACTGGTAACAAAAATCAAGTTATACAATTAGTTTATTCTGTCTTGCAACCCTTCGGAGGACAGTTGTTTGATGGGTTTTCTTTGGGGAAAAGCTAATATCTTCTTCAGCTTAACCAGCTAATAGGGTGCTTTATTAAAGATCAGCTGCTGAATCAGGCAGGTTTGTTTCAGAAGGTTTTATTAATGAGAATGAAGAATACAATACATCGTTAGGAGTGATTAGATGTTGAAATATCGCAGAGCAAACCTGAACGATATTGAAAAAATGGTTGAGCTAAGAAAAAAACAATTAGTTGATGAGGGGTTAGAACCAAGTATTGATATTGATAAGGAACTATCAGTTTTCTTTAGAGAAAAGTTAAGTGAGAGCAGGCTTATCCAATGGCTTGTAGAAGATGGAGAAGGAATTATAGCTTGTGGTGCAGTAATTTTTTATGATTTCCCACCTAGCTATACCAATAAAACTGGGAAAAAGGCATATATTGCAAATATGTACACTAACGAAAATTACCGAGGTCAAGGCATTGCAAAAAATCTATTATCAAAATTAGTTGAAGAGGTCAAATTATCTGGTATATCAAGAATCTGGCTTGGTGCATCAGATATGGGAAGACCTGTATATAAAAAGTTTGGGTTTAAGGAAGCTGACGAATATTTAGAGTTAAGTATTATTTAACAGTCCAGAAGGAAAGCAGGCAATGCACAAATAAGCATTGCTTTTTCTTATTCGATAAAAGGGGCAGGTTTGTTTAAGAAGGATATTAAAATCCAATTATTTATGAGGAGGGATGACATTGAAAGAAACTACTGATAGTAATGAGTTTGAGAATACGATAGATGCTGTTAACCATCTTACAGAAGCAGATGCTAAAACATTGCTGAGATTAATATATGGATTTATAAATACTGCTATGACGGGAAATGGCGGAGATGCAGTGAAGTTAAAGGTTGTAGATAAAGTATCGGATATTTATAAACATATTCCAGAATTAAATAAGGTAAGAAATAAATAAAATAGTAGATTAATTTAATGGTTGGATTATATGTACTTGAAAGCGGTGATACGATGAAAGCAATCATCATAGGTGCAGGCATCGGAGGGCTTAGCACTGCCATTGCCCTTCGCAAAATCGGGATGGAAGTGAAGGTTTTTGAAAGTAAGCATGAAGTGCGTTTCGCAGGTGCCGGGCTAGGAATCGGCGCAAATGCTGTCCGTGCATTGCAGCAGCTTGGTGTGGGAGATCAGGTTGTTCAGGAAGGAAAGGCATTGGATGAACTTCGCATCTTAACACCTGCAGGGAAAATACTGCAGCGGACGGACACAGCTTTAATCAGCCGCAAGTATGGACTTGATAATGTTGCGATTGAGCGAGGAAAGCTCCTGGAGCTGCTAATGAGTGCTTTAGGTCAGACTCAAATTGTCCATACTGGAAAGACTTGCAGGCATTTTGAACAAAATGCCTCCGGAGTGAGAGTATGGTTTGAAGACGGTTCAATGGAGGAAGGGGATTTGCTGATCGCCGCGGATGGCATTCACTCTACCATACGTGAAACACTGATGCCGAATGCAAAACCACGGTATTCGGGATACACCTGTTGGAGGGCGGTTGTGCAGGCTGGACCGAACTTGAGGGATTATGATCCAAAAATATTTATAGAAACCTGGGGCCGCGGAGGACGCTTCGGTATCGTACCTTTGCCGGACAACCGGATCTATTGGTTTGCCTGCGTTAATGCTAAAGCAAAGGATTCTCAATTAAGAGCCTTTACTGTATCGAACTTGACCAAGATATTTGAAAGCTACCACGAGCCAATCCCCGGCATACTGGCGCAAACGTCTGATACCCCATTGCTTCACCATGATATATATGATCTCCCTCCAATCAGCCGCTTTGTATTTGGGAACATTATTTTGCTCGGTGACTCGGCTCATGCCATGACACCCAATTTGGGGCAAGGGGCCGGACAGTCTATTGAAGATGCAATCATCCTCGCAGGTCATTTAAAAAGAAGTTCCACAATTGAAAAGGCGTTGGAAAGATATGAACACGAACGAACAGGGCGGACCAGTCAAATTACCAGAATGTCAAACAGGATTGGAAGGGTGGCCCAGCTGAATAACGGTGTTTCTGTAGCTCTTCGAGATGCACTATTCCCGCGTATTCCGGCCTGGGTTCTGGAAAAACAGTTGAAATACCTGTATGAAGTGAGGTTTGAGGGGTTGTAGTAATGATTTTAATAAAGTTTTTACGCAGAAAAGGGAGCGAATGTCTTGTCAGGAAGCTCCCTTTTGATGATGGACTCGAACTGTTCCGGACCTTTCCAGGAAAGTGAAAAGAGGATAGAATCAGAGAATCATATAGAAACCCCTCTTCATGGCGAGTCTGCTTACCGTATGCTGTATTCTTCCAATATTGATGTGACAATATGCCGGGAATCCCATTCGCCGCGTGAAAATTTCACGATCGGGTATTTTTTCGGGAACAGCTTCTGGCAGATCGCGTCAGCGGAATTCCCTTCTTTATACAGTGAGGTTACTTCTTCCTGGATGGACAGCAAATAGTCCAGTTTTCGCTGAAGGGCTGCGCGTCCATTTTCTACAAAGCCTGCGTGGCTGCAGAATACATCTTCAAAGTCATAGGTTAGAACGCGTTCAAGGGAGCGGATAATTTCCGGAATGCTTTCTTCTGCTAAAGTCACCTTGGTCTTCTCACTGACAAATAAATCCCCCGTAAACAGCTGGCCGGTTTCCCGGTTTAAAAAGGCTTTATGATCGAAAGCATGGCCGGGAGTGTCGATGACATCCCATAGTGCTTTTCGGGAGGAAAAGGAATCCGGCATCGCCTGGGCGCGAAACGGCTTCCTATTGCCCCAAAAAAGCTTTCTGTATAAGGGGTAATCAGCCCTCTTTTCACAGGAAGGAATGGAGGTTTTGTTTAAATAGATAGGGAGTCTCTTCGTTTTTTCAACATATGCTGCACAGCCGGAATGGTCTTCATGAAAATGGGTGATCACAATCTGATCCATGTCTGCTTCATCAATGAACGGTTCAAAAAATTTATGGAGAGACTGTGCCCCGGTGTCGATTAAGACCCCGTCCGTTAAATAGCTGTGCACGTTTAAGGAAACACCCTGAAACTTTATTTGGCCATTCAGATAGGAAACGCCGTTTTTCTTTCCAGCTGATGCTTTCTTTTTAACAAACAAAACATTAGCTCCTTTCCCGATATCAGAGGCATGCATGGAGTATTTCGCCGTAGCGCTGTACATTGTTTCTGCCATTCCTTTTTGCATCATAAAGCGCGAGGTCGGCGTGTTTCAAAAGGATTTTGGCTACACCATCCAGATTATCCGCTGAGATTATGGAATGTGACAGGCCGAAGCTTGAGGTGATTGAAATTGTTTTGTCATCCACCACAATTGGGCTCCCGGCAATGTCCAGGCGGATCGCTTCGATCAGCAGGTGTGCTTCTTGTGCAGGCGTGTCAGGCAAATAAATCATGAATTCTTCTCCGCCATATCTGCCGATGATGTCCCTTTTTCGAAGGCTGTTTTTCACGAGGCTTGCAATCTGGACCAGCACGAGATCGCCAGCTTCGTGGCCATATGTATCATTGACATGTTTGAAGTGGTCAATATCAAACATAATAAGTGAAACATCAGCACCTGGAGATATGGTGCTAAGTGAGCTTTCCATTTCACTTAGAAAATAGGCCCGATTATATATCTGGGTTAAGCTGTCAATGCTGGCCAAACGTTTAAGGGTTTTCTGCATATTTACTTTTTCCGTTACATCCGCCAGGGAGATAATTCGTCCAATTGGGTCTTTGTTCAGGGAATAGACAGGTGAAAATTGTACCTGGAAATGAACCTGTGCACCCTCTTTTTCCCACACATAATCCCCATTCCTTCCAGAGCAGATCACTTGTCTAAGCGTGCTGTTTCCATGCAGAACATCATAAATAGGCTTGCCTATAACAGATTCATTCAAAGCTGGCATAACTGGCAGCATCGCCTGGTTATAATCCACGATTGCCCCGTTCTGATTGAGAACGATGACACCCTCCTTCAAGCTTTCAAAAACCGTGTCCCTTGCTATTGGAGCGAGATTGAACATCTGGAATGAGAAGAGCGCTATGCCATGCAGAATAAAGGAAATAATCATGGATACAGGGCCTAAATCAATGCCGTAGGGACTCAGATCGTTCAGATAATAATGATTGGCCACAATCGGAACAAAGAGTCCGGCGGTCATCAACAGGATTTGAACCCGGAATCGCCAGAAGGATTTTCTTAATCGCAGTAGCAGGATGATGATACTGAACATCAGGCACATGAACAGAAAAATGGCGTGCACATAAAACCAGAATCCATATTCCAGATCCAGCACGGGAAATGGCGTATCCTCTCTCAGCCTGACTGTTGAGTAGTAAAAATGATGGAGTTTATTGGTATGATGCATAAAGATGGTCAAAATCGGGATGATGAACAGGGAAAAATACAGGCTCCTGCGCAGCTTGTGTCCGGCATATTCCAGACACATCAATAAAGTGAAAACAGGAATGAATGGCATGAACAAATATTCAATGCCCAGCCAGAATTGAATTTCTGGTAAAGTGGAACTCGACAATTCGAATGCATAGGAAAAGGTAAAGATCGCGGACAGCAGTGTTAAGATCTTATAAGGTCCGGCCCCCGGTGCATTCCTTAGTTTAAAGTGTGCAAAGAGACAAAGCGATAAGCTCAGTGCCCCTGAAAAAGTGAGAATGAGGATGTACATCCATAATTCGTGCCCCATTTGAGTTTCTCCAATGAAAATATTTTTCTCCTATTATATAATTCCTTTTTCTATAAAACTAGCTTTATATTCTTCATTAAGCTGCGGAGTTCATTATGTTACCAGATAGGTCTTTTCTTTGTCGCAGCAGCAATTGGGTGCCATGACAGGTTCTCTTTAATAGAGGCTGCCTTAATACAATCTGTTCTTATAACTTTCCTGAAGATCCTTTTCCACTTGTTCGGCGGTTTGGTTCGGCAGGTTTGTATGGGCTGCCAGCATAGCAGGGGCGGAAGGAAGGGCTTCTTTCGCAGGCCATGACTCCCCGTTCCATAATCCCGATCGGATCAATGCTTTTGCACAATGGATAAAGCATTCCTCTGCTTCTACTAAAATGCCAAATAACGGAGTGCGGCCATTGGCTATACTCATTTCTAAGAGCTCCGGGTCACGGCATATGTAAGCTTTACCATTAATTCTTAGTGTTTCGCCAAGTCCTGGTATAAGAAAAAGAAGACCAATATTGGGGTTTTCGATAAGATTATGAGCGGTATCCATTCTTCGATTGCCCGGCCGCTCCGGAATAAATAGATGCTGCTCATCAAGAACTGTCACAAACCCGGGGGCATCCCCCCTTGGCGAAACATCACATTTCCCGGCTGCATTTGAAGTGGACATCGTTAAAAAAGGCGACTTGGAAATAAAATCAATGCAGTGCTCATCGATGAAAGTGATGACTTTGCCGGCGGCACGTGCACTTGGGTGGCCGATTTCCTTCCGAAAAGACGCAAATTCTTCTTTTGTGGCTATGATATTTTTATATTTTGTATTCATGTCTATCTCCTTTTCATCATGCTTTATGCTATTTTTTGATCTCCGCTGATGTCTTTACAAGCCGGAACACAACGTAATAGATTCCGCAAAGTCCGGCTATCCCCAGCAAGGTAAGGAAAGGCATTTTTTCGGCAAATAAGATTCCAATCACAAATAGAGCAAGGCAAATGAGGATGGCAAACAGGCTTAGAAATATTCTTTTATTCTTACTCAATATTTTCACCGCTTTCTTTTTAAGATGTAAGTTTTCTGTATGTTAAAATGGGCCATATACTTAACTGGAGGTTATTGGATGGACTTTGCTGCGGACGTATTCTGGCTGGTTTTCGTTATTCTTTGTTTGTGTTTAATCCTATTTATTGCTATTAGACAGCATGAGATCAAGAAAGAGCAGGAATATATCATAAAGCTGAATCATGAGATTCTGGATCGTCTTAGGGAACCTAAGTAATATGTTAACATAAATATCCAATTAAAGGGTGTTTTGGTAAAAGGAATCTGCAGAGGTAGGGGATTTTGCAAATAGGCAGAGAGGATTTGCAAATAGAACGCTGATCCTGCAAATAGAAAAGCTTTTTTTGCAAACAGGATATCAAGAGGACTTGCAAATAGAAAGGCTGATTCTGCAAATAGAATCTTAAAACTTGCAAATAGACCACCAGCCCATCTGCTGCTGTCTGCCTTTTTTAGCAGTGCCCTTTAAAATAGTATGGGGAAACCCGGCTTCCTTGGTGGAGCCGGGTTTTTTTTGGGGGATACAGCGAGCGGGTAGGGGATTTTGCAAATAGGAAAGCTTTTTTGGCATTTTGAATATCAATCTGCTAATAGATGGATAGGACCTGCAAATAGAGAGGCTGATTCTGCAAATAGAATCTTATAACTTGCAAATAGACCACCAGCCATCTGCTGCTGTCTGCCTTTTTTAGCAGTGCCCTTTAAAATAGTATGGGGAAACCCGGCTTCCTTGATGGAGCTGGGTTTTCTTTTTGGGGATACAGCGAGCGGGTAGGGGATTTTGCAAATTGGCAGAGAGGATTTGCAAATAGAACGCTTAATTTGCAAATAGGAAAGCTTTTTTGGCAAATTGAATATCAATCTGCTAATAGATGGATAGGACCTGCAAATAGAGAGGCTGATTCTGCAAATAGAATCTTATAACTTGCAAATAGACCAGCCCATCTGCTGCTGTCTGGTTTATGCCTTTTTTAGCAATGTCCTTTATAGGCCAAAGAACCTGTCTCTCTATCCCGGCTAAGTCTCATATTCTGTTAAAATATGAAATTTTTCTACAGCATTTTTCGGGAAAAATAGATCTAATTTCCTGTTCCGTAATCTGTTAATCAGGTCTTTTGATCCTTATATGAAAAATTTGGTTTTGGTACCTTTATAGTGTATTAAAAAAATTCTGAATAATATAACTAGGAGGTAGGGAATGAGGATTAAAAGATCAGCAGTGGCCTTATTAATGTTCATGCTAATCTTCTCCAGTTCGGTATCTGCAGCCGTTGTGCCTGAGAAAACACCGAACAGCAAGGGAGAAGAAAACCGCGAGACCATCCAGGAAATAAAGAAAAGTGAGCTGGACAAGCAGTACAAGAAAACTGATATTGTCAGGGTCATCGTGGAGATGAAGACAGAGCCTTCTGTCCTTTATGCTCAAAAGCAAAAGAAGAAGTATAAAGAACTACCAGACGCAACAAAGCAGAAGCTGAAGAATGAAAAGCTGTCTGAACAGCAGAAGGTAAAGGATCGAGCTAAAAAGAATAAAGTGAAGATGATTGAGCGCGAAAGCTTTACTACAATTGTAAATGGCTTTAGTGCTGAGATGATGTATGGCGACATTGAGCTTGTAGAAGAAATGCCGGAAGTGGCGGAAGTACAAGTAGTGAACGAGTACGAAAAGCCGCAGGAAAAGCCGGATATGCTTTACAGTAAAGAGCTCGTACAGGCTCAGGAAGCTTGGCGTGATTATGGCTTTAAAGGTGAGGGCATGGTAGTCGGTGTCATTGATACCGGTATGGATCCTTCTCACCGTGACATGGTTTTAGCCGATGAATCAGAAAAGGAATTAACGAAGGCGGAAATCTCCAAGTTTAAAAAAGATAATGGCCTTCTTGGAAAATATTATTCTGAAAAAGTACCATATGGATACAACTATATGGATGAAAATGACACAATCCGTGATATCGGCCCGGATGCTTCCATGCATGGAATGCACGTTGCCGGAACTGTCGGAGCGAATGGCGATGAGGAAAACGGCGGCATTAAAGGGGTAGCACCTGAAGCCCAGATCCTTGCGCTTAAAGTATTCGGAAATGATCCGAATATGCCTTCTACATACAGTGATATTTATGTAAAGGCGATTGATGATGCGATTGTACTTGGTGCAGACGTACTGAACATGAGTCTTGGTTCTACTGCTGGGTTCGTCAGCCCTGAGTCAGCTGAACAAAAAGCGATTGCCAGGGCAGTAGAAAACGGCATTTTAATGTCTATCTCTGCGGGGAACTCTGCTCACTTTGGAAATGGTTTTGCAAATCCAAGCAGTGAAAATCCGGATATCGGTGTTTCCGGATCACCTGGTGTATCCTATGATTCTCTGCAGGTAGCATCTATTGAAAATAGTTTCATGGATCTGGATGCAGTCAACTACCAGTTCGGTGAAGAGTCCGGAAAAGCTGCATTCTTGTCAGCAGGAAATGTTCACCCGAATGATGTTGAAACGAAAACATTTGAAGTAGCCTACGGCGGATTGGGCAAGCCTGAAGAGCTGTCCGGTGTTGCTGGAAAATACGCATTAATTCAGCGCGGGGAGTTGGCATTTGTCGATAAAGCGATTAACGCCCAGAAGGCTGGAGCTGTCGGCGTCATTATCTACAATAATGCTGACGGTTATGTCAACATGGCAAGCGATCCGTCCATTACCATACCGCAGCTGTTCATGCTGAAGACAGATGGAGACAAGCTGGAAGCTGCCATTCAGGATGGCCAGACAGTCAATCTTTCTTTTAACGGAGAAAAAACAAAGTCAGCAAACCCTGAAGCAGGCAAAATGAGCGCCTTCACTTCATGGGGATTAACGCCTAACCTGGATTTCAAGCCTGAAATTACAGCTCCAGGCGGACAAATCTACTCGACTCTTGAGAATAACCAGTACGGTATGATGAGCGGTACTTCCATGGCAGCTCCTCACGTTTCCGGTGGTGCGGCACTTGTTCTTGAGAGAGTGGATACAGAATTTGGCGTAACCGGCTTTGACCGTGTCAACGTTGCGAAGAACCTGATGATGAATACAGCGGCTCCAGTCATTGATAAAGGAACCGTCAACAGTGCATTTGGATGGAATATCCCTTATTCTCCACGCCGCCAAGGTTCCGGCATCATGCAGCTTCATTCGGCATTATCATCTCCGGTTATCGTAACGGAGGCTTCAACGAATGAAGGGAAAGTGGCTTTAAAAGAGGTTGGCGATACATTTGAATTCACATTAAAAGCGCAAAACTTCAGTGATGAAGATGTGGCTTACGATGTAGCAGCGAATCTGCAGACTGATTTTGCAGCCTATGGAGAGATGGGCTGGGCAGCAGATGAACTTGAAGCTCAGAAGATTCTGGATGCTTCTGTAAAAGTGGACGGCCAGGATGCAGCAGAGGTAATCGTTCCTGCGAATGGATCTGTAAGCTTTAAAGTAAGTGTGGATGTCAGCAATGCAAAAGTGGTAGAGCCAGATATGACTGGTGATTGGGAGACTCCTGTAGACATTGACGAGGTATTCCCGAACGGATACTTTGTTGAAGGATATGTCACTTTGACAGACTCAACTGACGTGAACCCGCAATTAACGGTTCCTTATGTAGGCTTCAAGGGTGATTGGGATAAAGCTCCAATCCTTGACGGCATGAAGTATGATGACAGTTCATTCTACGGAATGGCAGGAGCAGTTTCTGAGACAGCCGAGGGCTATTCTTACTTAGGATATGATCCGGTAAACGATGCATTCAGCGGTGAAACAATCGCGATTTCTCCGAACGGGGACAAAGTTCAGGATCAATTGATTCCGGTTCTTTCATTCCTGCGAAATGCTAAACAAGCAGAATTCGCGATTACGGATGAGGATGGAAAAACACTACGAAAGCTGCGCACGGAAAACAGCCTTCGCAAGCATTATTACGATGGAGGACTTGGTCCGAATTATACGCTTAACCCGAATTGGGGCTGGGATGGAAAAATCAGCAATCAGCTTGCCGAGGATGGACAGTACTATTTTGAGATTAAGTCGGTCATCGACTATGCAGGGGCAGAATGGCAATCCGTGAAAATCCCTGTAAAAGTGGACACGGCTGCGCCAAGCGTTCAGGCTGACCTTATCGAAGGCAACACAGCATTAAAACTGGAAGCTGCTGATAACCCTGACGGTTCCGGTATTTCGTATATTGATATTTTTGTAGATGAAGAGTCTATTCTGGATGAAGCACTAAGCGGGGATACAGAAGAATTTGTTCTTCCGGAAGAACTGGAAGTGGGCTCAAATGTTAAGGTAGTAGCCTATGACTTTGCCGGCAACTCTTCTGAAGCAACTGTGGAAGTGGGCGAAGTGAGCAATGACAAGACTGTTCCATACGTGTACCTTGAAGAGCCTGAGGCACTTGAAGTGTACAACACAAATGAACTGACTGTCAGCGGCACGATTAAAGAAGAATCTGGCATGAAGGAATTTACTATTGCCGGAACACCTATTGAGACTACGTACAATGACGAAAAAGGACAATATGAATTTGAAACAAAGATGACGTTTGAAGATGGCGTTCATAGCCTGGAAGTGAAAGCAGTGGATACTGCGAATAATGCGATCTCTTTCAAGCGCACGATCATCGTCGATGCCACTGGCCCGACGGTTGAAATTGATGGACTGCCTTCAAGCAAATACATTAAGCATAATAAAAAAGACCCTGTCATCGACATCACAGTGACAGATAACTTTGACCAGCTTCGCTTCTCCCAGGACGGCAGCGAGCTATTCTACCAGGAATTCCAGGAGCCTTATGCAATGAGACCTATTGAAAAAGAGTTTAAGAAAATCAAGCTCTCATTGAAGGAAGGCTTAAACGTCTTCACGTTTGAAGCAGAGGACCTGGCCGGCAACAAAACAACCAAGACAGTCGAACTGTACAAGCTGAAAAAAGGTGAACAGCCACCGCAAAACCATGAAACCCCTGATGGCCCGGCGAAGCCTGGTAAAGGGAATGGAAAGAAAGATAAGGAATAGTGTGGAGAAACCCGGCTTCCTTGGTGGAGCCGGGTTTTCTTTTTGGCGAGACTGCTGGCCGGGGGGGGATTTGCGAATAGATGGAGCGGATCTGCAAATAGAGAGGGTGGGATTGCAAATAGAGAGGCGGGATTTGCAAATAGAACGCGTAAATTGCAAATAGGAAAGCTTTTTTTGCAAATTGGATAACAATCTGCAAATAGAGAGATTGGACCTGCAAATAGAGAGGGTGAAATTGCAAATAGAATGGCTGAATTTGCAAATAGGAAAGCTTTTTTTGTAAATTGAATATCAATCTGCAAATAGATGGAGTGGACCTGCAAATAGAGAGGCGGAATTTGCAAATAGATAAGCTTTTTCTGCAAATTGAATATCAGTCTGATTAATCTGCAAATAGAATCAAAAAAATTGTAAATAGACCATCCCATATGCTGCAGACTGGTCGGTTTTATTGCTGAGATGGATTCCTGCAGAAACTTTAAACATGGTGATATGTATATTTAAAGTATACGAATTTAAAGGAAGGAGATAGTAAGTAAAAAAGAAGGGATTGTCATGAAAAAAATTAAACCCATTAAATTAAGTTCTCATAATCCGGATAGCTCAGAAAAATTAACATCAGCCGAAATGGGCAAGCTTTGGGCTACATATATGGGAAACAGTATGGCATCATGTTTTTTAAAGTATTTTCTGCAGCATGTTGAAGATAAGGACATTAAAAGCTTATTGGAAAATGCCTTGCAGCTATCAGAAGAATTTATGGAGACCATTAAAGGTATTTTCAAGAAAGAGGGGTTTCCCATTCCTAATGGTTTTACAGAAGAGGATGTAAATTTAGGTGCTCCCAGACTGTTTATGGATGAATTTTATGTCCACTATTTAAAGTATACGGCAAAAGCAGGATTGAGTATTTATAGCATTGCCCTCCCTCTAATGTACAGAAAAGACGTAAAAGAATTTTTTAGGTATTCCATGGATTCCGCCATGGATTTAATGGAGCAGATTAAAGAGATATTAATACATAAAGGGCTAATCATTAAACCTCCGTTGATTCCAGTTCCTGAAAAAGTGGAAATTGTGCATAAGGATTTTTTGAACGGCTACCTGGGAGATAAACGCCCATTGCATGCAATGGAAATCACTCATTTTTACGATAATATTGAAAATAATGTAACAAGTAAAGCACTTATCATGGCATTTGCCCAAGTGGCAAAGGATGAAAAGATACGCAAATTGTTTGAGCGGGGAAAGGAAATTACCACAACGAATATTGAAAGTTATAAGCAAAAACTGCATGAAGAAGATTTGCCTTCTCCACCTTATCTCGATGACTTAATAACCAATTCCGCTTTCTCGCCTTTTTCTGATAAAATCATGCTCTTCCATAAGATGGATATGTTTTCAATAAAACTTAGAGCCTTTGGAAATTCAGTGGCAGTCAATGGCCGGCGCGATGTAGGGATGGTTTATTTGAAGGCAACAATGAAGAATTCACATTTTGTCCAGAGTGCTGCGAAAATCATGCTTGAGAGAGGCTGGTTTGAACAGCCTCCAACGGCTGCTGATAGAGATTGATGGTATTTTTTCCTTTATTCTTCTTTCACTAGCGGTTAAAAGTCGCTTTTCCTTGCCTAAGGAAAGCGGCTTTTTTAGTTTGATTTGTTATCAAGCTTTTTACTTAAAATTACGTTGACTATTCAGTTGAACTGTATTATCTTATTATTAAGTTGAACTATATAGCTGAACTGAATAGAGGATGAGAATATGAAACATAAATTATTACCGTTGTCTGAAACCATGCATTATATTTTATTAGCTCTGCGCGAGCCGCTCCATGGCTATGCCGTCATGCAGAAGATAGAAGAGATAAGTAACGGCTCTGTTATTTTAGCGGCTGGTACATTATACGGTGCGATTGAAAACTTGAATAAGCATGGCTGGATCGAACCTGTTGGAGAGTCAGGCCGGAGAAAAGTTTATAGGATTACTGCGGAAGGAAGCGAAATTTTGAAAATAGAACAAAACAGGCTGCTGCATATTTTATCCCTGTACGAAGGAAGTGAATCGAATGAAGAAATTTAAGATGTTTTTTGATATTGAAAAAGAGGAGCTCTGGCTGAACGAGCAATTGCAAAAAGGCTATCGCTGTACAAATATTAGCGGATTGGGCATATACACTTTCGAAAAAACAGACAACAAATATGTGATGCGGCTCGATTATCAAGATTATTTTTCAAAGAAAAAGTTTGAAGGTTACAAAGGGTTATATGAAGATTTCGGCTGGGTTTATATAAATGGGCCGTGGCTTGGCGGAATTCGATATTGGCAAAAAGAGGAAGATGGCCAAAGTCAAATCTTCTCGGATCGCCAATCAGAGAGTTATTATTATAGAAGGCTGATGGGGTATTCATCTGGTTTGGGGATACTGTTATTGTCTTTTTCGTATATGATTTACAAGGATTCAGGCCTATATTTAGCCGAAGGTCTTTGGAGTATGGAAGGTGCATTATTTTGGAAAGCCTTTATATTTGAGACTCCATTTGTCCTTTTGAGGCTGCTTCCAGTCTTTATGGCTGTGTTCTTCTGCATCAGTTTCTATAAAGCTTATCGTAAGTATACAATGTTAAATGAGAAATAGTTTACTGTCCCAGGGGGATGGTGGACAATAAACCTGTCCCTTTTTATGACCGAAAATGAAACTTTCCCTTCTGGATATTCTTAAACTATTAAAAGGGGGAACTGATTTTGGAAGAAAATACCAGTAGGTTTGATTTTTACTCGGCCATAATTATTTCAGTGATAGCGATAGTTTTAATGATCAGGAACATGTTAGCGGACATAGATTTCTTTTCCGTGACCAATGCTTTGGCTGTTTTTGCTCTAGTAGTATCCCTCAGGCAGTTATATACCCTAACCATGTCATCCCGAAAAGGGGAACCATCATGAATTTGTTCACATTTGCTCTGGCCGGATTGAATGCCGGCGATATTTTATTTCAGCTTTTGGCTTTTGCCTTTTTATTGACCATTCCTGGGATCCTTGTCATCTTCTTTTTTATTTTCAAGAGAAGAAACGACAGGTTAAAGCGAATGGAAGAAAAGCTGGATCAAATCCTTTTTAAAATGGAAAGCAAAAATAAATAGGGTTGGTGTATGGCGGGGAGCTGGTGTGCAGAATGAATCTGTGCACTTTTTTTATTAAACCAAAGGAGCTTGTGGAGGTTCGGACACAAAAAGCGAAAATCCGAATCGTGGAGTCAGAACCTGGGGCAAGTTCGGACACAAAAGACAGGAGAGGACGAGATAGAGTCAGAACCTGGTCTAACTTCGGACACAAAAAACAGGAAAGCGAGAGTCAGAGTCAGAACCTGGTCTAACTTCGGACACAAAAGACAGGAAAGCGAGAGTCAGAGTCAGAACCTGCTCTAACTTAGGACTCAAAGTGCAGGAAATCGAGAGATAGAGTCAGAATCCAGTCCAACTTCGGACACAAAAGGCAGGAAGCCTGCATTTAGAGTCAGAACCCATTGTTAATCTGAAAAAATCCCGTAAACCGCCCCTCTGCAAAAAAACCAGCTGTTAAGAAATTTGTAATAACTATATAATGTTTTGTTTAGAATCTTTGTTTATACTTCTTTCAAGACTATCAAGCTGGGTTCAACCCGGCTATTATGATACAAAACCGGGGTGACTGGATGTCCATAAAAAAACGATTGATTTTATCGAATATAGGGATGGTGCTGCTTCCTGTTGCTTTATTTTTGCTGCTGGAAATGGTCATTGGGTATGTATTGTTCTATCCTGTGAAAGGTTCAGTGGATCAGGAGGATCTTGAATTTTTCCGGTCGATTCGGATTTATCTGCTGGTCGGGGTGCTGGTTTTGACCAATGGAATCCTGACTTTCCTTGTTTCGAAAAGCATCATTGCTCCGCTTCTCCGGCTGAAGCAGTCGGCAAATGATATCAGCAGAGGAAATCTGGATACAGAAATAGTGGTTTCCGGGAAAAAGGATGAGCTGAACGAACTGGCCATGGCGTTTGAAAGCATGAGAAGCCGATTGAAGGAAGCCGCAGCGTTGCAAAAGCAGTATGAAGAAAATCAGAAGGAATTGATTGCAAGCATTTCCCATGATTTAAAAACTCCTTTAACGAGCATAAAGGGCTATATCCGCGGCCTGGCAGATGGTGTGGCGAATACGCCGGAAAAGATGGAACGATATTTGGGCACAATTGAAAAAAAAGCGGATGATATGGAAGCTTTGATTTCGGAGCTTTTATTGTATTCCAAGCTTGATTTGCCGAATGTTCCTTATGATTTGAGGGAGCTGGATTTAGCGTCCTACTTTGATGATTATCTCGAGGAGCTTCGGTTTAATCTGGCGGGACAGCCTGTCAGTCTCCGTCTTGAGTGCGAGCCGAATCAATCGTATCGGGTACAGGCTGACAGGGAGAAATTGAATCGCGTAGTTGGCAATATTGTGCAGAACAGCTTGAAATACATGAAGGAAGAAAAGAAAGAATTAGTCGTCAGGCTGTCATCAAAAGCGGAGGACGTCGCGGTTGAAATTCAGGACAATGGTGCTGGCGTTTCACACGACGAGCTTCCTCATTTATTTGACCGCTTTTACCGTACGGATGTCTCCCGGAATTCTGCCACAGGCGGCAGCGGGCTGGGTCTGGCCATTGTGAAAAAGATTATTGAAGGCCACGGGGGGACCATTTGGGCAAATGGGAGAGCCGGACAGGGGCTTAGTATCTTTTTCACGTTAAAAAAGGGGGGAAGATGATTGGAAAGAATCTTGATCATTGAAGATGAGCCCAGCATTGCTGAGCTCGAACGGGATTACCTGGAACTGAACCATTATGTGGCAGATATTGCAGCAACGGGTCAGGAAGGGCTGGAACGCTTAAAAATCAACGCCTATCGGCTGGTGCTGCTGGACTTGATGCTTCCGGATATGGACGGTTATGAAGTCTGCAGGAAAATCAGGGAGGTTTCAGAGATACCCATTATTATGGTGACGGCAAAAAATGAGGACATTGATATGATCAGGGGATTGGGCCGGGGAGCAGATGATTATATTGCCAAGCCTTTTAATCCCAATCAATTGATCGCCAGGGTGAAGGCGCATATAGCCCGGTATGACAGGCTGACTTCCAGCGGTCCCGGCAAGGACGAAGACATCAGGATTGGGGATTTGCTGATTCAGCCGGGTACACGGAAAGTATTTGAGGGCAATCAAGAAAAAATCCTTACGGCCAAAGAGTTCGACCTGCTGCTGTTCATGGCTTCCTCCCCGAACCAGGTCTTCAGCAAAGAGCATCTGCTCGAGCAGGTTTGGGGATTTGATTTCTATGGGGATGTCACAACCGTGACAGTTCATATCAGAAGGCTGAGGGAGAAAATTGAAAAAGACCCATCCGAACCGGATTATATCGAAACGGTTTGGGGCGTGGGCTATCGGTTTAAACGGTAAGAGCGTATAGATTTTTCTATGCGTTCTTTTTTTATTTCTGGATTTAATATTTCTGTAAGAATTTAATAAGAGTGCCGTTAGAACCTCTGCTTAGAATGGGTTTTGTAAATGAAACAGCAGAGGAGATGAAAGAAAATGCCAAAAAGAACATTGGCTGAAAATAGTTATATAGGATTGGGCTTGGTATATCTGGGCTGCCTGCTGATTCAGTTTTTGCTGGCGGGGATGTCGATCTTTGGTGATCCGTCCAAGTGGGCCGCCCATAAAATGTTTGTGCATTTGTTTGGCTATGCCATTCCGGTGCTGATGATGCTGAGTGCGCTGGCAGGAGGATTTGTTAAAAGGATTTATAAGGAAATGATAGCCGTTTTTCTGCTGCTGTTTGCCATGTATTTCACTGCCAATATGGGCTGGAAAATCAGCTGGATTGGAGCGTTCCACCCGGTTGCGGGAGTACTGTTTCTTGGGGCAGGCGCGGCTGCGGTCCGAAAGGTATGGAAGCCGAAGGAGCCTGTTCGCTCCAAAGAAAAAAACAGAGGGCTGCTGGTTTGGGTATTGGCTGGCGCAGCCGGCGGATTAACAGCAGGTGTTATTTTATCTAATCTGATTGGAATCATTAGTTTCTATTTATTCGATCAGCCAGTGGGGATAAAATTTCTGCCGTTTTATCTGGCTGCCTTATTCGCGGTGATGGTACCTGCCTGGCAGTATAAGAAGAAACAAAAGAAGAAGGAGGAAAAGCAATGACGCAAAAACTGACATATTTCTTTATGGTTTCATATTTATGGATCACCTTTATTATGCTGGGGGCTTTTATACTGGAGGTATTCATGGTGTATCCGAATATTTTTCATAACGTGCCGGAATCGTTTGAGGTTTCGATGGACTTTATGGAGGCTGCGAGTCCTCATACGTTTTTCCCGCCGCTTGGGTTAGCGAGCTGGATCACTGGGGCTGGGGCGCTGATTCTGGTGTGGAAAATAAAATCTGCCCGAAGCTGGGTTCTGGGAAGTATCCTTGTTATGATTCTCCTGGGGCTCGTCTCCATGATATTTGAATGGCCGCGGAATGAAATAATGTTTATTGATGGGCAGAGTGTTCATTCAGTGGAATTTCTAAAACAGACAGCAAGAGAGTTTCTGATGATCAATTGGATCAGAGTATCGTGCAATACGATTGGCGCTGTCATGGTGTTTGTGGGATTTTTAAAGTTTTATAAGAACCAATTGCATGAAAGAGAGTAGGCAAATGGAAAGGGACAGGCGGGCCTGTCCCTTTTTTAATCGATTATTTCCCCGCACCAGGGCCAACACGGCGTGTAACTGTATCCGTTTTGGCAGGATCGGTTTCTGAGGTGCTTGTAAATGTAAGGTTTGTCGGTACAGGCTTGGTTTTTGGAATTTTCACGTAAACTGGAACTTCCACTGTTTCCCCGGCTTGCACCTCAATCACATTATGCTCCAGCATGATTTCCCAGCCGGCTTCGTTCTTAGCATTGAGGCGGATAAGATCCGCAGCATTGCCCGTATTGGTTACCTTGAAGGAATAGGATGCCACCTTGCCTGGAGCGGCAAATTGGACTCTGCTGTTTTCAGCTGAGATGCCTCTTGTGGCCGGGCCTGACTCATCCATATGGCGGACGGCGACACGATAGGAGAGGGCTCCTTCGTTATCAAGCTTTTTATTTAAAATATAAAAGTGAAGACGGTTATGCTCGTCCTTATATTCGCTGACAACCCCATCTGCTGTGCCTGCCTTGAAGAGAGAATCGGAAAGTTGTCTGTAATCCCCTTTTGAATACATAGCTTCTGTTCCGTCAGGGCGTTTAAAGTCAACCTTGTTAATGTCTTCTGCATGAGAGTCGATGACCCAGATATTTGGTGCTGCTTCCGTATTTTTGGTTTTAGCAAGAAGAACGCCGGAATCTGGGGTGAAGGAGTCGAATCCTACACGATCCACTACTTCCACCGTATAGTTGTTATACCATTTTTCCCCGCGCTGCATGTCCGCACGCCAGTCGTCCTCAAGTGAATTTTTTGGCGTCAGATCTTCCATGCTGATGTTGATGCCGTGAAGGGCATTACGGCCAAACTCTTCACCGGCCGGTACCGCACGTGCCAGGATATCAGTAAAGACAGGTCCGGATTCAGCCAATTCCTCCCGGCTGATGTTCAAGTACTGGTCTTCCGATAAGAAGCCTTGCTTGATTTTGTTTCGGAGCATGTGATGCGCCGGCGCTGATCCGCCCAGGGTAGGAAGGACCATCCATCTTGTATGCGGCCCTGCAGGACCATTGAAGCTTCCGCGGCTCATTAATTCCCATGGTCCGGAATAAGAGCGGGAAACAGGCTTTCCATATGGATTATTGTAGTTATCCCCCAAATTCATAATATGGCCAAATTCATGAGCGAAGGTTCCCATTCCATCGTTTTCACCCTGGATGGAAACACCCCGGCTTGCACTGGACCAGATGCTTTTTGCAGCAAGCCATGAAGTCCAAGGGACATAGCGGGTATTGGCGGAATTCGGGAATCCTTCAAAAGGCGGGCCAAATTCCTTCGCCACATCTTCTGCTGTTTGGAACATCATTTCTCCAAACTCCTGCCAGACACCTGATTCATCATATCCGGCATGCAGGATGAAGGTGAAATCGTAATTTTTGCCTGAAGCTGCGATATCAGCTTGTGCCTTTTCTATTGCTTCAGATCTTAAATTTTTTGCCTGATACTCTTCAGGCATGTTGGATTGCTGCCCAAATTCGTTCAGTCCGTACTGGAATTCATTGTGGTCCATCCGATAGGTTCCGAATGAATCCAGTTCAACAGCCCATTTGCCATACGAATTTTCTCTCCAATATTCATTGATGGTCCGATGATTATTCAGCGGCTGCGGCTTGTTCAGGAAATCCACCCAGAACTGGCCGATTTCATCGCGCGGGATATTGCCGGTGCCAATAGGGTTGCCTGCGACTTCAGATCCTTCCGGCTGGCTTAAAATAAACTCCCGGTCAGGAAAATCGACAATGACAAGAGCTCCCCGTAATACTCTTTCAGGCTCAATATCAGCCGTACGCCAGTCAATTCCCGGCACCGGCCGGTAATCTTCCCAGGTCATATCCTCAGGAAGCTCCCAGGACTGCCCATCTGCGGGTTCCGGGAAATCTTCAAGACCCGGCTTTTCTGCATAAGCCGCAGAAGAAATGGTCATTAAAAGCAATGTAACAAAGAAGATAAAAGATTTTTTCAATTGCCTCAATTTATTTCGCCTCCCTTAATTCTAGTATTCTGGTAAATTATACAATTTTGTTTCGGTATTAAAAATATAAAATATTTAAAATATTCAAAATGATAGAGAAGACCTAAGACTGGATTCCTGTAATAACGAAAAGCAGAGGGAAGCGGTAGTCTAAAACTGCTATATTTAAAGAGAAGGGAAGCTTTCTAAGCAGGAGGGACATATGAAATTAACTATCTTTTATTCAATGCCAGGGGATGACATCTTAAAAGGAATCATGCAACTTCATAGGAACATATTCGGCGACTCTGAAGACTTAGTCAGTAAGATGAAAAGCAAATCTCATTTGCTGGTGCAGACAGCTATGGCTGAAGAAAGAGTGATTGGGTATAAAATGGGATATCCCCTTGATGATGATACCTTTTATAGCTGGTTAGGCGGAGTAGACCCTGAATACAGGGAGAACGGGATTGCTTCCATGCTAATGGAAAAGCAGCATGAATATTTAACAGAAATGGGATTTAAGATGGTGCGGACGAAGACGATGAACAAATGGAGAGGCATGCTGATTTTGAATATTAAGCATGGATTTGATGTTATTGAAACTTACACGGATGAAAAAGGACTGCATAAGATCGTGCTGGAGAAACGATTGCAAACTTAAGGCTGCCGAAAAAGGGAATGAGCGGCACTAATCGGGAGAAATAGTGCCTCTTAGAGTGAAAAAGGGGGAGCGAACGGCATAATCGGCTGGAATAGTACCTCTTAGATTAGAAAACATTAAGCGAACGGCACTAATCGGGCGGAATAGTACCTCTTAGGTTGGAAAAAGGACAGCAAACGGTATTAATCAGGCAGAATAGTACCCTTTGGTTTGGAAAACCGACGGCGAGCGGCATTAATTACGTAAAATAGAGCTCATCAGATTGGAAGACCTACGACGAGCAACGCAACAGCAACCGATTAGTTCCCCTCATTTTAGCAAAATTATTATGCTATTCTCGCCTGACCTGAAAAGGGACAGCTTCACTGTCCCATCAAGTTGTTCTTAAGTAACCTTCATTTTGGATGTCTATCTGGAATTGTATATCAGATTTCAAGTTTGGATAGTAAATGGACCGCCAGTTTTTCAGCTCTTTTCGGTCGATTTTAGTGCGATACAATTGGCCTAAGCCCAAAATATCTGCTTCGCTTTCCTGGAGTTTGGCTAACATGCTGCTGAATCGGCTTGACAGGAGATGGCTCAATTCTTTCTTGATCATGGCACTGGATGTTTTGCCTCTTGTTTCAAGTACAACAACCTTTAGGTTTATTCGGCTCTTCAAAACTGGCTGTTTATCAGTCAAGTCAGTATGGTGGTCCATGGAGTTGCCGATAATCATGACACTTGCATGATTCAGGACTTCAATTTGTCCATGGGTGCTTTCATTATTAAAAGCGTTAAATAGCAGGGTTTCGTCATTGCTGATCTGCTCCACCATCTTTCCGTTTTTAATAACGGCAGAGCCTGCTTGTTCGTAAGTTGTCGTTTCTCCCGTCACAATCAGGGGGATAGCTACATCTCGTGTATAGGAATGGATGCTGCGGTAGACTTCCCATATCCTTGTAAGGGCAATCTCCGGATTCCAGCCTGCATTTTTTTCGAAATAATCGAACATGTTGGTTCCTTTAAGATTCTTTGATTC
Organism: Bacillus sp. 22-7; assembly: GCF_010628845.1. Classification (NCBI taxonomy): domain Bacteria; kingdom Bacillati; phylum Bacillota; class Bacilli; order Caryophanales; family Bacillaceae; genus Bacillus; species Bacillus sp. 22-7. Next base: position 60,610 of record NZ_NJQY01000034.1, on the reverse strand, counting down.
TGAGAGTATCGAAAAAAATTCATCCATGTTCTGGTCACAAATCGTGACTAGTGCTTTTGGTGATACCTCCCGTGATCTCATGAAACCGGCGATGATGTCTTTCATGCCTTTCTCCGCTGTTTTCCGCTCAATCATAATGACTTTTACATGAAGCAGATCTACGCTGGTTTCCATGTTTCGGCTGATGACATCAACCGCGTGGGAAATGGTCTTCCCCGTACCGGATACAACCTTTACTTCCATAGACCCTTCCACAGGCTCAGGGATTTTTAGGAAAACCTTGTATTGATCGTCTTCAACAGTAGAAATGCCAAGGACAACAGGAAGTGTCCGATGATTGATATCCCTAATATCCCAGCAGCCGGTTAATGTCATCATTGCCAGAAGGAGACAGACAGTAATAGGGGCTTTAGGTTTTAAATTAAATGGTTTCATTTTTACCCTTCCTCTTCATGCGGCGTCCAAAGAAAAAGATTGAAAATGGAATGGCTATCAAAATGTAGAACCTCAGGAACGTATTCCACCAAAATAATTTCTCGACATCTTTCCAGTCCGGGATTAAAAAACATGAAAAATAGACTGCGGCAGATAGGGCGAGCAATAATTTTACCGGTTTAACGGAAGGAAGGTAATGACTTAAGATTCTGATTGTTTTCCAGGATACAAGGGCTAGGTAAAGCATGATAAAAGAGATGAGGCTCAACAGAAAAAACATCGTGACCCTGTCGAACATCAGCCAATTAATATTAATGGCATCCACGGCCACTACATAGGGCAGGAAGGTTGTAGCTGAGGTGGCCTGCCCAAAAGTCAGGACCGGAATATAGACTGAAAAAAGGAAAAAGGGAATAAGAAAGGCGGCAGCCCATAATACATATTTTCTGTCATAGGAGAAATAAGGCTGGACAAAACCGAGAAACAGAAAGCCTCCGGAAAAAGCAAAAAAGCTTTCCAAGTATGTTCTCTTTATGATGAAACCGAGATCTGCATCTAAAGGAACTAAGTACCTCCAATCCACGTTTTGAAAAGAAGTGAAGAAAATAAAGATGATGATGGGAAGAAATAAAAGGGATAGGAGGAGTCCTGTGCGAAAAATAGTTTCGACTCCTTTGGCTGCTATATAGGTCGAAATAGATATCAATAAGAGCATGATGGCCCATAAAGGAGTGTTTGATAAAAAGACAATAGTAATGATTTCGGCATAGGCCCGGAGCGTAATTAATAAAATCATACTGAAATATAAGAAAACCGGGGCGATAAAAAGGATCGCTGTGCCTTTTCCGATCCCCGCATAGATGCGAATGATGTCTTTTTTCGGAAAATAGCTTAGTCCCTTCATATAAATAGAGATGAAAATGAAATGAATGATCACGCCGACCAGAACAGGAAGCCAGTGGCCCTGTTCTGTACTTGAAATCACATTGCCCGGATACATAAAGAAAATCAGGCCCAAATGGCTGATGATGTACATCAGCATGACATGCAAACTTTTATCCGCCATTGCTTTCATTCCCTTTTACATTTAAGTAGAGATAGGACTTTCCATAGGTATTGAGGCTTGCCAGGTAAGCGCCAATGAAAACCAAGCCGGCAACCAGCCCTAAGATGCCAAATATTGCCGCGAGAAGCACAATGGCGTATTTGAACAGCCGAATGGAGACAGCATTCTGAAATCCGACGATGGTTGAATTGGCAATGGTTGTGGCGGCAAGAATGATGATCAGCAGATTGCTGACTAATTTTGCTTCCACGGCAGCCTGTCCCAGGATAATTCCTCCGACCATTGTAATGGTGGGGCCAATGGATTTCGGCAGCCTTACACTTGCTTCCAGGATTAATTCAAGGATGACTAGCATGAGAATAATTTCTACCAAAGCCGGATATGGAACCCCCTCACGGCTTTGGGCAACTGATAAAGCAAGCTGAATCTGCAATACTTCAGGGTTGACTGAGACCAAAGCCACATAAAGCCCAGGACTGATCAGCGTCACCAGAATGCCGATGATTCTGATAATCCTAATGGCAAACATAATAGGAAGAGGAAAATTCCGGTCATTTTCAATAGCAAACATATCCCAGAACAGACTTGGGAGAATGAGAGCAAAAGGCAATCGATCTACGAACAGAACGACTTTTCCTTTTTTCAGATTCTGAACCGCATGATGGGGCAGCTCAGTCGTATTAAACTTTGAAATCGCATTCCAAGACGGAAACCCCAGCATTTTGGCAAGCCCCTGCAGATCACATGCTTCCATTTGGATATTTTTTTCAATATGATCACGAATGCTGTTAACCAGATTCACATCCGCTTGGCCGTTTAAATACAGCAATGATAATTTGTTTTTGCGGCTGCAGCCGGCTAAAAAAGAGTCGATTCTGATTTCGTCTGAATTCATCAGTTTTCGGACGATGCCGATATTAGTATCGATTCCTTCTGTAAAGGAATCCAATGCCCCTTGAATAACATTTTCATTTGTGGGTGAATCAATCGAACGATCGAGCATAGCGGATACAGGCTCCATAATGATAAAACGGTCGGTGTTTTCAAAATGGATTACCAGCTTGCCTTCATAAATGGATGAAATGGCTTTTTGGACATCCCCTTCAAATACTTCCCCAATGGCCCGCCATAAATCCTCAGCAGGCTGATTCTGCAAAAGGATACTCTCCGCATGTTTGTGAAGCACCGTTCTCGTTTTAATAAAATCGATGAGTGTATTAAATCCCAGCAGCATCACGGCAGCATCGGCAAGATAGTCCCTTTGAAGATGAAAATCTCCGTTGTTCCCAAGCTCTGCTTTTATTTCATTAATAAATCGATCCATTGCGGGTTACCCTTTCGTAAAGACATAAATATTATTAACTTTCGCTTGCTGGAAAATTTTATTCCTAAAAAATTGTTTTAGCCCTCGGCTAAAAAAGAGAGGGGTGGACATCTTAAGCCTTTAAAGTGTTAATATAGGCGACTTTTCATAAGTGAAATGTCCAGTGAACGGCAATAATCAATCCAACTATCCCCCTCAAATCAGCCTGCCGCAAGCAAACAAACAGCCTCTTAATCCCGCTGGTCATCAAGAGAGTTCCGCCACCCAAAAAAGGAATTATCAAAACCAGGGAGGAATAAGTAATGCGGGAGGAATGACAATGAGAATTATCGCAGTTCACGAACATCCTCATTTATTGGATAGCGCAGTTCAATTTTTCTGGGAGAAGTGGGGAACAGAAGAAAACTTCACTTTTTACCAGGATTGCATGATTCACTCCGGGAAAACTGAGGACGGGATTCCGAGGTTTTATGCAGCCATCCAGGATGAGCAATTCATTGGCACGTATGCATTAATCCGCAATGATCTTAATAGCCGGCAGGATTTGCATCCGTGGCTGGCATGTCTGTACATTGACCCGGACTGCAGAGGGAAGCAGTTTGGCGCCCGGCTGCTTGATCATGCTATTGAAGAAGCGGCGAACCTTGGATTTAAAAAACTCTATCTTCAGACGGATTTGGAAGGGTATTATGAAAAATACGGCTGGACGCATCGAGGAGAGGTGTATGGGGCGGGCGGCGGCTCCATTCCCTTTTTTGAAAAGGGGACAGGGACTTAAAAAGTAACGCTCAGGAAGAATCCTGAGCGTTTTGCTGAATGCTTATGATCTTTTTCCAAAAAACGTACCGGTCACTTCCTGTTCCTGCAGGGATAGAAGCTCGGAGACGGTAATGAATTCGTAGCCCTCTTTTTCCAGGTACTTCAGCAGGTCTGGAAGTGCTTGAGCAGTTGGCATATGGATGTCGTGCATTAAGACGATTGAGCCTGGCACGGTATTGGCCTTCACAATTTTTTGAATCGATGAAGCGTTTAGTGTTTTCCAGTCAAGTGAGTCGACAGACCAAAGAATAAGCGGTGTATGGGCCATTCCGGCAATTTTTTTCACATCTTCATTCATGGCGCCATAAGGCGGACGGACGGTTGCGGGAAGCTGGCCGCTTGCTTCCTTGATTTTGGCGCTGGCCTCTTCCATTTCTTTGCGGATTTCTTTTTCGCCGAGAGAAGAAAGGTCCGCATGGCTGTCACTGTGATTTCCGATTTCATGGCCTTCCGCAGCCACTTGGCTTGCGAGTGCAGGATAAAATTGCGCCTGACTGCCAAGCATATAAAAGGTAGCCTTTGCGTTATACTTCTTTAAAATATCCAATATAAGCGGTGTGACTTTCGGGTGCGGCCCATCATCAAAGGTAAGAGCAATATACTTGCCGTTTGGATCAAGTGGAGCTGCTTCCTGTTCTTCGACTTCGGGTTCAGGCAGCTGGATGTCAGGGAGCTTCAAATGCAGGGCAATTTCATCCTTTAAGAGGGGACGAATCTGTTCGATTGGAATTTTTACCTTGACCGCTCCGGCTGCTCCTGCCGCAATTTCATATTCGTTAAAATAAAGCGTGAAATTCTTGCCGCTCAGTGACCATTTCCAGCTCGACGGATTTTTCAGCGCTTCGTCCAGCAGGTCATTAAACAGATAGTCCTGGAGCTCTTCCTTCTGGCCAATTTGGTTTTTTATCATCGTTCTGAGCGTTGTCAGGGAATCCTCATCCATATGGATGACATCTGCAAGCTGCACCATTTTCTGATTCGCAAGGTCGATCGTGAACGTTTTGACCGCGGCCTGCCCATTGGCGCCGCCGGTGTACTGGTAGGCTTCAAATACCAGGGTGTACATGGTATCGGAGGCCTTTTTCGGCTCAGCTTTGATATTGAGATGGGCACGGAATTCTTCGCTGTCCAGCACTTGCCGGTTTGCCTGCACAAGTTCCAGGAATTCCATTTCCTGAGCCTGAATCCACTCTTTCATGGGTTTGTTTAAATTCTCAATTTTAGTTATAGGAGTACTGATCGCAAGGGTATAAGATTTCGTTTCCTTTGTCCGGGTTTCTAGGTTTAATCCGGGGAAAGCTGCCGGGGAAGTTGTTTCTGTTCTGGAAAAGGCCTGCAGGCTGGTGTCAGCTCCAGAGCTGATGAAATAATAGATGCCTGCAATGAAGATGCTGAATAATACCCATGATGGCCATTTTAACCGCTTAAGCAATGATATCCTTTCCTTTCCTGTCTTTAAAATTATGACTCTCCAAATATATAATTATATCAGGAAATCTTCGGGCTGGAGAAAAATTCACCATTTACTTTTAAAAAAATATAGTATAGAATAACACTTTAATCCGACTAAAGTGATAAGAAAAGGAGTGAATAAGGTTGGCTCAAGTAGAAGTTAAAAGTAAATCATGGGTTTCAGCACCAACAACAGTTGTTTCAAACTTAAATCCGATTCAAAAGCCTTTTGTTGCAGCGGGCGTTCTTGCAGCTATCATTTTGTTCATTTCCATTATAAATGCAGCGAACATGACACAGGGAGTTCTATTTATTATTGGAATTGCACTCGGCATGACCTTGCTTCATGCCCGCTTCGGCTTCACATCTGCATTCAGGCGCTTTGCAAGCGTCGGAAACGGGCAGGGCCTGCAGGCGCATATGCTGATGCTGGCAGTTGCTTCAGCTTTATTTGCAATTATTTTAAGCACAGGCTTCAGTTTTACAGGAATTGAGCCTAAAGGATATGTTTCTCCTGTAGGAGTCAGCGTCCTGTTTGGTTCCTTTATTTTTGGAATAGGGATGCAGCTTGGGAATGGCTGTGCATCCGGTACTTTATATTCTGTAGGCGGAGGGCAATCCTCCATGATCCTGACACTGATTTCTTTCATCGCTGGTTCCACGATTGGAGCGTACCACTTTTCATTTTGGATGGAAGAAACACCGTCATTGCCGCCAATCTCCCTGGCTACCTCTACGGGACTCGGATACGGCGGAGCATTGGTTCTGCAGCTTGCGTTGTTTGCCTTAATCTATTGGGTGACCCTGCAAATCGCGAAAAAGCGTAAAGCGCCAATGATGAAAGCCTTGCCTACAACGGCCGGCTGGAAAAAAATCCTGCGGGGCTCATGGCCATTATTCGCAGCGGCAATCGTATTGGCTTTACTGAATGCATTGACTCTGACAGTCCGCGGAACGCCTTGGGGCATCACATCCGCGTTCGCATTATGGGGTGGAAAAACGCTGATGGCAATGGGCATCGACGTAACCTCATGGGGTTATTTTGCAAGTGAGCCCAATTTAGCGGCTTTGAAAAACACTGTTCTTGCTGATTCTACAAGTGTTATGAACTTCGGCATCATCCTGGGTGCCTTTATTTCAGCGGCATCACAGGGAACGTTCAAGCCTGGGAAAATTAAGCCGGGTGTAGCAGGTGCTGCGATTGTCGGCGGACTGCTGATGGGATATGGTTCCCGTCTCGCATTCGGATGTAACATCGGCGCCTATTTCGGCGGAATTGCATCCTTCAGCCTGCACGGCTGGGTATGGGCGATCATGGCGATGCTTGGAACCGGCGTTGCTCTGTTCATCCGTCCGCTGTTTGGATTGAAGAACCCGAAATCAACGGATTCGGTTTGTTAATGGATAGCCTGGTGCTCTTGATGAGTGCCAGGCTTTTTTTTGTTAAAACTGGCGGTAAGCTCCTGCCAATTCCCTCCCTCAGATTCAACTTCAGCAAAACTGGCGAAGCTCACACTTACAAGACTTTCCTCCTATTCCTTATAAAAAACATTTTTTTGAAAAATATTGAATTTTAGGAAAAAGTAATCTATTAATATTTCTGCTCTCGAAATATAATGAGTGGCAAATAGTAGAGGAGGGATTATATGAAAAAGAAAAAGCTTCTCAGACCTGCAGCTGTGTTAGCGGTCATTTCTATGACTCTATCATCACTTGCCTACACGCCTTCAAATGCAGCTGCGAAAGAAGAGCCTGTACAGGCAGCACAAATCGAGGATGTAAAGTCTCAGCCAATTTATTCATATGAAGAGGCGATTCGTGAGACGATCTATGTCGAGTCCACACTTGATTCGGATGAAAACGGAAAAGCAGACCGGATTGCCGTAGATATCATCCGTCCGAAAGAAACAGAAGAGGGATTGAAGGTTCCCGTGATCATGGATGCGAGCCCATACTATGAGAGTCTTGGGCGCGGAAATGAAAGTGAAGTGAAAGACCGGGACAAGGATGGTGTGAACGAGAAGTTTCCTCTATTTTATGATAATTATTTTGTTCCAAGAGGGTATGCAGTAGCATTGCCCGAGATGGTTGGAACGAACAATTCTGATGGCTGCCCGACAACTGGCGGATATGAAGAGATTGAGAGCATCCGTGTTGTAATTGACTGGATGAATGGCAGAGCAAAAGCATGGGATCAAGATCATAAAGAAGTAAAAGCAGAATGGACAACCGGGAATGTAGGCATGATTGGAAAGTCCTATGATGGTACACTGGCAAATGGGGTTGCCGCTACAGGAGTAGAAGGCTTAAAGACCATTGTTCCAATTGGCGCCATAAGCAGCTGGTACAATTATTACCGTTATGAGGGACTTACATATTACAACAACGGGCCAGGCGGCCTGGCCAGCAGAGTTGCAAGCAGCTCCCGCAAAGAGGCCTGCAAGCCGGTGTTCGATCGCTTGAACTCAGAAGCGGATGATCCATCAGGAGATTATAATGAGTTTTGGGATGAACGAAATTACGTGAAAGACGTTAAAAACGTAAAAGCAAGTGTGTTTGCGGTCCATGGATTAAACGATTACAATGTGAAAATGAATCACCTTGCGGACTGGTGGACAGCACTTGCGAAAGAAGATGTACCGCGTAAATTATGGCTCACTCAAACCGGCCATGTCGATCCATTTGACTTCCGCAGGGCAGAGTGGGTTGATACCCTTCACCGCTGGTTTGATTACTGGCTGATGGATATGGAGAATGGCATTATGGATGAGCCTGCTGTTGATATTGAAAGAGGCGCGGATAATTGGGAAACTCAAGCTTCCTGGCCGGATCAAAATGCGGCAGATGTCAAGATCCGTCTGGCACCAGGCGAGAATGACCAGACAAATGGCACGCTGACAACAGGACCTGTGAAGGGCAATTTTAAACAATCTTTTACAGATAACCCAACACAAACGGAGCAGCAGATGGTCACGAATGAAACGGCTGTCAAAAGCGACCGCCTGGCATTTTTATCTCCACAGCTTAAAGAAGACGTCCGTTTGAGCGGCATACCTGAAATTTCACTTCGGGCAAAGGTAGATAAAGAAGACTCCAACTTAACAGTTCTCATTGTAGACTATGGAACAGATACCCGCATCAATCATGAGGGTCCAGGAGAGGGTGTCCGGACACTTGATACAGAAACCTGCTGGGGAGAAAGCAGTTCAACAGATGATGCCTGCTACAAAGAAACAGAGAAAACCACTCACACAGCACCATATGAAGTTGTGACAAGAGGATGGTTTGATCCGCAGAACTGGAAAACGATTGAGCAGGACGACCCTTTAAAAGAGGGCAAGAATTATAAGTTTGAATGGGGTGTTTTGCCCGAAGACTACGTATTTAAGGAAGGTCACCGAATTGGCATCATCATCGCCGGAAGTGACCGGAGACGTGCCATTCCTTCAACAACAGGCGCGACATTTGAAGTAAAAATGGGGCAAAGTTATATCAGTCTTCCTGTTGTGGGCGGAAGAAAAGCGGTTGAATTTTAATAGAATAGAAGAGGCGGGTCTGCAGCAAGTGCAGACTCGTTTTTTATTTAAGATGGACAATTGCTTATGTAAATTCCATTTCATAACAGAGTTCTTCCTGCTGTGTATCCTCAAACCACTTCATGCCAGCCGCAGTCATGCCGATTTTTTCGAGCACCTTTCCGGATGCAGGGTTGGCCGGATCCGCCGCCGCGGATATTTTCCGCACATTCAGGCCACTTTTCCTTAAAGCGTCCACGCACGCAGCCGCAGCTTCAGCAGCATACCCCTTGCCCCAGTAATGCTGATTAAAATGATAGAGGAGCTCGACTTCGTGTTCATTTTCAGTCGGGTTAAACCCGCAAACCCCGATGGTGGAGGAGGATTCTTTTAGCAAAACAGTATAAACAGAGTAGCCTTTTTCATTCTGCAGCCTCCGGTAAAAGTCAATGGAGCGCTGGATTCGGCTTTTTGTACTGGCGCCGCCGCAGTGTTTCATTACCTCAGGACTGCCCCAAATCTCAGAAATTGCATCCAGGTCATCGGCCTGCATGGTCCGGAGCTGGAGCCGGTCTGTTTCAAAAGGAATGGCCATTCTATTCACCTCTCGCAGTTTCGTCTTCTATGAAAATATTATAAGATAGAGTGAGGAAAAAAGTTAGGAGTTTTTGTTATGCACGTACTCTATAAATCTTTGATTTTAGGAATAGCTGCCGGCATCCAGGGAATCGCGATGACCTTTTTCTTGTTTCCGCATTTTATCCCTTCCGGCGGAGCGGCGAGTCTGGCAGTTTTATTCAATTATCTATTGGACATCCCTTATTCGGTGACATTGTGGATTTTGAATGTGGGCCTGCTGCTGGCAGCGGCCAAATGGCTCGGGAAAAGCAGTGTGATCTGGACGCTGTTTTGTGTTTCGGTTACTTCGGTTACGATTGATTTTCTGACTCCATACATAACGGAACCACTGAATCCGGTTCTCATGGATCTTTTGCTTGGAGCAGCAGTCTTTGGAGTTGGAGTCGGCATCTTATTCCGGATGGGCGCTTCGTCAGGGGGCATGGATATCCTGGCGTTAATCATTTCCAAAGCAAGAGGAAGTGCGCCGGGACGGACGCTGTTTTACATAAATGGCAGTCTGCTTTTGCTTACAGGGGTTGTCGTGGACTGGAAGGTTATTGTTTATGCGGTGATCTGCCAGATGATCGGGACGCGGATGATTGATCTCATTTACAAGCTTGAACTTGATATAAGTAGTAAAAAGGCCGTTAATTGACGGCCTTTTACTGTGCTTTTGATCATTTTATAGGTCAATCGGCTGCTGAAATCGGCCAGGTTTCGTTATATCGGGCAAAGAGTTAAGGATAGCGGCCGGATTTTTATTTTATCGGTCACTTTCAAAAGTAAATCGGCCAGAATTACATTTTATCTGCCACTCCGCTTCACGTTGATTTGCGGCAATGGCACAGTGCAAAATAATTTAATATAATACTCTCCACAAATAAAAAGTAGCATACGCTTCCCAATTCTCCCAGCGAGCTGAATATTTCAGGATTTCCTCTCTCGCCGGTTTCCTTTCAGAGCCTGTGATCACTTTGATCGCATTATGCAGGCCGACATCATCGATAGGAAAAGCGTTCAGGAAGCGCAGGCACCGCATGAGGACATAATGGGCGGTCCAGGGGCCGATGCCGCGTATTCGCGTTAGTTTTTTTTCTGCAGCTTTTACATCGCCTTTAAGCAGGTCCTCTTTCGACAGCTCGCCGTTTGCAATTAAGCGGGCTGTGTCTATCAGATATTCGCATTTTTTAACGGTCATTTTTAAGTCGGCCAAATCTTCGATAGTTAACCCGGCAATCGTATCCGCTGCAGGAAAGAGCCAGTATTTGCTCCCGCCGTTTTCCAGCGGCTCCCCATATTTTTCAACGAGCCGCCGTTTTAGTGTATATGCATATGTAAGGTTAATCTGCTGCCCGAGGATTCCCCAGGCCAGAGCCTCGAATAAATCGGGAATTCCCATAACTCTCAGCCCGAAAAATTGCTCAGCAGGCTTTTTCAGTAAGGGATCTGATTGTGCCATCTTATAAAATGGCGTCAGGCTGACTCCCAGGTCGAACCAATCATGAATATATGCCGCAATCTCCGCTTTCATTTGATGCGTGACAGGCTTATGAATCCTGACGGCTAGGAAGTGTTCTGACTCACCGCTTATTTCTAGCAGCAGCTTTTCATCTCTGATGGAAATGGCGCGTCTAATTGTCTCGCCAGAAATCTCATAAAGGCATTCATTTGCCGAACGTGACAAGTATTGCAGGTTTTCGGAAAAGCTGAATTCAGACGGAGTGAAAAGCACCAGGCCATTTTCAGCATCTTTCCAGTTAACAAATGGAAAGCTCATTTTGATTCCCCCTTTTCTTTATTGTAAATCCTCAGGATTACGTTATCTTGCGTTTATATATAGGAAATGGCTGATGAGGAGTATTTTTTGTGTATACTTTTTAGCAGAGGTGAGCGCATGTGGCTTATGAACAGATTCCGGAAGAATACTGGACTGCAATAAAGGATTGCGACAAATCCTATGATGATCTCTTTCTTTATGGCGTTAAAACGACAGGAATATTTTGCAGGCCATCATGCCGATCGAGAGTCCCGAATATCGGCAATGTCGCTATTTTTAAAAATGCTGATCAAGCAATGGCGGAAAATTTCAGACCGTGCAAGCGCTGCAGACCAGAAGGCCTCAGCCTGCCAGCAGAAGAATGGGTTAAGCAAATAACCGGGTGGATCGATCAGCACTATAGCGGCCCGATTACATTGCATCAATTGGGGGAACTGTTTCATGGAAGTCCTTATCATTTGCAGCGGGTGTTCAAACAGGTCACCGGGAAGTCGCCCACAGAGTATATTCAGGATATCCGGCTCGAAAAAGCGGTTCATATGCTGGAGACTGGGGAGCATTCGATTGCCGATGTCGGTGCATCAGCAGGATTCCCCAGCACCCCTTATTTTATCTCTTTATTTAAAAAGAAGCTCGGCACAACGCCTGCAGCATATAGAAACAAAACAAGGGAGGAGAAAGAATGAACATTGAATGGGCGAACCTGCAGGAAGGTGAATGGAGCCTTTATCTGGCGAAAACAGAAAAGGGTCTTTGCTATATTGGATCTGACCCGGAGTTTGAGGAATTTGAAAGCTCCCTGAAGAAATATATCCCAGCTGCAGTGCTTGCGGAAAATAAAGATGCATTGCAGCCATACATGATGGAAATACAGGAATTTCTACAGGGAAAAAGACATGTTTTTTCAATGGACCTTGATGTGAAAGGGACTCCGTTCCAAGAAGATGTTTGGGAGGCATTAGCGCAGATTCCTTACGGAAAAACAGTCTCTTATTCTGACATCGCAGAGAAAATAAACAGGCCGCAGGCAGTCCGGGCAGCCGGGAAAGCAATCGGTGCCAATCCGCTGTTAATCGCAGTCCCATGCCATCGTGTCATCGGCAAAAATGGTGCGATAACCGGCTACCGCGGGGGCGTTGAAATGAAGCAGACTCTGCTTGAATTGGAGAAACAAGGCTGAAGAGAGGGCCTCTTCGGCTTTTATTTTTCCGCAGCTGGAACATCCAAAGGATAAAGGGAACTTTTTCCTCCCGCGTTCGTAGAAATAGACAAGAGAACACGGTGTTCGTACAAAGGCGGAGGAGGGAAGGGTATGTATGACATTGATCCAATGATCTGGCCTAAGTTATTACTCTTATTAGCCATTGTCGGAGCATCTATGTATTTCTTCGAATTGGGTTTAAGAAAATGGCTGAAGGTTGAGAAAAAGAAATTTTTTTCATATAACCATATCAATGATAAACATAAAAAGGTGGATTGGACCATTCGAATAGGGTTTTTAGTGGCCATCCTGGGCGGAGGCACTTTTAACATGACGAGGGATCCGATGGAGTGGCTATGGTTTTTAGAACCATGGTTCCTGCTCTTTGTTTTTATAGGTGTTTCAGAAAGCGCCAGGGCTTTAATGGAGTGGAAATATGCCGAAAACCGCAGGGCTTATATGGTGACCATTATTCATCTGGTCTTTGTTTTAGTTTTGTTATTGACAGTTATTAATACTGATTTTTTCTGGATGTTATAGGTTGAATCAGCTATCAAACAGTCACTGAATTCCGGACCTGAAAACTCCCGGGGGTCCTTGTCTATTTTTTAGCGGTTAACTTCTTTTTCGAAAAGCATTTGAAATCCGTAATTTAATAATGCTAACGCATAATACCTAAAGAATTTAATTTATTTAACTTATAATGACCAATTTTTTGAAACAGTGCACTCAAAGGAAAAGCAAATATTAGATCCATGATGAGGTTGCTTAAGGCATAGATCGAGAATTTTCCATATGTAAAATGGAATACCCACAAGTTAATGGTGAAAATGGCCCGTAGATGAAAGCAAGGTCATCGAATATAAGAAATTTAGTGCCGCCCTTTACATTCCACCATTTAAAGATGAAGTTAAGAAGAGAAAGTATCAGCAAATTACCTGCACAAAATAGTGTAACCGGTAAAAATCTCCCATAAGACAATCGCATTGACTATTCTAAAGAAACTTGCCATCCGGATGCCACCCCCATTTATTTCATTATCATGTGACATTTGGCTTTTTTTATTCAGTTTAGAATTCCCGATTCATTGTCCAATCTATCATCCCTCATAGTTTCGGATTATAATAAACTAAAGCATGATCAGGGGGGATTAAAATGCAAAGCATCACCTGCGAAAAAAGATCCTATTCCAGAGAGTTTCATTCGCACCAGCATGAGTTTGGCCAGTTTCTGTTCCCCTTGCAGGGCTCCCTGGATATCCAGACGAAATGGCAGGAAATCAAGCTTGACCCCGAGCATTGTTTTTACCTTCCGCAAGGGGTTGATCATAATTATCGGTCCATGGACCGGAATGAATTTTTGATCCTGGATATCCCGACGGCCTATTTGCCCGAAGAGACCAGCAGCATGTATATTCAGCTGAACCAGCAATGGTCTTCGATCCGGTATTTGCTGCTGGAAGAGGCGGGGAATCAGGGGAATGCATCCTCCCTGGCAGATTTGACCAGGTATGTGGCCAGTAAACTGCAAATCGCCAAGCCCCCATCGATTGACTATATTCATAAGCATTTTAAGGAGTCCATCCGATTAGAGAATTTAGCGCAAATCGAACATTATCATCCAGCCTATTATTCCGCATGGTTTAAGAAGAAAACCGGAAAAAGCCCGAAAGCCTATATATCTGATCTTCGATTGAGAGAAGCGAAGCATTTATTAATGACAACCTCCTGGTCCATTTCGGTGATCAGCGGGGAATTAGGGTTTGAAAATTCTTCCTCTTTTACCCGCTGGTTCAGCCGCTGTGAAGGGGCAGCACCACAAAAGTACAGGATCCTTAAGAATGGATAAAAGGGATATTAAACTTGGTAAAGAAAATTCACTTGGAATTTTCTAAGATAAGTTTAATGATGTCCTTTTATCTTTTTTATTGAGGTGAGAAAATGAGTGTGAAAATAGCTCCGTTTTATATACTGCTTGCCGGATTGCTCTGGGGGACCACGGGTACCACGCAGGCATTCGCGCCGGAAAACGCACACCCGATTGCCATCGGGGCTGCCCGTCTGGCGGCAGGCGGTTTATTTTTATCATGCATGGTTCTGATGGCGGGGAAATTGAACCTGAAAAATTGGCCTATTAAGAACACCCTTTTGGCTTCACTTTGTATGGCGCTGTACCAGCCATTATTCTTTTCAGCGGTCACTCTTACAGGGGTAGCCATTGGGACCGTGACAGCGATCGGGAGTGCGCCGGTCTTATCGGGTTTTCTTGAATGGCTCTATTTAAAAAAGCGCCCGTCTGTCATTTGGTGGTGTTCTACCTCCCTGTCCATTTTGGGGTGTGTTTTGCTTTTCATGAACAAAAATTCGGTTCATATGGACCCGATTGGCCTATTAATGGCATTGGGAGCTGGTTTAACATTTGCAGGCTATACGCTTGTCAGCAGGGATCTGGTTGAAAGTTATTCATCCCTCTCAGTCGTTGCCGTTGTGTTCACACTAAGCGCCATCTTTCTATCGCCATTCTTATTTATTTTTGACATGTCCTGGCTTGCGAGTGGTCGGGGGTTGACTGTCAGCCTGCACCTGGGGATTCTGGCTACTGGAATTGCCTATTTCCTGTTTTCAAAAGGGCTTGTCCATATTTCCTCTTCAACGGCTGTCACACTTGCGCTGGCGGAGCCTTTAACTGCAGCATTATTAGGCGTTTTTCTATTAGGGGAATCTTTAAACATGACTTCCTGGCTGGGGATATTCCTTTTGCTGCTTGGAATTGGCGTATTGATAGGGTCCTCAAAAGCTTCTGGAGGACACCTTGAGCCTGGGGTGGTAGAGAAACATTGAGCTTCAAATAAAAAGCCTGTCCGGACCAGGGATTATCGAAAATCCAATTAATCTAGTATTATATATAGTAAATAAACAAAAAGGGGAAATACACAGTGGATATACAGAAAATCATTACAACACGCCGCAACATAAAAAAATTCAAATCTGATAAAGTAGAGCATAGTTTAATCACATCCTGGCTGGAGGCTGCAAGCATGGCACCCAACCATAAAATGACGGAGCCTTGGGAAGTATTATTTGCTGGTCCGGAAACAAGAGCCAAGCTGAATCATAAAACCGATTTCGGCGGTGCCCCTGTTGTGCTGGCGATTCTGTCCAAACATGGAGCAACAGCTCTTGAGCGAACAGAGAATATGGCTGCCGTATCCTGCTTTATCCAGAATTTTATGCTGATGGCTTGGGAATCAGGAGTGGGGACATTCTGGTCTTCTCTGGGGACTTCAGCTAAAGCCAGATTAACTTTAAATGTCCCTGATGATTACGATGTAGTCGGTATTCTGGGAGTAGGATTCCCTGAGGAAGTGCCAGAAGCGAAGGAACGTACACCGATTGACAGGAAAATAAAGCATTTATCATAAGTATTTTAATAGGGCGCCTATCTCATTGGATGGTGCTCTTTTTTGTTAAAATATGGTATAATTACGAAGTAGTAGATTACTATCTTACAAGAGGAGTTCATATGAAAATCATCCAGGCTATTATAATCATATTAATATGGGCGATTCCTATTTTCAGTATAAGAAAAACTTATAAAAAAATGGATTATGAAGAAAAGCAGGATGTTAAAGATGAGTTGAAGAACCCCTCGTTC
Organism: Bacillus sp. 22-7; assembly: GCF_010628845.1. Lineage (NCBI taxonomy): Bacteria > Bacillati > Bacillota > Bacilli > Caryophanales > Bacillaceae > Bacillus > Bacillus sp. 22-7. Next base: position 44,746 of record NZ_NJQY01000034.1, on the reverse strand, counting down.
CTTCTGTTTGTTTTCACCTGTATTGGTTTTCAGGTGTTGATTACCGGCAATATCTAAGAAATAAAACTCCTGCAGCATATAGGCGCAGGCTTAGTGTTCATCGGATTCGTTTCTGGATGTGTGGGCGCTTTCAGACAAAGATACTTTAAAAAGGGCATTGGGTTAATGTTAGCAGGCGGTATTGGAGCAGTGATTTATTTTATCTAATGTTTGTTCAGAAAGGGGTGCACACGCAGCTCTTTTTTTCACGTCCTCCCTATGGCATAATTTTCTAAGACAAAGGAGTGAGAGGATGCAGAAAGTATTCATTATTGAGGATGACCCGAAAATTGCGGAGCACCTGCAATCTTATTTAGTGAAGTATGGCTACCAGGCAGTTATGGCGGAACAGCTCGATGATGTAATGGCAGAATTTCATAAGCAGAAGCCGGATCTTGTCCTTTTGGATATTAATCTTCCGAGCTTTGACGGGTATTACTGGTGCAGGCAAATCCGAAAGGAGTCCATTTGTCCGGTCATCTTTATTTCCGCCCGGGTAGGGGAGATGGACCAGGTAATGGCGCTTGAAAATGGCGGGGATGATTTTATCACAAAGCCGTTTCATCCGGAAATTGTGATGGCGAAAATCCGCAGCCAGCTGCGCCGGGCATACGGGGAGTATGCCTCACAGGCACAGGAACGGATAATTGAGATAGAAGGATTAAAGCTGTTTCCGGAAAGAATGGAACTCACATTTCGTGATAAAACGGTCCAGCTGTCAAAAAAAGAAGCGGATATTATCGAAAGTCTCCTGGAGCGGCACCCGCGTGTGGCAGGGCGTGAGGATCTTCTTGAAAAGCTGTGGGATGAGCAGGTTTATGTGGATGAAAATACACTGAATGTAAATATGGCAAGGGTAAGAAAAAAATTTGAGGCAATTGGGCTTTCAGGAGCGGTCGAAACCGTGAGAGGGGCAGGCTATCGTTTGATTGTTACCTGGTGAAAGGCTGGAGAGACATGAAATTATTTTTTAAAGAGCATGCACTATTAATTGCTGTACAGATTGTTCAATTTTTTGTGGTTCTGGCTATTTACTGGCTTGATGGCTATCAGCGTCTATTGCCGGCTCTCTATGGCATATTTCTCGGACTATTCTTTCTCACGGCTTACCTTGCCTACCACTATTTTAGCCGCCGCAAGTTTTATAAGAGGCTGACAAATGAGCTTTCTTCTCTTGACGATTCCTTTCAAACAACAGAAAACTCCCCCATCTCCCTGGCGCTTGATGAACTGCTGAAGGCCCAGTATAAACACTATCAAACGAGAATCAAAGCGCTGGAATCCAGGCAGGATGAGCACCTGAAGTTCATGGATCAATGGGTTCATCAGATGAAAACACCGCTTTCTGTCATTGAGCTGATTGCACAAAACCTGGATGAACCGGATTCATCCAGCATCCGGGAAGAAACAGACAGGATGAAAACGGGCTTGAACACGATCCTTTATATGGCGAGACTTCGGACAATCGAACAGGATTTTCATATCAAACCTGTACACTTATCGAAAATCATTCATGAAGTAAATGGCGAAAACAAACGGTTTTATATCCGGAACGGAGTGTATCCGAATCTTCTGCAGGAAAAAGAAAACATAATCGTGGAGACAGATGAGAAATGGCTGTTCTTTATGCTTTCTCAGCTGATCCATAATGCGGTCAAGTATTCCAGGGGAAAGAGCAGCAGGGTTGATATTTCCGTCTATGAAAAAGACGGGGAAGCTGTCTTAGAAGTGAAGGATTTTGGCGCCGGCATTCCGGAAGCGGATAAGCGCCGTGTGTTTGAACCTTTTTATACCGGTGAAAATGGGCGGAAATTCAGGGAGTCCACAGGTATGGGGCTGTACTTGACGAAGGAGGCGGCCGACTACCTTGGCCATCGGATTGAACTGGAATCCACACTTGGTGAAGGGTCTCTTTTCCGGCTGATTTTCGGAAAAACACAGAACCTTACAATCTTGTAAGGTAAGTGAAAGAAAAATCGATTTTTGGAACTGGGAATAGACGATATACTGATCACAAGTCAACAGAATGTGAAAGGAGAACTTGTGATGCTAAAAGTAAAACAAGTAAGCAAGATTTATGAAGGAAAGATCGCCTATCGTGCGTTAACGGATATTAACTTAACGATTGAAGAAGGTGAGTTTGTCGGAATCATGGGTCCTTCGGGAAGCGGGAAAACGACGCTGCTGAACATGATTGCCACCATTGATGAACCGACCACAGGGGAAATCCTGATTAATGAAAGAAATCCACATGTCTTAAAAAAAGAGGAGCTTGCTCAATTCCGGCGCCGTGAATTGGGGTTTGTCTTTCAGGACTTCAACCTGCTTCATACCTTGACGGTTGAAGAAAATATGGTCCTTCCGCTGACATTGGACGGAAAAAAAGTGAAGGAAATGAAGGAAAAAGCGTATCAAATTGCTGAAAAACTGGGGATTACCGGCATTATGAATAAACGGACGTATGAAATATCCGGGGGACAGGCACAAAGAGCGGCTGTGGCAAGAGCGATGATTCATACGCCAAAGCTGCTATTGGCAGATGAACCGACAGGGAATCTGGATTCCAAGTCTTCCAAGGATGTAATGGAAATGCTTGAATCGATTAATAAAACGGAGAAGACCACCATGATGCTTGTCACACATGATGCCCAGGCGGCGAGCTATTGCAACCGCGTCATTTTCATCCGGGACGGAAAATTCTATTCGGAGATACACCGCGGCGATAACCGCCAGGCCTTTTTCCAAAAGATCATCGATACACTTTCGCTGCTGGGAGGGGATGCACATGACCTTTCGTCAGTTCGCGTTTAACAACGTCATCCGCAACAAGCGGCTGTATGCAGCCTATTTTCTCAGCAGTTTATTTACAGTCATGGTCTTCTTTACCTTCTCGATTTTTGCAAATCATCCTGCATTAAGCGGGGATGCGATGAACTCAACTGTCACGAAGGGAATGAATGCAGCAGCCGGAATTATCTATGTGTTTTCGTTCTTTTTTGTGTTGTATTCGATGAGCTCATTTTTGCAGTCCAGAAAAAGGGAATTCGGCTTATTAATGATACAGGGCATGAGCATGAAACAAATCCGCCTCATGGTCTTTTTGGAAAATATGCTGATTGGCTTATTTGCAACTGTGGGCGGCATTCTGCTGGGCCTTGTGTTTGCAAAAGGGATTTTGCTGCTGGCTGAGAATGTGCTGATTATTGAACGTACGCTTTCTTTTTATTTTCCGGTGAAAGCCATTCTGGTTACCTTTATATCTTTCATCATTTTATTTTTCTTTATTTCCTTGTTTGTCACGTATGTTCTGCGCAGCAAAAAGCTGATTGAATTAATTAAAGGAAATAAGATGTCTAAGGGTGAGCCGAAAGCGAATCTTTTCTTAACGCTGCTGGCTGTTCTTTTATTAGGAGCGGGGTATGCAGCCGCCTTACTTGCAAAAGGTGTTATGGTAGTAGCTGCCATGGTGCCGGTGATCATCGTTGTCAGCATTGGGACCTACCTGTTATTTACGCAATTAAGCGTGTTTATCATTAGACGATTAAAGAAGAATGAGCGTGTTTTCTGGTTTAAGACCAATATGCTGCTGTTTTCTGACTTAGCCTTCCGCATGAAGGATAATGCGCGGACATTCTTCATGGTGGCCATGGTTTCAACGGTTGCCTTCAGTGCAATCGGCACGCTGTTCGGATTTCAGACCGTTTTGACCTCCAGTATCAAAGATCTGAATGCCACAACGTTTTCATATAAAACAAGTGAAGATCAAGAAGAGAAAAATGTTGCGGCTATCAACCGAATATTAAAGGAAGAAAACATTGAAACCGAGTCGGCACATACTGTATTGCAGAGCTTTGAAGTGGGCGGAAGTTCCACTCAGATTGCCAGCCAATCCGATTTTAACCGTTTTGCCTCCCTTATTGGCGAAGATCCCGTTACTTTAAAAGAAGGACAAGTGGTGGTGGTGGAGTTTGAAGGCACCAACTTCGGGCAATCGAAGGACCTCATGAATGAAACCATTACACTGACGTCAGGCACAGTTTTGAAACCGAAAGAAGCTATCCACTCGAAAGCCCTGCCGGCAATAGATTCCTATTTTATCATGTCTGATATAGACTTTAAAAAACTTCCTGAACCGACTTGGAAAGAAAGCTATTACGCCTGGCAGGCAACAAATGGCGAGGAAAGGGTAATGGCTGCTTCTGAAAAGCTGTATAAAGAACTGCCAAGATATGAGATCACATCCGTGGAGTATGAATTATATGAGATTATGAAAGGATACGGGCCCATATTATTTGTCGGTCTGTTTATCGGAATTGTCTTTTTCGTATCAGCCGGCAGCTTCCTATACTTCAGGCTTTACATGGACCTGGATGAAGATAAACAAAAATTCAGGTCGATATCCAAGATGGGGCTGACCGGTAAAGAGCTGAAAAAGGTCTTAAACAGACAGACGATGATTCTGTTTTTCGCCCCGATCCTCGTCGCTCTTATTCATGGTGCTGTGGCCCTGACTGCGTTATCAAATCTGTTCTACTTTAACTTGTTTAAAGAATCTGTCGCTGTTCTGAGTGTTTTCCTGGCCATCCAGGTTGTTTACTTCTTCATAGTGCGCTTTTTCTATACGAAGCAGATTCAGGCGGCGGTCTGATTAATGATTGATTAAATATTCAGGATATAACAGAGCATTCATATTTTTGGAGTTAATTATAGAATAGGGGGTATTCACTGCGGCAGGCTTGTACTGCCGCTTTTCTTATATATCATACTCAAGATCCCACCTGCATATAGAAAAGGGAACGAAACTATATGCAGGAGTGATGGAATGGCAATTTTGGTTACTGGAGGAGCAGGTTATATTGGTTCGCATATTGTAGATCTTCTCATGCGAAAAGGGTACAAAACAGTAGTTGCCGATAATTTGACTACTGGCCATAGAAAGGCGGTCCATCCGAAGGCAGCTTTCTATGAGGGGGATATCAGATCGCAGGCTTTTCTAACTAGTGTCCTTTGCCGTGAGCGTATAGAGGGAGTATTTCATTTTGCGGCGTCATCCCTTGTAGGGGAATCGATGAAAGATCCGCTAAATTACTATAATAATAATGTACTTGGTTCTCTTAGCCTTTTAAAGGCTTTGGAAGCGCATAAGGTAAAAAAGCTGGTGTTTTCGTCAACAGCGGCCGTGTATGGGGAGGCAAAAAGCCAGCCAATACGGGAAGATGCGCCGCTATCGCCTGCAAGCCCTTATGGTGAGACGAAGCTTGCCGTTGAACGGATGCTCCATTGGTGGGCGCAGGCATCAGGAGCAAGGTTCGTGTCGCTCCGTTATTTTAATGCTGCAGGGGCAAAGGCTTCAGGGGAGATGGGCGAGGACCATCAAAATGAGACGCATTTAATCCCGATCATCCTGCAGGCGGCACTTGGAAAAAGAGAATCGGTCTCCATTTTTGGGGATGACTATCCAACAAAGGATGGTACCTGCATAAGGGACTATATACATGTAGAGGATTTGGCTGAAGCCCATCTGCTGGCACTCCGGTACCTGGAAGATGGAGGGGACAGCAATGTGCTTAATCTGGGGGGCAGCAAAGGGTTCTCTGTAAAAGAGGTGATTGAAGCTGCAGAGGAGGCAACAAACAGGCATTTTAAAGTAAGAATTGCTCCCCGCAGACAAGGAGACCCGGCAGAACTGGTTGCTTCATCTGAAAAAGCAAGGCTACTGCTGAACTGGAAGCCGCAAAAAACAAGTATCCGCCAGATTGTTGAGGATGCCTGGAGCTGGCACAGATCCCATCCTGACGGATATCGCAATTCATAAGCGGGCTTGCCTTAAATATAGGGAAAGCTTATCCTTCAGTTCAGGTCTTTGCAGGGCATAATCAATCGAGGCTTTAAGAAAGCCGAATTTATCTCCAATGTCATAGCGGCTTCCCTGGATCAGGTAGGAATAAATTTTTTCCCGGCAAAGCAAGGCATGGAGCGCATCTGTCAGCTGCAGCTCACCTTTGCTGTCAGGGCTTCCGTTCTCAAGCATGTCAAAGATTGCGGGTGTTAAGATATAGCGGCCAATAATCGCATGGGCAGATGGGGCTTTTTCAGCAGAAGGTTTTTCCACGAGGCAATCCACTTTGTATAATGGGCCCCTCTGTTCTGAATAGCCTACAATTCCATATTTATTGACTTCAGACATAGGAACCTCACTGCATCCAAGGATGCTTGCCCCCATTTGATTATATTGCTCAATCATTTGCAGCATGGCAGGTGGTTCTCCGTCGATGATATCATCGCCAAGGAGGACGGCAAATGGCTCCCTGCCAATGAACTTTCTCGCGCATAAAATGGCGTGCCCCAATCCAAGCGGCTCCTTTTGCCTGACATAATGGATATCAGCCAGATTGGTTATTTCGCGAACTTCCTCAAGCATTTCAAGCTTTCCGCTTTTCTGCAGCAGCAACTCCATTTCAACCGATTTATCAAAATGGTCTTCAATGGCCCGTTTGTTTCTCCCTGTTATGATGATAATATCTTCAATTCCTGAAGAAATGGCCTCCTCCACAATATATTGAATGGCAGGCTTATCGACGATGGGGAGCATTTCCTTCGGCTGTGCCTTCGTGGCGGGCAGAAAGCGGGTTCCGAGGCCTGCAGCTGGAATGACCGCTTTTTTAATCATAAAATCCCCCTTTCCACTCTATTTTTATGTAGGAGGAAGGTTGTATTATCCCTTCCTGAATAATTTGCCCCTCTTCGTGAACCCTAAAATTGTAAATATTCTTCAACCCAGAGGTGTAGAGATTTGCTTCTAAAAAAATTGGCAGCCGAGAAAAATCTCCTTATTCTGGCAGGCATTGCTTTAGCTTTATTTGTTTCCCCTTTATACATATTAGGTGAAAATGCACATATCCGCGTTCATGATAATCTTGACAGCAATCTGGCGTGGTATAAAGTTCTTGCTGAAAGCGGGCAGCTTACAGGGCCAATAGATGCTGTCATTGCGCAAATTATGAACGGAAATCTATCCCGCAATGCGTTCGGATCTGAATGGACCATCATTGTTTGGCTGTATGCCCTTTTTCCGACAATGATTGCGTATGCACTCAGCCAGACAATCACAAGAGTGTTTGCTTTTATCGGGATGTATTTGCTCTTGAAAAAGCACTTTCTAATAGGTGAAAAGTGGGCGCCCGTAACGATTGGGACAGCCCTTGCTTTTGCTTTCACGCCATTCTGGCCTTCCGGTATGCTGAGCACGCTTGGGATGCCGCTTGCGCTTTGGGCATTCTTAAATATCAGGCAGGGGGAACGGTCATGGAGAAATGTCCTTGTCCTCACCCTCTTGCCCTTATATGCAAGCATCGTCCTTGGCTTTTTCTTTTTCCTGAGCGCCATGGGAGTATTCTGGCTGAGAGACTTGATCCGGAAAAGAACATGGAATTGGCCATTTCTCTTATCAATTATTTATATGACCGGAATCTTTTTCATCGTTGAATACAGGCTCGTTTATTCCTTCCTATTTGACGATGAGCCGAACAGCCGGGATGAATATTTCCATGCAAGGCTCACTTTTTGGCATTGCGTCAGGCTGGCATTCAAGAACTTTGCTATCGGGCACCATCATGCTGCCACAATTCATACGCTGATCATTCTGCCCATCATGTTAGTGGCCCTTTTTATGGTACTGAGGAAAAAGGATTGGAAAAAAGAGAAGGTGTTTATGGGCCTGTTTTTCCTGAACTTTGCGTTATCTGTATGGTATGCCTTCTGGTTCTACAGAGGCTGGCTTCCCCTTACAGAGCGTTTTCACGTGCTTGATACTTTCAACTTTGCCAGGTATCACTTCTTAAGGCCCCTGGTGGTTTATGTCCTGTTTGCGTTATCGTTAAAAATTGTTTGGTCATACGGGAGGTTATGGAGGAGGCTGGTCCCTGTATTTGTGCTTGCCCAGGTGTTTGCCGCGTCCTTTTTTAACGAGGAAATTCTTTTTCAGAATAAGCCTTCTTTCAAACAGTTTTATGCAGAAGAGCAGTTCTCGGCTATTAAAGACTACATTGGGCTTCCTCAGGAGGGGTACCGGGTCGCAAGCATTGGGCTTCATCCGGCTATTGCCCAGTATAATGGGTTCTACTCGCTGGATTCCTATAATAATTTCTACCCCTTAACATACAAATATCAATTTCGAAAAATCATTGAAAAAGAGCTTGAAAAAAATAAAACCATCCGCACCTATTATGATGAGTGGGGTGGGAGATGTTATATCTTTACAGACGAGCTTGGCAAGCATTATATGTTCAAGAAGCGCACGAAAAAAAGGCTGAAGAACCTGGAATTGAATACAGACGCCTTTAAAGCCATGGGAGGCTCCTATCTTTTTTCATCCGTTCCCATCGACAATGCCGAAGATAATCAGCTTCGGCTGGAGAAGGTTTTTGAATCAAAAAGCTCTGTGTGGAAAATCTACCTTTATAAAGTCATATAAGCAGGGGGGATTAGAATGACCAACCCGGTACTCACCATCGTAGTTCCTTGCTATAACGAAGAGGAGGTACTGCCGGATACAATTGATCAGCTTGGTGGCTTGCTAACAGAATTGGTTGATGATGATCTTGTTTCTGATCAAAGCAAAATTCTGTTTGTCGATGATGGCAGCAGGGACCGGACCTGGCAGATCATTTATAAGCAGAGCCTGAATAACCCCAAAGTGCGGGGGCTGAAGCTTGCCAAAAATGCAGGACATCAGAATGCTCTGCTTGCGGGCTTAGCAGCTGCAGGAAAGGTTTCGGATTGCACGGTGTCCATTGATGCCGATCTTCAGGATGATATTGCAGTGATCCGGGAGTTTATCCTGAAATTCCGGGAAGGAAATGACATTGTCTATGGAGTTAGAAGAAAGCGGGACAGTGATACATTGTTTAAGAGAAGCACAGCACAGGGATTTTATAAGCTGATGGAGAAAATGGGCGTAGATCTTGTTTATAATCATGCTGATTTCCGCCTGATGAGCAAGCGAGCTTTGGAGGAGCTGCAGCGCTATGAGGAGGCCAATCTGTTCTTGCGGGGAATTGTGCCTATGCTGGGCTTTAAAACAGCCAGTGTTTACTATGACCGCAAGGAACGCCTTGCCGGGGAAACGAAGTACCCGCTGAAAAAAATGCTGGCCTTTTCATTTGAAGGAATCACTTCTTTTTCCGTGACGCCGATCCGGATGGTATTGGCATTGGGGATCGGATCTTTTTTTATCAGCTTTTTATTTGGCCTCTACTTTCTAGGTTTGCGCTATTTTGGAGAAACGGAAACCGGCTGGACCTCGTTAATCGCCTCGATCTGGATGCTGGGAGGACTTCAGCTGACAGCCATTGGACTGGTTGGCGAATATATTGGGAAAATCTATAAAGAGACAAAACGCAGACCTAAGTTTTCGATTGAAGTAGATGCGTTTAATTTACCGATTTCCCGTCATTTGATTACGGATGGAGACCATGATGATGAGTTCGCGGACATTCATTTTGGAACATTATCTGAAACGAACTAATACCTTTATTCGCTTTTTGATCGTAGGAACAGTCAATACATTAGTCGGGCTATCCATGATATTTATACTGCTGAATTTAGCAGGAATGTCATATTGGACAGCTACATTCCTTGGGAACAGTACGGGGGCGGCGGTCAGCTTTTTCCTGAACAGAACGTTCACCTTCAGGAGCGGGATCTGCATTCAAAGCAGTGCTGTGCGCTTCGTTTTGATTTTATTTCTGTGCTATATTTTATCTTATTCAATTAGCGGCATGGCTGCAGAGAGTTTAAAGGGCTTTACGCTTTTCGGACATGAAGCATCGCCTGAAGAGCTTGCGGTTCTTTTGGGGGCGGGCATTTATACTGCAATCAATTATATGGGGCAGAAATACCTCGTTTTTACTAAACAGTAAAAACATCTCGGGGGATCCAAATTAGTCTCACTTATAAAGGGTGAGACTAATTTGTTAACAGTGAATCAAGCCTGGATTTTCTTCACTCATTCATTTATAAGAAAGTTATGGCACAGCAGAAGACTTTCTTTTAATTCATGACTAACCCTTTCTGAATCGTAAGCACAAACAGATAGAAGTTTTGTTTTGGCAACGATTAGATCAGCTTCTTTTTCAGAAACCGATAATTTTCCCCTGACTTCCGGTTCATCCCGCCATTCGACATGAGCCCAGCTCCGGACAGCCAATTTGTGTTCTGAATATTCTTCAATTAAGTTCGGAAGATAATCGAAGATAGAATTAACTCTAAAGTCCCCCTTGGCATAATAGAAGTCATAATTATTGACGAACATTACTTTTTCCAGGCATTTATTATTCAGCTTTTCTGTGAGACTTTTCTTAATCAATGGAGTCAATCGGTCATTTTCTATAATGATTGAGTATTCATTTCGTTCTAAGCCCGAAAGAACAAATTCAATGACATTTGATATATATTGGTCCGGATTCTTGAAAAAATATAATACATGTCCCTTAGTAAGAGCTTGAATTTCATGGACTTCTTTTACCTGCATACTTTCCAAATTTGCACCCCATAGAATTCTGACATTTTATGCCTGCAATTTCAGTTTATCATACTTTGATCTTGAAAAGGGTTCAACAGCGAAAGTAGAAATTCTTCTTTTTAAAGCCCTGCTGATTGATTGTAAATAAAATGCAATAGTGTTAACCTTTAACGACATAGTGTTTTTCCTATGTAAAAAGGAGCGAATACACTATGCTTAGTAAGGAAGAAAACTTACTATTCATTCGAGAACTTGGACGTTTACAGGCTGATTATGAGAACTGTAGCGATGATCAAGTATGCAACAGCATTCATCAGGATATTCGATTACTTCTTAAGGCACTATCCATGACTGCTATGAAATAAATAGCAGTTTTTTAATGCTTAAAATTCGACGCTTGTGCAATGCTTATATGGAAGACTTTACGACTTTTCTTGCATATTATTCTGAAAAGTGTTATGCTGTATAAGAATTATTTTTGTTCGGTGTAAAGGATAGTTTGAGTAATAACTTTACGTCTTGATGATCACTGAGAGCAAGGATAGTAACACAATGTGTGGTTTACACACAAGGAGGCAACAAACATGGAAAACGGTAAAGTAAAATGGTTTAACAGTGAAAAAGGCTTCGGATTCATCGAGCGTGAAGGTGGAGAAGACGTATTCGTTCATTTCTCAGCTATCCAAGGCGAAGGCTACAAATCTCTAGAAGAAGGTCAAGAAGTGACTTTCGACGTTGAGCAAGGCCAGCGTGGAGCTCAAGCAGCTAACGTTCGCAAAGCTTAATTTTAAACCAACTCAGAGCAGGCCCTTTATGGGCCTGTTTTTTTGTGAACTTATGGGACCCCGCTCACTAATAAGCAGGGCAAATGTTTAGTATCTTATCCCCGGTCCACCTCCATCATAATTTTCGTAACATAATGCTCCTTATCATTCCGGACAACAGTATCATAAATGTACTCTTCAAATACATGCTCTCCCAAGGTTAAACCGAGCCGTTCCATTTCTGAAAAAAGCCGCTTATAGGTATCGCCGATCGTTTTTTCGCTCCCAACATGATAGCCGATGAGAAAATCCCCTTTAACAGCCCGAAAATAGGGATGGCCTTCCTTTGGATTGGGCTGCTCGATATACAAATAGCTGTAATTGGCGTATTCCCCCTTCAGCACCTGCTCACGCTTCGTTATAGACCCGATCGGGTAGCCTGAATCAAGCTGCGAGATCTGCAATTCATTAATAAAATCCGAGATGACCTCTAAAAATTCTTCGTCCGATATATTTTGAATGTTTCTGCTTAAATAAAGGGTTGCTTCCGGCAAACGCTGAAGCGTAATCCGGTTAAAATCAAGGTGGGAGGCTTCTTCCATTATGGCTATTTTGGCTTCAATCATTTTCTCCTTCATTTCGATTTCCTGACGCTTCTTTACAATCTCTTCTTTTTTCCGGTACATGATGGATAAAAAGCTTTCGGGCGATTTATTTTGCATGTATTGCTGTATATCGTTAAGCGACATGCCAAGATCTTTCAATAAATCAATCACAAAAAACAACTCTAATTGATGAATGGAATAATAGCGGTATCCTTTTTCATTTTTCATGACCGGTGACAAAATTCCAATCTGATCGTAATAAAAAATGGTCTGCTTGTTAACCTTGCAAAGCTTTGCGAATTCACCTGTCGTTAAATATTTGCCGTCTTTTTTACTCATTTTTTACATCACTGCCCTTGACTATATAGTTACTATATACACTAGGATAGATCGTATAAATAAATCAAGTTTGACTGTTTTGTAAGGAGCATGATATAGATGAAAACACCCAAAATCACATTAGGATTATTATTGACGAATTTATTCATTGCCTTTTTGGGAATCGGCCTGGTCATTCCTGTCCTGCCTACGCTGATGAATGAATTAGGCATAACGGGCACAACGGTCGGCTATTTGACAGCCGCATTTGCCTTAGCCCAGCTGATTGTTTCCCCGTTTGCAGGGAGAGCAGCCGATAAATGGGGCAGGAAAATCATGATTGTCACCGGCCTATTTATTTTCGGCCTATCAGAATTCTTATTCGGGTTCGGCAAAGAAATCGAAGTTCTGTTCGTTTCGCGGATTTTAGGCGGGATTAGTGCGGCCTTTATTATGCCGGCCGTTACAGCCTTTATTGCGGACATTACCACGACTGAAACCCGCCCGAAGGCACTCGGGTATATGTCAGCGGCCATCAGCACCGGTTTTATCATCGGTCCAGGCATTGGCGGATTTTTAGCAGAGTTCGGAACGCGGGTGCCATTTTTCTTTGCGGGAGGACTTGGTGCGCTTGCAGCTGTGCTTTCCCTGATTTTATTAACAGAGCCTGAGCGCAATGAGGAAAATAATGAAGGAGCCGAAGCAGGAAAGAGCGGCTTAAGACGGGTGATGGAGCCAAAGTACCTCCTTGCCTTTATTCTGATTTTTATTGCCTCATTCGGGCTTGCTGCTTTTGAATCCTTCTTTAGCTTATTTGTCGATCACAAGTTTGCCTTTAAACCAGCGGATATTGCTATTGTCATAACGGGCGGAGCCATTTTTGGCGCAGTATCGCAAATTCTGCTATTTGACCGCCTCACCCGCATCTGGGGCGAAATCAAACTGATCCGCTACAGCTTACTATTATCCGGCCTGCTTGTGTTTTTAATGACCGTTGTTCATTCCTATTTTGCGATACTGCTTGTAACCTTCATTGTATTTGTAGGATTTGATTTATTCCGTCCGGCTATCACTTCTTATCTTTCCAAGATCGCCGGCAATGAACAGGGCTTTGTGGGCGGAATGAATTCGATGTTTACAAGCCTCGCGAATATCAGCGGACCTATTATAGGGGGAATGCTGTTTGATATCAATATTAACTACCCTTACTATTTCGCAGCTCTCATCACTGCAGTGGGGATTGGTTTAACCCTGCTGTGGAAAAAGCCTGCAGAGAAGGCATCCAAAGTGGTGAAGGCAATCTAAAAAGAGTGAATTAATGTTTAATTCACTCTTATCCATCATTACTGTTTAGCTCCATTTTCCGGGTAGGGCTGACCGTACCCTTCCACATTCCCGGCACGTTCTTTTTCATATTCTGATCCTGAACCCTGACGTTTTACTGCTGCGGAATTTGTTTTCTGTTTCTCTGATTTATTGTTCTGACGCGTCAAATCCTTCACCTCCCATACACAATTAGAGTGCTTAAAATTGGGAAAAGTATTCAGAGCGGGTCCGGTCTCCTTGTTCGGACAGTACAAGGGGAAATCGGTGCGGGTGATCCGAAGCCGGGCTAACTTTGGACAGGAAAAGAGGGAAAGCGGCGGGAAGAGTCTGAACAACATGGATCAACTTCGGACACAAGAAGCGGGAATACAAGAGAAATCAGTCCAAATCTAACGCTCCTAGAAAAACAGGAGCGTTTTTTCTTGCAGAGATGAGCAGATAGTCTGAATTTAAAAGGAAAAATAATACAAAAAGGAGAAGTAATAAGATGGCTAAGGAAATAGGTAAATATCATTCAAATTTAAAAGGAGAGATTCTAATGAGCAAGCCGCTGCTGAAAGGCGTGGAAGGAATCTTTATACCGGTCAAGAACCCGGAGCTATCAGCAAGATGGTACGAAGAAATACTGGGATTTCAGCTGATTTACATGGAAAGGGAGGCAGCTGTCATGCGAATTGGGGAACAGGCGCAAACTGTCGTCTGCCTTGTCAGAACCAGTCCTCATCAGCCGATGAAGTTTCCGGAAAACCATTTTGGAGTGGGGAAATATTATAATTTCATTCCGGAAGATATTGAAGAAACTCATAAGCTTTTAATTGAAAAGGGTGTAAACGTAAATCCAATTGGCGGGGAAGGAACTGCGAGATTTTTTACATTCTTTGATCCTGATGGGAATCCGCTCGGAGTTTGCCAATGATCACATAAGTTAGCTGGCTTTTCAGGTATCTATATGCTATGTTGTAAATATATAGTAGACCTTTCTTTTGTAAATAGGAAAGGTCTGCTTTTTATATATTCAAAAAAGGATGGTGCATGGAAAATGACAGTAGAATTGAAGTTTTGCAAAGTGTTTAATCCGAGCAGGGGGGTTATCTATTATGAACCATAGTCTTGAGGCTCTCACTGAAAAAGACTTCTTTATTAAACAGCTGACGTATATTGATGAAAATCATCAGGATTTGAATGGCCTTTACCTTTCTTCGACTCCGCTAAAAGAGCGGAGAAAGGATTTTCTCAGTATTTATGTAAGGGAAGTAGAGCAATACCTTGCTCTTTGTAATCAGGCGCCGGCGGAACAGCCTTTGCGGAAAGTATTAATTGGAACAAAGGTAACTGTATTATTTGACGGGGAGGATGATCGGGAAGTTTATCATATTTGCCTCCCGGAAGAGTCAGACCCTGATAATGGCTGTATCTCGTTCCTGTCTCCGGTTGGCAGGCAGCTTCTGTTAAAAAATCTGGGAGAAAAGACGTCACTCATGATCCCAAGCGGCCAGCTGGATGTGGTCATAGAAAATATATCATGGGACCAGGGGGCTGGCTGAACGCGGGAAAAGAAGCAGAGGGACAAGTGACTTGTCCCTCTGTTCCTTTGGGAACGCTGAGATTCAAATAATTGACTTCCTAAACTGTAACATATAACATTACAGTATTGTTTCGCTGTCAGTTTATTTTGCGTAAAAGTTAAACAAACTAGGACTGAACGAAAAAGAGGAGTGATTTACTTGAATCAAAGCTATAAACCGCTGTTAGAATCTCTTAAGTTAAAAAATAATGTCGAGTTAAAAAACAGAGTGGTCCTGGCTCCGATGACCAATTTCTCATCACATCCCGATGGAACTGTGTCAGATGCCGAGATCGATTATTATGTACGCCGCTCCAAAGGGGCCGGAATGGTGATTACGGCCTGTACAAATGTGACGGCCAACGGAAAGGGATTCCATGGTGAATTCGGCGGCGATCATGACGGGATGATTCCAAGTCTTTCAAGGCTGGCATCAAGCATTAAAGAGCAGGGTGCCAAAGCCATTCTGCAGATCTTTCATGGCGGGAGGGAATGCCCTCCAGAGCTCGTTCCAAATGGCGAAACGGTCAGTGCCAGTGCGGTTGCGTCTGAAGGAAGCAGCAATACGCCAAGAGCACTGACGGAAAAAGAAGTGGAGGATATCATTGCTGCTTTCGGCGAAACTACCCGCCGGGCCATCGAGGCAGGCTATGATGGCGTTGAAATTCACGGCGCCAATGGCTACTTAATTCAGCAGTTCTTTTCTCCCCATTCAAATCGCCGTGAGGACCGATTCGGAGGCAGCCTTGAGAAGCGCATGACGTTCCCTCTTGCTGTGGTAGATGCAGTCCAAAAAGCGGTGCAAGAGCATGCGAAGGAGCCGTTCATTGTCGGATACCGTTTTTCTCCTGAAGAACCGACCGATCCAGGAATCAGCATGGACGATACTCTTCAACTGGTTGATGTCCTGTCAGATAAAGGACTGGACTACCTTCATGTCTCTCTGATGGACTTCTGGTCCAAACCGAGACGCGGGGCTGATGAAGCTAAGCCAAGAATTCAGCATCTGTTAGAAAAAATGAATAATCGCCTTCCGCTTATCGGAGTAGGGTCGATCCATACTCCTGATGAAGCTGTGAAAGCATTGGAAACAGGAGTGGCCATGGTCGCCCTTGGCCGCGAGATGATTATGGAGCCTGATTGGGTGCAGAAGGTGCAGGGAGGAAAAGAATCTGAAATTGCCGTCACATTATCTAAAAAGGATCAGGAAAAGCTGGTTATTCCGGATCCGCTCTGGCAGGCAATTGTGAACACTCCGGGGTGGTTTCCGGTTGTGGATTAAATGATTGGATGACCGTACATTTATAATTATATTAAAGGGCAGAAGTGACAGCTTTCATTGTCATTTCTGCCCTTTTGTTTTTTCTCCATCTTGCTTCCTCCATCCCACGCTGAACAGTTCCATCCATAAAATCAGCCATTTTTTTTCAAAAAAAATTTCTTTGACATTTTCCTGACACATTGGGCCTTTAAAGTATGACTTGTAAGGCAAACGAAAACTAATTCCAATTCAAAATAGATAAGAAGGAAGTGTTCAATCATGACAGAGTTTAACGAAGAAAGCAGGACGGAGAACCGAGCAGCGAAAAAGCCGGTATGGAAAGGATTCCTGTCAACCGTGGCAGCAGGTGTGCTGGGTTCGGCGCTTACGCTGACAGCCGTTCCGTATTTCCAGGAAGACACACCGCAGGCAACGGTTCCGGAAGAAGCTGGACAAGCTGAAAGCTCATCCAATCTTGATGTGACGCCAGTATCTTCTTCATCCAATTCCCTGGCGGATACAATTGAACAGGCTTCGAAGGCGATTGTCGGCGTTGTGAATATGCAGCAGCAAAACAATAATCCGTTCAGCCAGTCAAGTGAAGCATTAGAAAGCGGAACGGGTTCGGGGGTTATTTTTAAAAAGACAGATGATGCGGCCTACATTGTGACCAACAACCATGTGATTGAAAATGCAAGCGAAATTCAGGTGACACTGCATGATGGTGAGAAGGCAACAGCAGAATTAATTGGAACCGATGCTCTGACAGACATTGCGGTGCTGAAAATCAAAGGGGATGTAGACGCTGCAGCCATGACGTTTGGCGATTCTTCCAAGCTGAGAGCCGGCGATCAGGTGCTGGCGATCGGCAATCCGCTTGGCCTGGATTTATCGAGAACGGTGACACAGGGCATCGTGAGTGCGGTCGACCGCTCGATTGAAGTCAGCACTTCTGCAGGGGAATGGAACTTAAATGTCATTCAGACGGATGCAGCAATCAACCCTGGCAACAGCGGCGGCGCATTGATGAATACAGCCGGGCAGCTGGTCGGGATCAACAGCCTGAAAATCGCGGATAGCGGTGTGGAAGGCCTTGGGTTTGCAATTCCAAGCAATGAAGTGAAAACACTGATTGATCAGCTGATTGAAAATGGTCAAGTGATCCGCCCGTATCTTGGCGTTGGATTGGCAAGCTTTGACGAAGTGCCGCCTCAATATTTGCGCAATCTTCCTGATGGCGTGACAAACGGGGCAATTGTGGCGAATGTTGACCCGGATTCGGCAGCTGCCAAAGCCGGTCTTCAGGTGGAAGACATTCTCGTCAGTATTGGCGGAAAGCAAATTACGAATTCAGGAGATTTGCGCAAGCATTTATACAGCGGTTTTTCGATTGGCGATAAGGTGAAAATTAAATTTTACCGCGGGGGAGAAATGAAAATAGCTGAAGTCACGCTGACAAGCAATCAGAAAGTGAATTAGGAGAGGGGAACAGGATGAAGAATAAGAAAGTTTTCTATTGGATTTTAGGCAGTGCAGTAACAATCGGGGCAGCGGCAGCCATCATTTTTACAATAAAAGAGGATGATGCTGCTGCGACCGTAAACGGGGAAGAAATCAGCAGGGATGAGCTGCATGAGCGTCTCGTTGACCAGTACGGGCAGGAGCTTCTGGATTCGCTGATCACCGAGAAAGTGATTGATCAGGAAGCGAAGAAAGAAAATGTGAAAGTGACACAGAAAGAAATTGATGAGGAAAAGGCAGTATATGCGGAGTCCTATGGCGGGGAGGATGCTTTAAAGCAGACGCTCGAATCAAGCGGCCTGACGATGGCCGATTTTGAAGAGGATATCGAATCCTACCTGGCAACGAAGAAGCTGCTGGAACCAAGGATTGAGATTTCGGAAGAAGATATGAAAGCCTATTTTGATGAAAACAAAGACAGCTTTGCCCAGGAGGAACAGGTGTCGGCTAGCCATATTTTAGTAGAAGATGAGAAAACGGCAAATGAAGTCATTGAGAAGCTGAAAGATGGCGGCGATTTTGCAGAGCTGGCAGCTGAATACTCAACGGATGAAAGCAATAAAGGTGCGGGCGGTGACCTCGGCTTTTTCGGAAAGGGAGACATGGTCGAGGAATTTGAGAAAGCTGCATTCGCACTCGAGCCTGGCAAAATCAGCGAGCCAGTTAAAACGGAATATGGCTATCATGTCATCAGGGTAGCAGAAAAGCAGGAAGCAAAAGAAGCAGTTTATGAAGATGTGAAAGAAGAGGTTAAAAATACATTATTTGAAACAGAGATGCAGACTGAATACACTGCATGGCTGGAAGAAAAATTTGAAGAATATGAGATTAAGAATTATTTAGAGGGCTGAGGGGAATTTTGAGATGAATTTTTTAAAACGAGCGTTTTTAAGCGTGAAGGCCCGAAAAGGGAAAAGCATTCTGCAGATCTTCGTATTTACCGTGATTTGTGTATTAGTGCTGGCTGGACTATCGATCCAGACAGCTGCCGAAAAGTCGGGAGATCTCGCCCGGCAGAAGCTTGGGGCAGATGTCACCCTGCAGGCTGATATGGAAAAATTGAGAGAGCAGGCGGTGTCCGAGCAGCAGAGCGGAGGGGAGCGGGTACGTTTCCAGTCAGTGTCTGTCCCGCTTGAAGCCGCCGATGAGCTGGCTTCTTATGATCAGATTAAAGGCTATAATTTTTACTCATCCACTACGGGGATAGCCTCCGATTTTGAGCCGATTGAAAGCGAGTCGGCTGCCTCTGACACATCTGAAGAAAGCAGTGAAGGGCAGGAGCCTGGGAGAGGCATGCCGGGCGGAATGATGCAGGGGGATGTGAGCCTGCAGGGGGTTGCCTTTACAGACTCGGTTGCGGAGTTTATGGATGGAACCTCCTCGATTGTTGAAGGAACCGGGATCACAGAAGACCATATCGGAAAAAACGTCACGATGATTGAACAGACATTGGCAGAAGAAAATGAGCTGAGAGTCGGTGACAAGATTACCGTCTCGGACCCGCGTGATGAAACGGCTGTAATGGAGCTTGAAGTGATCGGAATCTATCAAACAGCTTCTGCCGGATCTGATCAGGCAATGGATTTTACAGCACTGAATCCTTATAACAAGCTGTATGTTCCATACACTGCTGCTGCAGCACTAAAGGGATCTGACTATGAAAATACAATCGATAGCGCCATCTACTACATAGATGATCCTGCGTATATGCAGAGCTTTATCGATCAGGCAAAAGCAGAGAGCAGTATCGATTTCGAAACGTTCAAGCTTGATGCCGATGACCAGCTTTATCAGCAGATGGTCGGACCGATTGAAAATGTAGCTGGATTTTCGAAAAATATTGTGTACTTGGTATCCATTGCCGGAGCGATCATATTGGGTCTGATCGTCATGATGTCGATCCGTGAGCGGAAGTATGAAATGGGCGTCCTGCTGGCGATCGGGGAAAAAAGATGGAAGCTTGCAGGCCAGTTTATGGCGGAAATTTTAGTCGTGGCTGTATTATCGCTCGGCATTGCCACAGCGAGCGGCAATGTGGTGGCGAGCCAGCTTGGCGACCAGCTCCTGAATCAGGAATTGGCATCAGCAGAACAGACGAATACACCGGAATCCTTCAGAGGAAGGGGCTTGGGCGGCTTCGGTCCGGGAATGATGCAGACTCAGGAAACAGTGGAAACGGTAGATGAAATGAATGTCCAGGTGACAGGGGAGGATCTTGGCTTCCTTGCGCTAATTGGCCTCGTGATTGCAGCATTGTCGGCATTATTGCCTTCGTTATCCGTATTGCGCCTTCAGCCAAAAGCCATTCTAAGCAAGCAGGATTAAAAGGAGATGGAAAAATGAGTTCATTGCTGGAATTTAAAGATATCAGCTACTGGTATAAACATGAAAATAAAAAACACGATATCTTGAAAAATATTAATGTGAGTTTTGAAAAAGGGAATTTTTACAGCATAATTGGGCCGTCCGGATCCGGGAAAACGACATTCCTTGCTCTGGCCAGTGCCCTGGATGTTCCGAAAGAAGGAGAAGTCCTTTACGAAGGAAAGGATATCCGAAAAATCGGGCTGACTCGGTTCCGGAACAAATTTGTCTCGATTGTCTTTCAATCTTATAATCAGCTTCCCTATATGACGGCTCTGCAGAATGTATTGACGGCGATGGAAATTACCGGTTCCTCTGTGAAAAATAAAAAGGCGATTGCTGTGGAGATGCTGAAGCGGGTCGGGATTTCTGAAATCCAGGCCCGGCAAAAAGTGCTTACACTAAGCGGCGGTCAGCAGCAGCGTGTGTCCATTGCACGGGCCTTGTGCTGTGACGCCGAGCTGATTGTGGCGGATGAGCCGACCGGCAATCTGGATGAAGATACCGCCAGGGAGATTGTTGGACTTTTACGGGCGCTGGCCCATGAAGAAGGGAAATGCGTGATCGTCGTTACGCATGACCCCGACATTGCGAGAGATTCGGATGTGGTTGTGAAGCTTTCGAAAGGGGGTATTACGGTTACATCGAATGAATCCGAGCTGGTTTCGAAGTGAAAAAGGTGCCTTTTCCCAATGGGGAGGAGGCACCTTTTTGGTGTGCGTTGTATCGAACGGTTTTTTGGTTCTTTTAACAGATGGCAGAGTGGGAAGCAGCACATAAATGAACTAATTTGGACCGTAAATGTAAAAAGCTGTACGCTAATGGATAAAAGATTCATAAAGTCGAGCCTATTGCCTCAATGAAATTTCAATTCAGAATATTGCCTTTGTTATGATAAAATTATAAATATTTGGGGGTGATTGGCTATGCTGGAGGAATTATTGACAGAAATGAAGTCGGGTGCCGCAAAATTTTTTCAATCGTATCCTGTTAAAGCAGATGTATTGCTGACAGGAATGGAATGGAAGAATTTTCATCAAAATTGTCAGATTGCCTCTAAGATCAGGAAGACCGGAATCAATGCGCTTGTAAAGCAGAAATCTGATCATAGTACATGTATGTCTTGTTCTGCAAAAGTTCATTGTGCAATTGAAACTGCTGCATTTTCTCCTATTTTCATTAAAAAAAGAGTGGCAGGGATTATATTAATTACTCCCATAAAAGAACAGAGGGAGTGGCTGCAAAATAATTTGGACATTCTAGAGCTTCAGCTTGATTTATGCAGTGAATGGGCAGGTACGAAACTAGAAAATCATGAAATGAAAAAGGAGAATAATCAGTTTTTAGGAGAGATAAATGGAATATTTCATTTTATCCATGAGCCTATATTGATAGCTGGCAGGGACGGAACCATTCATAACATCAGCAATAGGCTGTGCAGCATGCTGAATAAAACTCAAGCAGAATTAATAGGTGAACATGTTACAGAAGTCATTTTGGTTCCGGACTGGCTGAAGGTGGCCAAAATAGCCAATCAGCAGGAAATGAATGTCTCTCTCCATACAAGTAAAACCGTACGAAAGTCAGAACCCTATCTGGCCCGATTAAAGCCTATTTTCTCAGCTGGACAAATCGAATCATTTCTTATCCAGTTGAATCCCATTTTAAAAACAATGAAAAAAGAGGATAAAAAATTTCTGTACTCCTTTCATGATGTTAAAGGGACAAGCGAGGCCATTCAAGGTGTGGTTGAAATAGCAAAAAGAGTAGCTCCAAGCGATTCTTCCGTTTTACTTAGAGGTGAGAGCGGTACCGGGAAGGAAGTATTCGCCCAGTCCATACATCAGGCGAGCAATCGAAAAGACGGCCCATTCATCGCCATTAATTGTGCAGCCATACCTGAATCGCTGTTGGAAAGTGAGCTTTTCGGACATGTAAAAGGGGCTTTTACAGGTTCAAACGCAGATAAACCTGGAAGATTTGAGATGGCCAATGGCGGAACGATATTTCTGGATGAGATAGGTGACTTATCTCTTCATCTCCAGGCTAAATTGTTAAGAGTGGTTCAGGAAAGAAAAATTGAACGGGTTGGGGATACGAAAACCACTCAAATAAATGTACGCATCATAACAGCTACTCACCGCAATCTGGAAGAATTAGTTTCCGAAGGGCAATTCAGGGAGGATTTATATTACAGGCTAAATGTAATTCCGATTACCATTCCTCCCCTAAGAGAAAGAAAAGAAGATATTCCTATTCTCGTCGAATACTTCTTAAAATCGTTTTCTCAAAAGCTCTTCCGATCACCAAAGAGATTATCTAAAGATGTCAATGAAATTCTGCTGCATTATCATTGGGCAGGTAATATACGGGAACTCCAAAATGTTGTCCATCACTTTATGCAGCTGGAGATCGGTGATTTGGTCACGATTAAAAGCTTGCCTGTCTATCTAAGTGACCTATATAAAAGCCAGGTAAACAAGAATGCTCTTCAGCAAATACCGGCTGTAACATCCGGCAGAAGAAAGAAACATTCAGATGAAAAGGAGCAAATTCTAAAGCTATTGGATCAATTTGGAAGAGATACGACAGGGAAAAAGAAAGTAGCTGAACAGTTGAACATAAGCCTTCCTACATTGTATAGAAGGATTAGCAAGATGAAAATTAAATGATTCTTCAGTTGAAATAAAAAGGTTAAAAATATGATAAAAAGTCAAAAAAATGAGAAAAAACGAGAAAACTTGAGAAAATCGTTTAAATAATTATGATTTTTATTTTTAAATTCTTTCTCATTATCAACAGTTTTGCATTTGAAAAAATCTTAAAGGCAATCAACCCCATACTCCTCAAGCCTGAGGGGTTTTCTCTTTTCTGGCACAGTTCTTGCATTTATAAAATTTGAAAGGGGCAGCACATCATATGTCTTGGCAGATTAGAAAGAATGACATTCCCATTTTAGCATTGGGAGCAAAGCTATTATCCTGCGGCGGGGGCGGTGATACGAAAACAGCGGAAAATCTGTTGATGTCCATTATGAGAGAAGATGATGTCATTGCGGTCAAATCCATCTCAGATCTTGGGGATGAATGGGTGGCTGCGGCAGGAATTATGGGTTCCATTGTTTTATTTAATGAGGATATTCCAAGCGGCCGTGAAGGAGTCCAGGCTTTAAAGCTTTATGAATCCGTCATAAGCAAGAATGTAGGAGCCCTTATTTCAATCGAAATAGGCGGTGTTAATTCCTTAATACCCTTAGTAATAGCAATCCAAGCGAATTTGCCCGTCATAGACGGGGATGGAATGGGAAGAGCCTTTCCGGAGTTATTTATGACTGCCTTTCATTTATCGGAAATTCCGTTATCACCGATGGTTTTACAGAC
This sequence comes from Bacillus sp. 22-7, assembly GCF_010628845.1. Taxonomy (NCBI): domain Bacteria; kingdom Bacillati; phylum Bacillota; class Bacilli; order Caryophanales; family Bacillaceae; genus Bacillus; species Bacillus sp. 22-7. Next base: position 21,082 of record NZ_NJQY01000034.1, on the reverse strand, counting down.
ACATGACACGAACAGGGTTATTTATGACGCAGAAAATGCTCATTACACAGCAGAAATGGCAAAGGTTTTTACCGTAAAAAATGGAGGCCATGCCCATTTAGTTGGATATGGAGCCAAAGGACGGAAAATGAAGACGTCTATGATTCCCGGAACATTAAATTTAATTTTCAGGCTGGGCAATGTCCTTAAAAGTGAAACATCAGCAGGCGTTAAAATGGATAATATGAAACACGTGTTTGAAAACTCCATTTATGGGAAGCCTCAGCAAATCATTAGCGGAGTGGTAACAGAGGTCCGCCGCTGGTTTGAAAAAGGCTCACTTGTAGGAAAGTTCATTGTTGAAGGGCGATCTGCATTTTCAGATCAACGGATTGAAATAGAATTCAAGAATGAATTTATATCCATAAAAAATGGCCAATACATCTGTACAGCACCTGATCTCATCCTGGTATTAAATGAGGAGAATTTAATTCCTTACAATGTTTCTGAAGTTCAATCAGGTCTTTCCATCACCATAGTCGCTGTCCCTGCGCCTAATATTCTTCGTACAAAAGACATGCTGGAGCTAGTCGGTCCGAATAGCTATGGTTTAGCCTGTTCCTATAAACCATTTCAGGGGGATTCAGGCTATGAAACTTGGAATTGATGTAGGCGGTACAAACACAGATGCAGTAGTCATAACGAACGACGGCAAGCTTCTTTCCTGGTCGAAACACTTAACAACAAAGGATATCATTACCGGCATTAAATTAGCAGCAAACGAAGCTTTACAGGAAGCGAATATTCCGCCAGAAAAAATTGAGGGTGTATTCCTGGGGACGACTCATGTGCTCAATGCCTTATACTACCCTAACAATCTGGCAAAAACCGCGCTGATCCGCATGACCAAGATACCTTCTTTAATTGGACCTGCCATACAATGGCCATCGAATCTTAAGAAGTATATTGGAAAAGTGTATGATTTTAAGAGTTTGTGTGATTACAAGGGGAATAAGGATAATTCTTTAAATCCGAATTCTGGCCAAATAAACAAGCTGCTCAGCGATATTGAAAAATACAGCATTGAATCCATTTGTATTGTAGGAGCTTATTCCCCTTTATATGAAACGGAAGAACGAGAAATCCAGAAAATCATAAAGGAAGATTATCCTGAAATACCGGTTACGATGTCACATGAAATTGGAAGCACCGGTTTTATAGAAAGGGAAAATGCCGCCTTATTAAATGCCATTTTATCAAAAGTTATAAGGCAGGCTATGACTGACTTATCAAAAATATTTAAGAATCTATCGTTAAATTGCCCATATTGGCTGACACAAAATGACGGATCACTTATGGAAATTCATGAGGCTTCGGAATATCCCATCCTGACAATTGGTTCTGGTGTGAGCAATAGTATTAGAGGCGCCAGTATCTTAAGCGGTTTAAAGAGCTGCATTGTTGTGGATGCTGGCGGAAGCACAATCGATATTGGAAAAATCATAAATGGACAGCCAGAAGTTTCTGTAGGTTCTTCTTCTATTTTTGATATTCAAGTTAATGTCCGTGTTCCGCAAATTCATTCTTTGCCATATGGAGGCGGGAGTCTTATCACGATCGAAAACGAATTAGCGGAAATCAAGGAAACGATTGCTAATGATATCGAACAGCAGGGGATGGCATGGGGAGGCCATACATGGACGTTAACCGACTCCTTTCTTAAACTATTTCCCGATTCTTTTCAAGATGAAACTTTACAGCTGAAAGGATTGGACCTTTTATCAAAAGAAGACTGCAGAAAAGTTATTCAAATGGTAACAAAAGATATTAAGGAGTCAATCTCACGACTCCAGCCAAGTGTCGAGGATCTGCCTGTCATTCTTGTTGGAGGCGGAAGTCCGCTTCTTGCTAATCGGTTATTTGGCAAATATAAGAAGGTATTGCATCCGGCTGGCTACCATATTTGCAATGCTGTCGGAGCATGCTTTGCTCCTCTATCTGCAGAAATAGATAAAGTTTTTTGGTTAAATGGCATTACTAAACAGGAAGTCATTGACCGGGCAAAAGAACAGCTTTTTCAGCAGCTTCTGCAAAAAGGAGCAAAAAAAGAAAGCATAGAGCTTGTTTCATTGGAAGAATTCCCATTTGATTATCTGGAAGGCGAAGTATTAAGAGTTCGGTTAAAGGCTTTAGGAGAGTTGGCCTGATAGAATGTGGCCTCTCCATTTTAAATATAGACAATGTCAAATTTAATAAAGGAAGTGTATATGAATGAAAATCAAAGTGATCATGCCTATTACATCGGATATTTTTAATGAGGAAATTAAAGAGGAAGTTAAATACTATGCAAGCGATACAACTGAAGTGGAAGTTACAAGTCTGGATTATGGTCCTGCCTCTGTTGAAAGCGAATATGATGAGGCCTTATGTGTACCTAATTTCTTAGAAAAAGCAAAAGAGGCAGAAGAAGAAGGGTTTCAAGGCGTTATTAGCGACTGCTTCGGAGACCCGGGTGTAAAGCCTGCCAGAGAGATTTTGGATATTCCGGTTGTGGGTGCATGTGAAGCCTCTATGCTGTTCGCAAGCTCTCTTGCAAAATCTTTTTCAGTGGTAACTGTGCTTCCGAATGTTGTCCCAATGATTGAGAATATCAGCAAGACTTTAGGGGTAAACGGAAATTTGGCTTCAGTACGCTATGTGAATATTCCCGTTTTGGAAGTTCACGATAAAGATAGGCTAAAAAGAGAATTATACGATGAAATGATTAAAGCAATCGAGCAAGATCATGCACACGCACTTGTATTAGGCTGTACAGGCTTTATGGGGGTGGCAGCGGAACTGCAGGAACGCTTAAAGCAGAAAGGGTACGATGTTCCGGTCATCGATCCGGTGTTTGCCGCTACGAAACTACTTGAAAGCCTGATTTCGATGGGAGTAAAACAAAGCCGCCTGACTTACATGACACCTCCATCTAAAAAGCGAGTAAAAAGTTCATAAGGAAAATGAGCTTAGTTATATCACATTTTACTTTGCCTCAAAATAAGGGGAAGCTTCTTAAAATCGGACTAAAAATACAAGGCAGAAGAGTAAAAAATGTAACAGGAGGTTGAAATTCATGGAAGATCATTCAAAGTTAGGAGACGATTACTCTCTGTCCAGAGTTCCGAAGTCAGCACGTTTGCCAATGTGGGATATCATGCTTGTCCGTGTTGGTGCTCTGGCGACACTCTCTCAATTTATGCTTGGGGCTGCTTTGGGGTACGGAATGACTTTTTGGCAGGCGTTTTGGGCCATGATGCTCGGAAGTGTAATATTGCAGGTCGTAAGCTTTCTAATCGGTTATGCGGGGGCGCGTGAAGGGCTTTCTACGAGTCTATTGTCTCGCTGGACAGGATTCGGCAGATACGGTTCGACCATTATCGGAGCCGTCATCGCCATTTGTACAATTGGCTGGTTTGGTGTGCAGAACTCCGTTTTTGCCAATGGACTGGTTCAGGCGACAGATGGAAAATTGAGTCTGCCAGTCGCAGCTGCTATCACGGGATTAGGTGTGACGGTATTGGTTATATTTGGATTTAAGCTTTTGAGCATGACGGCGAAAATTGCCGTACCAGCTTTCTTATTGGTAGTAGGAGTGGGAATCTACCAAGTATTAAGCGACCACTCCATATTTAACCTTATGAGTACTCCTCCTCCCGGAGAAGGACTTTCCATCGGGGTAGGTGCAACAATGGTTGCGGGAGGCTTCATGATTGGTGCAGTCATCACACCTGACTTCAGCCGCTTTGCCCGAAACGGCAAGGATGTGTTCTGGATGACCACCATCGGAACCCTTGTTGGCGAGCTTGGTGTCGGAATGATCGCGGTTCTTATGGCCCATGCAGCCAAAACAAGTGATGTTGTCAGCATTATGCTTCAAACATCGGGCTGGCTTGGAGCTGCAGTTGTTGTTTTTTCAACCGTGAAAATTAATAACTTAAATCTATATTCTTCTTCACTGGGATTTACAAATATCATTGATTCCGTATTCAAGGTGAAAGTAAATCGCGGGCTCATTACCCTTATCATTGGTGCGGTCGGAACACTGTTATCCATTCTCGGCATCCTGGACAGATTTGTGGATTTCCTCGTTCTGCTTGGAATCATGATTCCTCCTATTGCCGGTATTATGGTGGTGGATTACTTCGTGTTAAAAACATATCGTAAAGCACTTGATGAAAGCAGGGAAAAAGGCATCTTGCCATCAGAGCCGGAGAAATTAAATCCAGTGACTTTATTCGCCTGGGCTGCAGGATTTGCAGGCGGGTATTATATAACGCTAGGAATACCATCCATTAATTCGCTGTTAATAAGCGCTATCATCTATTACCTCGGTGTAATAGCTATGAAAACCATATCCGGCAATAAAGAGGTTAAAGAACATATTGCATCATAATTTTTTGGAAAATTGGGAGGTTTTAAAAAATGAGAAAATTAGGCAAGCAGGAGATTGAAGATATAGCAGTAGGTGCCGCCTTACTTGGAACCGGCGGAGGGGGAGACCCTTACATTGGAAAGCTCATGGCATTGCAGGCGATCGAAGAATATGGGGAAATTACACTTTTAGATCCAGATGAGGTGCCGGATGATGCATTAATTGTCCCATCAGCCATGATGGGAGCGCCAACTGTTATGCTTGAAAAGGCCCCAAGTGGTGAGGAGGCAGCTGCAGCTTTCAAAAACCTTGAATCGTATTTAGGGAAAGAGATTTATGCAACTATGCCAATTGAAGCTGGCGGATTGAATTCCATGCTGCCCTTGGCTCTTGCTGCCAAACTTGGCCTTCCAGTTGTAGATGTGGATGGGATGGGACGAGCGTTCCCTGAACTGCAAATGGTCACATTCTACTTGGATGGAATTTCTGCTACTCCTATGGTGATCGCAGATGAAAAAGGAAACACAACACTATTGTCGACGATCAATAATGTCTGGACAGAAAGGATTGCCCGGGCTGCAACGATTGAAATGGGCGGTTCTTCCATGATTGCCATCTATCCAATGACCGGCAAGGAGATTAAGAAAAGCGGTATTAGCAATATCTTAAAACTTGAAGAGGAAATCGGCAGAGCGATCCGGCTGGCTAAGGAATATAATGCTGACCCGATAAGCGAAGTCCTGAAAAAGGCTAAAGGGTTTGAACTGTTCCGCGGCAAAGTCAGCGACATTAATCGAAAGACAGAAACAGGTTTTGCAAGAGGAGTGGCAACCTTCGAAGGAATCAATGAGTATAAAGGCGAGACTCTAGAGGTTCGCTTCCAGAATGAACATCTTCTTGCCCAGACGGATCAGCGCCTGCTTTGTGTCACACCTGACCTGATTGCGGTACTTGATGCAGAAACTGGCCTTCCGATCACAACGGAGGGAATTAGATACGGTGCGAGATGTGTCATTATCGGAATGCCTTGCCATCCAAAATGGAGAACAGGGAAGGGGATTGAAACAGTTGGTCCAAAGTATTTTGGATATGATGTGGAATATGTCCCTGTTGAAGAACTAGCTAAAAAAGGAGTGACAGCATAATGGGTGTTTATCGAATTGGAATAGACGTTGGGGGAACCCATACAGATGCAGTGCTTTTAGATCAGGATAATACAGTCATTTCGGAAACAAAATCACCGACAACAGAAGATGTGGCAACGGGCATTTATACAGCCATGAAAAAAATTATACAGGATGGAAATGTTCCGCGGGAAGAAATCAAATATGCCATGCTGGGAACAACACACTGTACAAACGCAATCGTTGAGAGAAAAAGACTGAATAAAATTGCCGCAATACGTATTGGTGCTCCTGCAACCCTCGCGGTTAAGCCGCTGATCGGAGTGCCTGATGACCTGCGTGATGCACTCGGAAAATATGTTTACCTGATCCGGGGAGGACATGAATTTGATGGACGCGAAATCGTTTCTTTAGATGAAGAGCATTTATATCAAATTGCAGAGGAAATTAAAGGGAATGTGGATTCTGTTGCCATTACTTCTGTTTTCTCGCCAGTCTCGCAAGCACATGAGCAAAGAGCAAGTGAAATCATGAAAGAAGTGCTCGGAGAAGATATTTCTGTTTCCTTATCATCCGAAATTGGATCAGTAGGATTGCTGGAAAGGGAAAATGCAACCATTCTGAATGCTGCTGTTGTCAATGTTGCTAAAACAGCTGCGGACGGATTTATCAATGCTTTAAAAAATGAAGGTATCGAGGCAAAAGTCTTTTTCGGACAAAATGATGGCACCCTGATGTCTGTTGAGTATGCGGTGAAATACCCGATTTTCACAATTGCTTGCGGCCCAACGAATTCACTGCGCGGTGCATCTTATTTAAGCGATTCCTCAGATGCTATCGTTGTGGATGTTGGCGGTACAACGTCTGATGTCGGGGTTTTGGTTCAGTCATTCCCTAGGGAATCCTCCCTGGCTGTGGAAATTGGAGGAGCCCGCACGAATTTCCGGATGCCGGATCTGATTTCCATTGGACTTGGCGGCGGAACGATTATCAGAATTCAAGAAAATGGAGGCTTCACAGTTGGACCTGACAGCGTCGGATATCGGCTGCCGGAAAAAAGCCTTATTTTTGGAGGGGACACGTTAACCGCCACAGATGTTGCAGTAGCACTCGGCAAAGTGAATCTTGGCGATTCTTCAAAGGTAGCACATCTTGACCAAACATTATTGAATAAAGTCTATGATAAAATGGTCGAGCTTGTTGAAGAAGCGATTGATAAGATGAAAACAAGTGCGGCGCCGGTACCGGTCATCCTTGTTGGCGGAGGAAGTATTTTGCTGCCGGAAAAATTAAAAGGCGCTTCACAGGTCATTCGGCCTGAGCATTCAGGAGTAGCAAATGCCATCGGAGCAGCGATTTCCCAAGTCAGCGGACAAATTGAAAAGGTATATGCCCTGGCTGAAATCGGAAGAGAAAAGGCGCTTCAACTCGCTAAAGAAAAGGCTATGTCGGAAGCAATCAATGCTGGTGCTGATCCTGATAGTCTGGTCATTGTAGATATAGAAGATGTTCCGCTTGCCTACATGCCTGGCAATGCAACCCGTATTCGCGTAAAAGCTGCAGGAGATTTAGCCCGTCTGGAAGTGAATGAGTTAGTGTAGGATTGGCCGATATTGTAAAAGCTCTAGTCTATCGCTAGAGCTTTTTACTCATGATGGACAGGTGGAACAGTAATTTTTAGTATGGAGGAAGATCAAATGGATACAGAAACATATATAGATCAGATTAAAAATCACGCTCTTATTATGGATGGCCACTTCGACTTATTGATGGACGTGGCAATTCAAAGGGAACGCGGCAGAAGGAATGTGATTGAAACAGATTATTGGCCGCGTTTTAAACAAGGCGGCGTGAATATCATCATTGCTGCTATTTTTATTGATAGCAGTTTTTTGCCGGAAATGGCCTTGCGGAAAGCCTTGAATCAAGTAAGTGCAATTTATGAAGAAGTACAGGAATCACCAGATAAGTTAATGATCTGCAAAAATAGTGAAGACATGCTGCTGGCCCGGAAATCAGGCAAAATCGGTTTCCTGCTTTCTCTTGAGGGTGCAGAGCCAATTGGGACCGACTTAAGCCTGTTAAGGATATTCTATGAATTGGGTGTCCGAAACATGGGCTTGGTGTGGAGCAGAAGAAATGCCGTCGGTGATGGAAGCCATTTCAGCCCAATACGGGAAGGCAGGAAAGGCGGCATAACCTCTTTTGGTGTCCAGTTAATTGAAGAAGCAGAACAACTGGGAATGACGATTGATGTTTCCCATTTGAATGATGAAGGTTTTTGGGATGTCATTGAAATTTCAAAAAAGCCTATTATTGCTTCCCATTCAAATGCGAGGGCTCTTTCGAATACGATGCGCAATTTAACGGATGACCAAATGAAAGCCATTGCCTCCAAAGGCGGTGTTATCGGAATAAACGCAGTCAGCATCATTGTCGCAGCAGAAGACGAAAACAGTAATCTGGACCAGCTGATTAACCATCTTGATTATATGGTTCAGCTAGTTGGCATTGATCATGTCGGAATAGGTCTCGATTTATGTGATGATTTCTTCAAATATGTGTCCGCAGAGGATTTAGCCAGCATGCCTCGGAAACCGTTCGACGTGATTGACGGACATGGAAACCTGGGTCAATTGATTAAGGGATTGGCAGATAGAGGGTACAAGACGGAAGATATAGAAAAGATTTTGGGACGGAACTTTCAGAGAATATTTTAAACCTGAAGCTAGTAAATATTTATGCAACCTGACTTGTAAAAAAGGTGCTTTGCCCATTGCAGTTCTTGGGAGAGGCACCTTTTTTGCTAACATTATTTGTTTCTTAAAACAGACGGTAGAATAGGAAGTAGTGCATATAATCAAAAAGTGGTACATAAATGAACAAACCTGAAGCATAAATCGAAAAAGTGATGCACAAATCTATGAAAATGGTGCATAAATGTAAATGCCCCTAATTGTCCGCGGAAAATTCTTCTCTATTCATACAATCCGCCTGTATACATCCTCGTCAAGTTCACAATTACATCATCCATCTGATACTTTTCTTTGTTCATCACCAGATCCCACATGAACATCTCATTGGAATAAAACCAGCCTCTAGCGGTGAGGGCTGGATCGAGGTGCTCTTTGGCGAGATTTTGCGCCTGGGCGTAGCGGATATCAACTGAAATCCGTTCGATGAACCGTTCGCGAATTCCATACCATTTTTCCTCTATCTCAGGCGAGACGCGGATTACCTCTTTTACGACCTTCATCATGTCCCGCTCATTCAAAGCCAGCTGCAGAAACAGTCTGACCTGCTTCTTAATATTTTCAAAGGCCTCCTTTGGCCTGCGGCTTAAAGGGCATCTCTGCCACTTCGTAAAACTGGTTCATGAGATCCTCCATTAATGTTATGAAAATACAATCGATAGCGCCATCTACTACATAGATGATCCTGCCGATATGCAGAGCTTTATCGATCAGGCAAAAGCAGATGCGTGATCGTCGTAACATGACCCCGACATTGCGAGAGATTCGGATGTGGTTGTGAAGCTTTCGAAAGGGAGTATTACGTTTACATCGAATGAACCCGAGCCGGGTTCGAATTGAAAAAAGGTGCCTTTTCCTGAGGGAGGAGGCACCTTTTTTCAATTGCACTGCATTGGCAGTAGGAGGGAAAAGTTAATTAGCTGACCTTGCTCTCTAAAGGCAAACTCCCATTCTATACGCATAAATCTATTTTATAGTGGCACAATGAGAGAAAAGTCCGGAGAGCTGAAAATGAAAAAACAAAGATTATTTTTTAAAAAGCATCATCCATTTAAAGAGCAGTCTTCAGCAGAGGAAGATTCACATAAGGAAAAAAACATTGATCCTGAACTGGATAAAACAGTCCAAACATTAAAATCCATCTATTCTATTCCGGATAACATGGATGTAAAAGTCCGTACCTTTCATATTGGCGGATTAAACAGGAAAGCCGCCATTTTTTATATAAGCACCATTTCGGATACAGAGATCATTGAGGAGCACGTCCTCCAGCCTTTACTTTTAAATAAAGACTCTTCAAAAGAAATTAAGGATATGGTTACTGCCCAATCATTAACTGCTGTGGAAGGAATCAAGGATTTATTAAAGGAGCTAAACACCGGAAATACAGCACTTTTGGTAGATGGTGATCAGAAAGCCTATATTATCAGTTCCAATAATTTTCAGGGCAGAGGTATTGATAAAGCTGAAAATGAGGTCGTGATCAAAGGTCCAAAGGAAGCCTTTAATGAAAAAGCAGGCACAAACATTTCATTAATCCGAAAGAAAATAAAGAATGAAAATTTAATAGTGGAAACGACTACAATCTCCAAGCGATCGAATAACGAGCTATTTATTGTTTATATAAAAGATCTGGCAAATGAAGAGCTGCTCGATACTATTAAAGAAAAAGTAAATTCACTTGATGTGGATGCTATACAGAATCTTTCCATTTTAGAAGAATATCTGGAAGAAAGCCACATTACCCTTTTTCCGACCATTTTGTATACAGAAAGGCCGGATCGTGCAGCTTCTTTTTTAGAAGACGGCTATATTGCTTTATTAATGGATAATTCACCGGCTTCTTTAATTCTACCGGCTACATTCTGGTCCTTTTTTCATACCTCTGAAGACCGCTATTTACGTTTTATCTATGGGAATTTCACAAGGGCATTGCGTATACTTTCCGTATTTATTACGTTATTTATATCTTCCATATACATCTCCATTACCAATTACCATGTTGAGATGATACCGGCAGACCTGCTATTGGCCATATCGGCGACAAGAGAAATTGTGCCTTTTCCTTCCGTTGTGGAAGTCCTGCTGATGGAAATTGCCTTTGAACTGATTAGGGAAGCCGGCTTGCGGGTGCCCAGTCCAATTGGTCCAACAATCGGAATCGTAGGCGCTTTAATATTGGGGCAAGCCGCTGTCCAGGCAAATATAGTCAGCCCTCTCGTTGTCATTGTGGTTGCCCTGGGAGGCTTAAGTTCATTTGCGATTGGAGATATAAGTATGAACTTTGCCATTCGTTTAATGAGATTCCTGTTTATTTTTTCAGCTGCTTCTTTCGGATTTTATGGAATGACAGCCGCATTTTCAGTTGGGCTGTTTTATATGGTTTCCATTAAATCCTTTGGTGTTCCTTACTTAGCTCCAATGACACCTGCCTATACATCATCTAAGGATACCGTTTTTAGAAGGCTGATACGAAAGGAAATATTTCGGCCAGATTACCTTAAGCCGGAAGACTTACAGAAAAAATCAGGAGAATGAATATGGAGAAAATAGAGGGAAAAATAGGCGGAAGGGAATTTATAGCTATCATTATCCTGACCGTTGGGACAAAACTGGCTGACGATACCCCTGCCATTTTATATGAAAGATTAGGCAATGCTGCCTGGATGGCACCAATGATAATGGGAATGGTATGGATCATCCCTCTCTATCTTCTGGTAAAAGTCATTTCGTTGTATGAAGGCAAAAGTTTAGTCGATATTATTAAAAACCTGTTTGGAAAATACATGGGATTTATCATCCTGTTTTTATTATGGGTCATCCAATCCTACGCAATTATTATTGATACAGCGATTTATACAGACATAATTGGAACCATGTATTTTACGAAAACACCCGCTCTAATTATTTATATCATATTAATGGCTGTATCCGCGTATGGGGCAAAAAAGGGACTTGAGCATATTGGGTCATTCGCCTGGTCTGTATTACTCTTGATCAAAATTTCCGCTTTTGCTGCGTTGATAATGATCTGTATTCAAGGGGAAATCGATTTTATATTTCCAATTTTGGGGCCAGGTAAATGGGATATTTTGAAGGAGAGTACAGCAAATTCCTCTCTTTTTGCCGACTTTGTTTATTTCAGTCTGATCGCGCCATTAATAAAAAGTTCAAAGGACTATAAAAAATGGAAACGGCTGGGGCTTATTTTTGTTATTCTGGAACTTTCTTTTGCCCTATTTGGCTTTGTGCTGGTATTTGATTATATCGCTGTAAAAATGATGAATTATCCTTTTCATGAAGCCATTCGGTATATTCAATTCGGGTTTCTGACCAATGTAGAGATGTTCATCTTCCCTTTCTGGCTGCTGTCCACTTTTGTTCGCTTTGCCGTGTATTTGTATTTATGTGCCTTGCTGTTTGGAGGTCTATTCAACATTAAACAATTTGAATATATCATCCCGACGCTTGCGACTTTAGTTGTTTTCATTGGGATGATGCCGGAAACCCCAACTTTTACGATCTTTAATCTGAGGCAGAATTTCCTGCACCTTATTACTCCATTCTTTTTAGTGCTGCCCTTTGTATTATGGATTACGGCAAAATTAAAAGGGGACCTAAAGAAATGAAAAAATATGTGCATTTATGTAAATATCTGTGTTTATTGGTGATGATTTTTCTGCTAAGCGGCTGCTGGGATCAAATAAGTATAGACAAAAGAGCCTATGTAGTTGCCATGGGCCTGGATAAAGGGGAAAAAGAGGATGAAATTAAAATAACTTATCTCATTTCAAACCCTGAATTATCCAAACAGCAGGGAGGATCTGATGAACCGCCCCGGGAAGTCATATCCTTTCAAACAAATGACATGATCACATCAAAGAATCTGGCAAACACTACTATTGCAAAAGATATCGTCTATGATCTATTGAGTGTCATGATCGTCTCTGAAGATTTCGCTAAAAGCGGGGACTTTATCAGGTGGATATATGATGCCACAAAAGACAGGGAGATTAAACGAAACATTACTCTGATCGTAACCAAAGAAGAAGCCAGTAAGTTTATAAATGAAAATGACCCTAAATTGGAAACTCGAATTCATAAATACTTTAACCTAATATTAGAACACGGGATCCAAACCGGTTTTATACCAGATTCAGATCTGCATAGATTTTTTAGGATTGCTGAAGCAGACGCTGATCTCTTCTTGGCTATATACGGGTCTGTTGAGGAAGAAAAAGAGGGGAAGCAGAAGGAGCAATTTTTTGCAGGCGGACTTCAAACCGAAGGAGAAACAAATAAAACCCAATTTATAGGGGCGGCTGTTTTTAAAGAAGGAAGAATGATTGGACGGCTTACAGGTGAGGAAACACGGCTTTCGGGCCTTTTAAATAATACCATAAGCATGTCGGACATCTTAACCTCCTTTCCAGACCCTTTTGACGAAAGATACCGAATTGCAGCAAGAATTATACAGAAAGAAGCGAATGATGTAAAAATGAATCTGAAAAATGGAGAACCGGTCATTGATGTGACGGTCCCGCTTTATATGGAAATATTGTCGGATCATAGCATGGTTAACTATGCTAAACATAGCGGGAAAAGGAGCCATTTAAAACAATATATAGAGGAAAGAATCACACAAAAAATGAATGATCTCGTTGCTAAAACACAAGAGGAATTTAAAGGAGAGCCATTCGGCTGGTCACTGATTGCCAGAAGACAGTTCTCAACGATTCCAGAATACGAAAAGTTCGACTGGATGAAATCTTATCCGAATATGAAGGTTAATGTATCTGTAAAAATCAAATTTGGAGAATTTGGCAGACAAAGTGAATTGCCGAGTTTGGAGCAAATGAGGGATTGAATTGAACGCATTAGCGTGGGGAATCATGATCATGGTTTTTATGTATACAGCTGGTTTTGCCTTGAAACTTTGGCGAAATAAGAATAAGGCGGGTTCCATTGCCGTGTTTATTTTAGCGCTGGCCATAGCCGTTACGCCTTTTTTTTCAGTATTAAACTCAGGCTAGCGAATTTAAATAAACCATTAAGGTGCATGGCCAAAGGAAATCCCTGGGCAGGCACCTTATTTGTGGTATTAAATTATTCATATAATCCCCCCGTATACATTCTGGTCAGATTCACAATCACATCATTTATCTGATACTTTTCCTGATTCATCACCAGCTCCCACATGAACATCTCATTCGAATAAAACCAGCCTCTCGCGGTGAGGGCCGGGTTAAGGTTCTCTTTGGCAAGCTTTTGTGACTGAGCGTAGCGGATGTCTACTGAAATCCGTTCGATAAAGCGTTCACGGATTCCATACCATTTTTCCTCTATCTCAGGAGAGACGCCGATTGCCTCTTTTACGACCTTCATCATGTCCCGCTCATCCAAAGCCAGCTGCAGGAACAGCCTCACCTGCTTTTTAATATTTTCATAGGCCTCTTCTTTGGCCTGCGGCTTAAAGGGCATCTCTGCCACTTCGTAAAACTGGTTCATGAGATCCTCCATTAATGTAATGAAAAGCTCGTCTTTATTTTTAAAATAGACGTACGCCGTGCCGTAGCCTGTTTTTGCTTTTTTGATTACTTGGGAGATGGTCGCTTTTTGAAAGCCGTTTTCGAGAAAAACTTCTTTTCCGGCCTGGAGAAGCTTTTGGCGTGTTTTCAGGGCCTGCTGCTGTCTCGCAGGCAATTGATCTATGGAATTTTTCATCTATTTCATTCCTTTTTATATTTTCTACTATTACTGACATTATATCATTGACATAGTGTCAATCAAACAATATAATTTTCGTAAATAATAAATATTCTGAAAGGTTGGAAATATATGGATACCACAAAAGAGTATGCAGTCAGACTTGATGAACAAAATGACCTGTCCTGCCGGGAAGAGTTTTATATAAAAGAAGATGGAATTTATCTGGATGGCAATTCACTTGGCCTGCTTTCAAAACGTGCGGAGAAATCACTCCTTGACCTGCTTGAATCCTGGAAACACCATGCCATTGACGGCTGGACAGAAGGGGATAATCCCTGGTTCTATCTATCTGAAAAACTGGGTAGAGAGCTGGCGCCAATCGTAGGGGCAAATCCGGAGGAAGTAGTTGTAAGCGGTTCCACAACTGTTAACCTTCACCAGCTTGTCTCCACTTTTTATAATCCGGAAGGAAAAAGAACAAAGATACTGGCAGACGAGCTCAATTTTCCAAGTGATATTTACGCGCTGCAAAGCCAGGTGAAGCTGAAGGGCTTTGATCCCGATGAGCATCTTGTCCGGGTGAAAAGCGCGGATGGTCATACATTGAGGGAAGAAGACATTGTCGCGGCCATGACGGATGAAATCGCGCTGATTGTCCTGCCTGGTGTTTTATACCGTAGCGGCCAGGTGCTGGATATGGAGTATTTGACTGCTGAGGCGCATAAACGCGGGATTGAAATCGGCTTTGATCTATGCCATTCGGTTGGATCTGTCCCCCATTCCCTAAGTGATTGGAATGTCGATTTCGCGTTCTGGTGCAACTATAAGCATCTGAATGGTGGTCCAGGCTCAACGGGCGGGCTGTTTGTGAACAAGCGCCACTTTGGAAAGGTTCCGGGACTTTCCGGCTGGTTCAGCTCCCGCAAGGATAAGCAGTTTGATATGGAACATGTGCTGACTGCGGCTGAGGATGCGGGGGCTTACCAGATCGGTACGCCGAATATTTTCAGCATGGCGCCAATTATTGGCTCACTAAGCATGTTTAATGAAGTCGGTATGGAACGAATCCGTGAAAAGTCTCTTCAGCTGACAGGCTATATGATCGAGCTGATTCAGCATGAGCTTGAAGGACATGGTCTTGTCCTGCGCAATCCGCTTGATGAAAAGAAGCGGGGCGGCCATATTTATCTGGAGCACCCTGAAGCAGCAAGAATCTGCAAGGCGCTGAAGGTTGAGGGAGTCATCCCGGATTTTCGCGCGCCAAATGGTATCCGGCTGGCGCCGGTTGCACTATACAACACGTTTGAAGATGTGTGGAAAACCGTACAAATTTTAAAAGGCATCATGGAAGAGGAAAAATATAAGCAATTCGAAAATAAGCGGGGAGTCGTAGCATGACGAAAAAGGGATGGATCGATATATCACAGCCGCTGACTAATAGCATCGCCCACTGGCCCGGAGATACCCCGTTCAGCTATGAAACGGCTTTTACAAAAGAACAAACCGGCTCTGTCAATATCGGCCGGATTACGACAAGCCTGCATACCGGCACCCATGTCGATGCGCCGTTCCATTTTAATGATGAAGGCGAAAAGATTCTGGATCTGGACATTGAGCTGTATATCGGGCCAGCGAGGGTGATCGATGTATCTGGGTATGAAAAGGTGGATTCGGAGGTTCTGAAAAAGTTTGATCTCGAAGGCACAGAACGTGTGCTCCTTAGGACCTCGGTTCCGAATGATTCGGAAGTGTTTCCGAATCGGATCCCTGAACTGACCGCGGATATGGCAGACTACCTTGGCAGCAAAAGGGTGCGCCTGCTCGGAGTGGATGTGCCATCTGTCGATCAGCTCGACAGCAAAGAGATGGAAACGCATCATGCCTTATATCGGAATGGCATTCATATACTGGAAAATATCATGCTGGATGAGGTAGAAGAAGGAAATTATGAACTAATTGCTTTGCCGCTCCCGATCAAAGACGGAGACGGGAGCCCGGTGCGGGCGGTTATTCGCCCGATTTAAGCGGGGAATGCAAAATCCTGAATTTATCGGCCGATACGGAAATTTAAATTTAACGGCCAAATCCTGTATTTAACAGCCAATACGGAAATTTAACGCCAAACTAACATTTTTAACGGCCGAACGGCCAGGTTTATCGGCAAATTGCTAAATTTTTGCCTTGCAGGAACAGCAGAGCCATCAGAGATAGCCTTTACCGGCCGATTTTAAAGAAATACCGGCCAAACTGTTACATTTACCGGCCAATTTCAATAAAATACCGGCCAAATTGCGGGATTTACCGGCCAATTGAAGTTCGGCTGCAAGCAGCAGCGGGTATATCGGCAAAAAAATAATATATCGGTCAATCACATAACAATATCGGTCATATTTTCAATATATCAGTCACTTTCCAGATATATCGGTCAGCTGCTGATATACCGGCCGAATCGAGAACGATAAGAACCAATCCCAAGGAGGAACCAACATGATCAACGAAAAACACCAGGACGTAAACGCAACAACCTCTGAAAAAAGCATTCATACAGACTTTACTAATAACATGACATACGGTGAATACCTTCAGCTTGATAAAATCCTATCCGCGCAAAACAGGCTTTCCGGCCATCATGATGAGATGCTGTTCATCGTAATCCACCAGGTGAGCGAGCTGTGGATGAAGCTGATTCTTCACGAAATGGGCGCAGCCATCGAATCAATTGAAAACAATGATTTATCCACAGCACAGAAAAGATTGTCACGCGTTTCAAAGACGCAATCGCAGATTATTCAGGCATGGGATGTGCTGTCCACCCTGACACCTTCCGAATATATGGAGTTCCGTGATTCCCTTGGCCAGGCATCTGGCTTTCAATCCTACCAGTATCGTATGGTAGAATTTGCGTTAGGCTACAAAACCGAGCATGTCCTGAAAATCTATCAAAAAGATCCCGAGCTGCATGCCAGATTAACAGAAGCATTCGAAAGACCGGGCCTTTACGATGTAGCCATCCGCGCGCTTCACAAAGCCGGATTGCCAATTGATGAAGACATTCTGAACAGAGATGTAACCAGAACCTACAAAGAAAATGAGTCTGTCCGCGACGCCTGGATGACTGTGTATAAAAATCCTGAAAAGTACTGGGAGTTATACGAGCTTGCGGAAAAACTTGTGGATATCGAAGACTGGCTCCAGCAGTGGCGCTTCCGCCATATGAAAACGGTCGAAAGAATCATTGGCTTCAAGATGGGCACTGGCGGCTCATCCGGTGTCGGCTATCTGAAAAAAGTGCTGGATCAGCGATTCTTCCCTGAGCTTTGGGATATTCGTACAGAGCTGTAATCTCTCGGGGTAACTTCGGACAGAAGCAGGGGAAAAAACGCTGGTTGAGTCCGAACTTGGTGTTGCATCGGACACAACCAGCGAGAAAACCTTTGGCGGAGTCCGAACCCGGACCAACTTTTGACGCAGCTAGCGAGAAAACGGGGGTCAGAAGTCCGAACCCGGACCAACTTCTGACGCAGCCAGCGAGAAAACGGGGGTCAGAAGTCCGAACCCGGACCAACTTCTGACACAGCCAGCGAGAAAACGGGAGTCAGAGTCCGAACCCGGGCCAACTTTTGACACAGCCAGCGAGAAAACGGGAGTTAGAGTCCGAACCCGGGCCAACTTCTGACACAGCCAGCGAGAAAACGGGAGTCAGAGTCCGAACCCGGATCAACTTCAGACACAACCAGCAAGAAAACCGCAATCAGAGTTCGAACCACCTATATAACCTATATAAATAGAAACTAAACAGGGGGGAAACTATGAGTACAAATCGAGAGCAATGGTCATCTAAGTTCGGTTTTATTATGTCCTCGGCCGGGGCGGCGATTGGCCTGGGGGCCATCTGGAAGTTCCCGTACGTAGCCGGAACAAGCGGAGGGGGCGCCTTTTTGCTGATGTTTATCGCATTTACGATTCTGGTGGGGCTGCCGATGCTCATTTCAGAATTTATTATCGGGCGGGGCGCACAGAAGGAAGCGGTATCTGCCTACTATAAACTGGCTCCAAACAGCCTGTGGACGATTACCGGGAAGCTTGGGGTGATCGGCTGCTTCCTGCTGCTGAGCTTTTACTCGGTTGTTGGGGGCTGGGTGCTGATTTACACAGTTCTGTCGATCGGCGGCCAAATCATCAAGCCGGGTGCAGCCTATCCGGAACTATTCGGCATGATCACTTCAACGCCAAGCTGGACGCTAATGGGACTGGCTGTATTTCTTCTTATTAATATTGTCGTCATTACATTCGGAATCCAAAACGGGATTGAAGCTGCAAGCAAATACATGATGCCGCTATTATTCATCTTTTTTATCGTGCTTGTTATACGCGCTTTGACGCTGGATGGAGCAATGGAAGGGGTCAAGTTCTTCCTGAACCCGGACTTTAGTAAAATCACAGGCGAATCGGCACTCTATGCATTGGGACAATCATTCTTTGCGTTAGCAGTCGGTTTTTCCTGCATGGTCACGTACAGCTCATACCTGGATAAGAAAGTCAGCATTCCATCATCAGCCGGATCTGTTGTGATCATGAACATCATCATCTCGGTCCTGGCAGGGTTGGCGATTTTCCCGGTTGTCTTTGCATTCGGATTTGAACCGGCGGAAGGCCCGGGGCTGCTGTTCATGGTCCTGCCGGCAGTTTTTTCACAGATTCCATTAGGAGAAGTGTTCCTGGCGATTTTCCTGCTGCTATTCTTATTTGCAACCCTGACATCATCATTCAGCATGCTGGAAATCATCGTCTCCGCCTTCATCGAGAACGGAAAGCATTCACGGAAAAAAATCTCCTGGATCTCCGGCATTGTCATGTTTGCTGCCGGGATTCCTGCTGCGCTGTCATTCAGCCTGCTTGGAGACTTCACGATTTTCGGAAAAAATATTTTTGATGCAACCGACTACCTGGTCAGCAACATCCTGCTTCCGCTGGGCTGCCTGCTGATTGCCCTGTTTATTACTTTAAGAATGGACAAAGGGCTTGTCAAAGAAGAATTTCTGGTTGGCAGCGACATTTCGCAAGCCATGTACACAGTGTGGAGCATTCTGATGAAAGTGGTTGTTCCGGTTACAATTGTGGTTGTGTTTTTGAGCACATTAGGAGTTATTTAAAGAAGCGCCTATCCGGCGCTTTTTTTTACTTTTTCATAAAAAATTTAAATTTATGGTTTATGGGTAAAATAATAAGGGTATATAATTTTTGGATTCTGCCATAAAAATGAAGTGAACTTCAATATCGAATTCAAGAGAAGGATTTTATTCGATTTAAACGAATTGTATAATATATAAAACAAGGGGGCGTATGTTTAAAATGGAAGCAACCTACAAAGAAACAAGCGATATTGCGGGATTCATTGTTGCGAATCGTGAGAACTTTCAGCAAAAATTATTGTCAGAGGCTGTGAATGTAGCCTCTAAGATCAGTGAAATTCTGCAAAGAGGGAATATTGATCTTTTAAAAAATGCAGAAAGATTGGCTTTATATGTTGCGGAAAATAAAGAAGAAGAACTGATTGCTTTTGCCAGACAGGAAGGCGTTGCCTGGGCTGAGCATTCCCTGACGCTTTCTTTTAAACTGGAATGGGTGCAGGCGATCCGGCGGACTTTGTGGCACTTTCTGTTCCAGTATGACAAAGTTAAGGGGCAGGACAAGGCGCCTGAGGATTTTTATAATATGGAAAAAGAGGTCAATGATCATGTCGATCAATTTTTAAATAACTTCTTTATCAGCTATTCTGATTATAAAGATGAAATGCTTAAATCACAGCGCAAACTGGTGGAGCATTTGTCCGTGCCGATTATTCCGGTCAGCACGTCTGTCGCTGTACTGCCGCTGATTGGCATGATTGATTCGTACCGGATTCAGACGATTGAAGAGAAAGTTCTGATGGATATCTCATCGATTAAAATCCAGACCTTAATAATGGATCTTTCCGGAATTGCAGATATGGAAGTTGATGTTATTGTCCACTTCAAAAAGATTTTGAGCGGCATTAGGATGATGGGCTGTGATGCAGTAATTACCGGTCTTAGAGCTGAGCTTGTCCGCAAAATGATCCATGCTGGTGTTTCGTTCGAGAGCCAGGCGGAAACAAAGGGAACATTGCAGCAGACCTTACGGGAATATTTAGTGATTGAACCTAAAAAATAGTACATATAAATCTGCCTGCCGCTGTCCTTAATGGAACGCGGCAGGCATTTTTTAAAAGGAGCCCAAGATGAAGGACTTTGACGACTGGCTGGATATCCAAACACACGGCGACCAAAAAGGGTTTCACAAATCCTTTCACTATCACCGCTACGAACCTACTCCTTATGAGGGCCTGGAAAAACTGTTCAGTGAATACACGCTGAAAAGCAGTGACCGCCTCGTGGACTTCGGCTGCGGAAAGGGCCGGCTTCCGTTTTACATACACCATACCTTTCGAGCTTCCGCTGCAGGTGTGGAAATGAATGATGACTTCTACCATGAGGCAATGAAAAATCTCCGGACGTACAAAGGGGAAAAAGCAGGAATCAGCTTTTATAAGATCCTGGCTCAGGAGTATGAAATCACTCCGCAGGACACTCATTTTTACTTTTTCAATCCGTTTTCGGTGCAGATTTTTATGAAAGTCGTCAATAATATACTCCGCTCAGCCGAAGGCAGCCCGCGCAAAATGGATATTATTCTGTACTACCCTTCAGAGGATTATTTATTTTATCTGGAAAACAGCACCCCATTTGAGCTGATCAAAGAGGTGGCACTTAAGGGTGATGAAAACGAGCGATTCCTGGTCTATCGTTTCAATCAAACGTTTGATTGAAAAATTCCCCTTGCCAAAAGGCTGGGGGAATTTCTTTTTATCGCAGTCTAACGGGCAGTAAGACCCCCACTTTCAAGACTCAGAGGAATCAAAGGAGGATAAGTGGGGGGGCAAACTGCCCGTAAAGGCCCGATTGGTCGAGCTAACGAGCAGTGCAGGAGAGAGCGCCCCCCTGGGTCGCGGTACCCTTTATCGCAGTCTAACGGGCAGTAAGACCCCACTTCAAAACTCTAAGGAATCAATAGAGGAAATCGGG
>NZ_NJQY01000033.1:0-17701 GCF_010628845.1 Bacillus sp. 22-7 | reverse complement strand
AAGCCCTGGATAGATACCTCTAATTCGACAAAACCAGAAAGAAGCAGCGTCAAAGCCCTGGTTGGATGCCGCTTATTCGATAAAACTAGAAAGAAGCAGCGTCAAAGCCCTAGATAGATACCGCTTATTCGATAAAACCAGAAAGAAGCAGCGTCAAAGCCCTGGATAGATACCTCTTTTTCGATAAAACCAAAAAGAAGCTGCATCAAAATCCCGAATAGATACCTCTTATTCGATAAAACCAGAAAGAAGCAGCGTCAAAGCCCTGGTTAGATGCCGCTTATTCGATAAAACTAGAAAGAAGCAGCGTCAAAGCCCTGGATAGATACCTCTTTTTCGATAAAACCAAAAAGAAGCAGCACCAAAATCCCGAATAGATACCTCTTATCCGACAAAACCAGAAAGAAGCAGCACCAAAGCTCCCGATAGATACCACTTCTCCGCCAAAATACGAAAAAAGTAGTCACAAACCCCGAATTTTACCAACAAACGAAGTTCCCACACCACAATCAGCAGCCCCCCTACCCTGTAACAAAGCAAACCATTTTAAAAATGAAGTGTATTTGGAAACCGATTTTCTGGGTAGTTTACATGTATAGCCTTTTTTGGCACGAAAAGGAGGAATTATTTTTGAATTATGATTGTCTGATTGTTGGAGGAGGGATTGCGGGACTGCAGGCTGCCATTCAGCTGGGCAGGTATAAGCATAAGGTGCTGGTGCTGGATTCCAATGATGGGCGTTCCGTGATATGCAAAAATTATCATAATATCTTAGGCTATCCTGATGGTGTGAGCGGCCCGGAGCTTCGTGAGCTTGGGAAAAAACACGCCGAAAGCCTTGGAGTGGACTTTGTTCATGAAAAGGTGGAACAGGCTGAAAAGGCTGAAGGAGGATTTGTCGTTTCAGCAGAAACCGGCAATAAATATTCCGGCAAACGGATTTTGCTGGCAACGGGAGTCATGGACCGGATGCCGCCATTCCCGGAACTGATGCCTTGTCTTGGCATATCGGTTTATGTCTGTCCAGACTGTGATGGATATGAGGTGAAGGATAAACGCACTATTGTGCTTGGCTCTGGAAATGCCGGCGCGAATATGTGCTTAACCTTGTCTTACTGGACAAATGACCTTGTTTTCATCAACCATGAAAAAAAGGTGCCAGATCAGGAATTTTTAGAGAAAATGAGAGAGGAAAAAATTGAATATGTGGAAGAAACAATAGATAAAGTGCTTGCAGATGATGACAAATTTAAAGGTGTAAGGCTGGAAAACGGCAAAGAAATTACAGGGGATAGAGGATTTATTGCATTTGGCGGAAATGAGATAAAATCCGGCCTGGCAAAGCAGCTAGGTGCAGAGCGGCTTGAAAATAAGCATCTCCTGACAGATCCGCGCTCGAAAATGACCAGTGTCCAAAATGTTTGGGCAGCAGGCGATGTGGCAGCCCACTCGGAACAAGTAACCATTGCGATGGGAGAGGGTGCACAGGCTGCGATCTGGATCCATAAATCGCTTCTGCAGGATAAAAATTAAGGGATTTAGGTTTTGTCGCCGAAATAAAAGGGTATGTATTGGTTTATTTCTGTACACTTTTCTCATATAATAGCCTATAAGCTTTAAATAGAGAAAGGTGTTTGCATTGAATAAAGAAAGCTTGGATCTTGTTGTTCATGAATTGCTGAAGAGGTCGGGGAGTCAGGCGGACATTAAATTAGAGAAACATTTTCCGGGAAATCGTATAGCTGGCGGAAAATACAGCATGGGAACACATACAGTAACCCTTTATGCAGAAGAGATTAAGAACCAATGCCAGCAGCTGTTTGCTTCTGCTGATCGTTTTTTAGATTATTTTGCCGTTGTGTTTGCTCATGAGTTAGGCCATGCAGAAGATGCGGAGCTGGAGCAATTGGCCAGCCATCTTGATGCCTGCACAACAGAGCAGGAACGCCGGCTCACGGCATTGAAAATTGAGGAAAATGCCTGGGCATTTGCTGAAAAGCTCTTGCCGGACATGGATAAGGCATTCATGCAGAACATTATTTATCATTCATTAAAACCATACCGGGATCAGCTTCAAATGGAGCCTGCCTGACCATATTGGAAGCCGCAAGCGGGAGTGCTGCGGCTTTTTTATAATCACCCAGGAATAAGAATGTAAATAAGCATATTAATTTTAAGTTACTGTTATTGGTTTCCAAATTAAATAGAGTTTGCCTTCTTCAACTAATAAGTGCAAGAATTGAGGATCAGTAAGGATCATTCATTTCTTTTCGACAAACGGGGCAGAGATATGGAGGGGAAAATGAATCACAAATTTATTGAGTTTATAAAAATTGCAAAGAAACTAAGTGATATTGATATTATCCCCTTGTTAATGGGGTCGGTTGGTTTAGAAGTCGTAACAGGAAAAAGTTGGTGTGCGCAAGACTTGGATATTCATGTACCTGGTGATGAAAGAGGCTGGGAAGTACCGCCGGAATTAAATATACATAAGTGGAATGATATAGTGAACATTATGAAATCACTGGAATATAGCTTAATTGATTTGCATGAGCATGAGTTCTCTAAAGATGGATTATCAGTTGAGTTTGGCATTATAGACACACTGCCAAGTTTCGCCGGAGTACAATTAGAGGACTTAGAAATGCATCAAACGGAAGATGTAAAGTATTACTTACTGAATCTTGAACAGTATTTAAGTGTTTACGAGTCCTCATCCAAGGATAGCTATCGAGCAAATAATAATAATAATAAAGATAGCAGAAAGATAGATTTTTTAAAAAGTATGTTATATGGTAACGAAAAATCTTAAATAATTTGAAGCTCATTTTTCTGTAACAAACGGAAGAGGTTTGTGAAACAAAAAATAATAATTCTTAAGCTCCTATTATTAGGATGAACAACAAAAGTGGTAAAGGTATTCTCCTGACAATTGGTTGGCTATCTGTGTTCTTATTAATAGAAACATTCCTAAAAGCCAACCAGCGACTCTGCTTATTACACCTAAAATAATCATTGCTTACCCCCCTTGTAATACTCTCTATACATACTGGGAAAAACAAAAGCATAGGCGGCATTAAGTTAATTTAATGTAGGGTACAGCACCCGCGTCACTAAATGATTTAAAATGAGTTAAGGTAACTTGTACCATCTAGGTATAAGCCGTTGTTTAACACAAAATTGTACTAATGGAGTAAAAAAATGAAGTTATTTAATGAACCTCTTAAAGGTTTCTTAGTCAATGATTTAGCAGCTTACGATAGCGAGGAAAATGATAATCAGGTTGTTTACCAAATTAGAAAAGGAGAAGTTCTAGTCATTGGTGAATTTAATTCGATTAAATACGAAAGTGGAACTGCGTTAATTATTTTTGCTAATGATGAAGTTATTTCCGTTGATAAGAACATGATAATATTAAAGAATTAAGCTGCCATCTCTGGCGGTTTTTTTCTTATTGTACAAACGGGCAGGTTAGTTGAAGTGGTTTGTTGAATTTATAAGGTATCGAATAAAAAAAGTTAATTGAAAAAGGAGGTAAGAATTTACTTGGATTACGGTGAAGGTTTTGAAATAAAAATTGCTACTAATCACGATAGTAGTGTAATTATTGAAATGTTAAAGCAGATAGCTCAATGGATGAAAGATAATGATATAAACCAATGGAGGTTTCTACTAGATGGTGGTGAGGATGAAGAGATTAAACAAGCCATAATTAATCAAGAAACATACATTGTTTTAAAAGATAAGAATATTGTGGCTACGTTCACACTATTATCTAAACAAAGTGAATGGGATAGGCATATTTGGGGAAGTGATATTTCTTCAAAATCGCTATATTTACATAGACTTGCAATAACACCAACTTATATGAAGAAAGGTATAGGTAAAAGTATATTAACTTGGATACAAGACAATGCAAGAGAAAAAGAATATCTTAAGTTAGATTGTGTTACAGATAATACTAAATTAAATAAATTTTATAAGTGCAATGACTTTGAACTTACTGGTGTAACAGATGGACATAGTAAATATCAAAAAAGTATAAAAAAGGATTAGAAGTTCTTCTACTAAAGGGTGCAAGAATTAAAGATGAGGATCGCTGGAGCGATCTTTTTTCTTGTTTAACAAACGTGACAGGTTTATTGCAGAAGGATTTACTGTTTTTGTTCAAAGGTGGTGATAAATAGTGGAAAAAAGTAATACAAAAGAATTTCTAAAGGTAGCTATTATCACATTCATTATAAGTATTTTATTACTTTTTGCTTTGCTAACACTACAAATCAATGGAATATTTGTTCAAATAGGAACACCACCAAACGGTATTAGTCATCAGGCAATACGTAATTTGCTTATAATTGTGGCAATAGTATCGCTAATTTATTTGTTCAATGATAGAGGTATAAAAGGAATAATAATTGCTATAGGGGTATTTTTCATAATCGTACCGTCCCTTCCAAATCTACTAACTGAGGCTGAATACACGAGGTTTTCTTCTCCAGATAATAAAGAAGAATTTGTAGTGATTGAAAGAGGTTATGGTCGCCTATACCAATTATCAAATTCAAGATTGTATATGACTTATTTAACCAGCATTAATACAGATGACGGCTATAAGCCATTTTCGGACAGTGCATATAAATTAGAATGGGAAGAACCGAATCAGTTGATTATTTATTTTAAGTTTGATTATATGTCAGATTCCTTGAGTAAAGAGATTTCAACCAAATATAGAGTGAAGTGATTTAGGTGATATAGTGTTTCATTAATTAATTAATTAATTTCTTTTTTGTTGAAGTTATTAAGCTAAACCAGCTAATAGTTTGTCAACATTTTTCAATAAAATGATTAATAACGTCATGATATACTAAAAATGTTCATGCCAAATAACCTTCCTCTATGTTTTATTTGGAAGGTTTTGTTGTATTTAGTTAGATATAGTTTTTAAGGTGTATCTTGGAAAATAGTTCTGCTTTTTAGTAAGGCAAAAATCCAATGTAAGAGCTTATTAACACATGCAATAACTGTACTCTAAAGGGTTTTCCTTCTTCACGTTTCTTATCGTAAAACTCCCTTAATTTTTTATTGCGTGCGATGATTTCACCAGTTGTTTTCTTTTTACGAGCATCACGAATACCACTTTGTACAGCCATATACAAGGCATGACGAAGCCTGCTAGAACATCGTTTGGTGATTCGATTTACTGATGCGGTAAACTTACCAGAAGAGCAAACACTAGGATCCACTCCAGCGAATGCAACGAGCTTTTTGGCATCATTGAACCGATCTATCTCACCAATTTCGGAAATAATCGTGGCGGCGATTTTCTCTCCAATTCCAGGGATAGATTGATGTATATAATATTCTTCAATTTCTTTAGCGAGGGCATCTATTTCAACTGCAATTTTAGATAGATGCTCTTGGTATTGAAGAACGATCTTGACTAATAACTCTAGATTAAAAATATTACTCTGGTAGAGTTTGTTTTGAAACGGATTACGAAGGGCTGCTTCCCTTAATTTTTTAGCCTTTTCGTTTGCCCATGCATCTGAACGACTCATACATAGCGAAGCTATTTTCTCTGTTATTTCTCTTTCACTCACACTTAACACTACTTCTGAAGTAGGAAATGCTAATAATGTAAGCAATGAGACTTTGGAATATAAACTTCCAAAAACTCCTCTATATTCAGGAAATACCTGATCCAAAAGGGTATGCAGCTGTATTTTAGTCTGTGCTGATACTTCGGCAATACTTTCTTGTTGTCTTGTTAGATTACGAAGATTTAAAAGTTGAATTCCTCTTTTTTTATAAGGCTCTAACTCTTCTTTATAAAACAGCTCGCAAAGGTGGTAAGCATCAATTGCATCTGTTTTTACCTTCCGCAAACTCGAACTTTTGGCTCGATGGGAGATAAGAGGATTGACAACAATATAAACAAAACTTTGCTCCTCAAGAAATTGAATGACAGGAAAATGGTAATGTCCTGTTGATTCTAAAACCACCGTTGGCTGATGACCACCAGCTGAACTTTCTACTTCATGAAGGAACTCTAATAAACTACCTAAACCATCGGTATTGTGCTTGATACTAAAGCTCTTACGATACGGTTTGCCTTTGTCTAAAAATGCTTGAACCTGACTCTCTCCTTTTGATACATCCAGGCCAATGACTGGATTCATGCTTTTCTCCTCCTAAAACTCAATTTGTCGGTATCCCCTAAGGCTTCTTGTAATGTCATAGGTTCGCTTGTTAAACGGGATCTTTGTCCCAACCAGCCTGAAACATGTTTATACAAGTAGGGGGTGAACAGTTTAGTTGACGGGATTTAACCCACGGGTGCGACGTTCTACCCCGACTACCGTTATATAATAAGACCCAAAATTAAAAGGTCAACCAGAAATATCTGGCTAACCTTATATTACGAACGGGTGCAAGAGTTGAAGAACCAGTTAGGATCTTTCTTATTCGACTAACGGGGCAGTTTAGCTCAAATTGCTGTTTTATGTATAATAAAAGACGGTGAAAAAACACCGCCTATAATAAGCTATTTATTTTGTGTTATTTCTTTGTAATAAAGGTAATCGACTTTATGTTTGGTAGCCATTAACTGCGAAGCTAAAACAGCAGTATAAAGAGTGGTTAGTACAATTGCTCCAACACCAAGACCTGAAAGGTTTAGTTTATTAGAAGTGCTCATTCCATTATTACTTGTGGTTGCTCCTTCCATTTCATAACCCCCTAATTTGTTATAGGGATATTATCTGTAACCGCATTTAAATTTATACCAACGAATAAAGGACGGACGTATAGGAAACAGGCAGGTGTCTAATAAGGTCTTAAGTTTGTGAATAAATACACTTAAACTATCGGGTGCTTTACTTAAATAAGAAACCTTCAAAAACAGAGAAAACCCGCTAATATGCGAGTTTTCTTTTTCTATAAATCCTAATTTAATTAGGGTATTGAAAAATTGAATTGTAAGCGTTACACTTACTGTAGTAGTATGCACATGCATTAAGCAGGCAGCTTTTTTTATGCCGCTTAATGCAAACGTTTGCGCACCAAACAGAGATTATAGAAAAGAAATTTATATATAATGAGGGTGTTAACATGAAAAAGGTATGGTGGAAAGAAGCAGTTGGATATCAAATTTATCCCCGCAGTTTCCAGGATTCGAACGGAGATGGAATTGGCGATCTTCAGGGAATTATTCAGCGGCTGGATTATATTAAAGGGTTAGGCATTGATGTCATCTGGATTTGCCCAATGTACAAATCCCCTAATGATGATAATGGATACGATATTTCAGACTACCAGGATATCATGGAGGATTTCGGTTCGATGGAGGATTTCAATCAGCTGATGGATGAGGTCCATAAGCGCGATATGAAGCTGATTCTGGATCTTGTGCTGAACCATACAAGTGATGAGCATCCTTGGTTTATTGAGTCCCGTGAGTCCAAAGAGAACCCGAAAAGAGACTGGTATATTTGGAGAGACGGAAAGAATGGCAAGGAGCCAAATAACTGGGAAAGCATTTTCGGCGGATCGGCATGGGAATACGATGAGAAGACGGAACAGTATTACCTGCATGTCTTTTCAACCAAGCAGCCTGATTTGAACTGGGAAAATAAAGAGGTCCGCGAGGCTTTATATGATACGGTGAACTGGTGGCTGGACAAGGGAATCGACGGCTTCCGGATTGATGCCATAAGCCATATCAAAAAGCGTGCCGGCCTGCCTGATATGCCGAACCCAAAGAAGAAAAAGTATGTTTCTTCCTTCGATATGCATATGAACCAGGAAGGCATTCACGAGTACTTAAAGGAATTTAAAGACCGCACCTATGCTAACTATGATGTGATGACAGTCGGCGAAGCAAACGGTGTTACCGTGGATGAAGCTGATCTGTGGGTCGGTGAAGAACAGGGTAAAATGGATATGATTTTCCAATTTGAGCACCTTGGTCTTTGGGACGCGGAAACAAACCCTGATGTTGATATTGTCGAGCTGAAAAAGGTTCTGACCCGCTGGCAGAAAGGCCTGGAGGCGGACGGGTGGAACGCGTTATTCATCGAGAATCATGATAAGCCGCGTGTTGTTTCTACATGGGGAAATGATAAGGAATACTGGCAGCAGAGCTCAACAGCCATGGGTGCCATGTACTTCCTGATGCAGGGTACGCCATTCATTTACCAGGGTCAGGAAATCGGCATGACCAATGTCCAATTCCCTTCCATTGACGATTATGATGATGTGGCTGTGAAAAACCTGTACCGCCTGAAAAAAGAGGAAGGCATGTCCCATCAGGACATCATGGACATCATCTGGGCTTCTTCCCGTGACAACAGCCGTACGCCAATGCAGTGGTCCTCTAAAGAAAACGCAGGATTCACTAAAGGCCAGCCTTGGATGAAGGTGAATCCGAACTATAAGGAGATCAATGTGGAGATCCAATCGCAGGACGGGGACTCTATCCTTTCTTTCTATAAAAAGATGATTCGGCTGAAAAAAGAAAATGAAGTCTTCACTTATGGCCAATATGATTTGCTTCTTGGAGATGACCAGCAAATCTATGCCTATACCCGTACATCTGAAGATGACAAGGTAGTTGTAATTACAAACCTTTCAACAGAGGAAGCCTCTTTTGAAGCAGATGATAAGCTTTCCTATGAACAGCTTTTATTGAATAACTATCCGGTTGAAAAACATAGTGATATGGATTCATTTACGCTTAAGCCATATGAAGCCCGTGTGTACCGATTGAAATAATTTCTATTAGCAGGATTCCCTTTTGGGGAATCCTGCTATTCTTTTCCCTCTGCCTTTTTGAAACTGGCCAAAAATGCTAAAATGAGGTAAATAACCACTGGAGGCGCAGGCAATGGCAAAGGGTAAAACAAATGCGATGCGTATGCTCGATGCTCAAAAGGTAGTTTATGAATTGATTACATATGACAGCCAGGACGGGAAGATTGATGGTGTTTCGGTTGCAGAAAAAATCGGCAAAGACCCTAAAGCTGTCTATAAAACATTAGTCGCCAAGGGCGTCACAAAGCAGGTCTTCGTGTTCATCATTCCTGTGACAGAAGAGCTCGACCTGAAAAAAGCCGCGAAAGCTGCAGGCGAAAAAAAAGTGGAAATGATCCCGGTCAAAGATATCCAGAAGCTCACCGGCTACATACGCGGTGGCTGCTCCCCGGTCGGAATGAAAAAGCAATATCCCTCTTTCATCGACGCAAAGGCACAAGAGCTTGAGCTGATCATAGTCAGCGGCGGCAAAATCGGCATGCAGATGGAGCTCAAGTTGGATGACCTGCAGAAGGCCATTGGGGCTGAACTGGCGGATTTAATCAAATAATTGAAGAAAGAGTGCTGAATCACCACGATTCAGCACTCTTTTTTTCATAGGCTTTCACCCATCCCGCTCCTTTTGCATACTGTAAGGTGAAAATGCATTTCGAAAGGAAGTGTAGGAGTGGCTGGGAAAATATTAAAATACTTCGCCGGCGGGAATACAGCCCGGGGATTCCACAATTTATTCGAATCGAACCTGGCAGGGCTTGATCGCCTATACATTTTAAAAGGCGGACCGGGAACAGGAAAATCATCCCTGATGAAAGCAATCGGGGCAGACCTGTCCGAAAAAGGCTATGACCTGGAATACATTTATTGCTCATCAGACAGTCAATCGCTCGATGGCGTCATCATTCCTTCTTTAAAAGCAGGCATTGTCGATGGAACAGCGCCGCATGTGATCGAACCGAAAGCACCAGGCGCGGTCGAAGAATATATCAATCTTGGCGAAGCCTGGGATTCAAGGGCACTGGCTGCATGTAAAGAAGAGATTACCTTACTGTCGGGCCAGATCAGCAATTCCTTTGCAACAGCTTATGACACGTTTGCCGAAGCACTGAGGATTCATGATGAATGGGAAAAAATCTATATAGAAAATATGAATTTCCAGAAGGCAGATGAACTGACGAAAAAGCTGATTTCCACCTTCTATGGAAATATGAAACTAAATAAGACTCCATGTGTAAAGCATCGTTATTTAGGGGCAGCCACTCCAATCGGAGCGGTAGATTTTGTGCCGAATCTTACAGAGGATATTCAAAAAAGATACTTCATAAAAGGGCGTCCGGGTTCCGGCAAGTCCACCATGCTGAAGAAGCTGGCAAAGGAAGCTGAAAGCCGTGGATTTGATATTGAAATCTATCATTGCGGGTTTGATCCGCACAGCCTGGATATGATCATTGTGCGCGAGCTGGGCCTCGCTATCTTTGACAGCACAGCTCCGCATGAATACTTTCCGAATCGTGATGGCGATGAAATCGTAGATATGTATGAAATAACGATCAACTCAGGCACAGATGAAATTTACGCTGAACAGCTAAAGGATATCAGCACCCGTTATAAAAATAAAATGACCGAAGCCATATCCTATCTGGCACGGGCAAAAACCCAGCGGGACACGCTGGAAAAAATCTATGTCAACAGCATGGACTTTTCAGTGGTTGACCGGATTAAAGAGCAGGTCCGCTCTGAATTGCTGCTGATTGCAGAGAAAGTCTAAATCCCGAAAGGAGTATCAAAATGGATTATATGAACTATCCGTTTTATCCATATATGTATGAGCAAAATGAACATGGACGCATTTTTCCGGGCGGGGGATCAGGAGGAGGCTTCGGCATCCCTGGTTTTCCAGGCGGCGGATTCAATATTCCGGGGTTTCCGCCAGGAGGAGGGTTCGGACCACCAGGACCGCCACCGGGTGGACCAGGCGGCGGATTTGGACCTCCGGGTGGTGGAGGAGGCCCTGGAGGACAGGAGGGACCGCCATCGGCTCCTCCGCCAAACTTCACCCCTCAAATGCAGCAGGTCAGCACGTTCGCTGTTGATCCTGGTGCCATTAGAGGCTGCTTATTCCGCAATACCTATGTATGGCTGCAAAACGGAAACAGCTTCTGGTTCTACCCGACCTTTGTCGGCAGGACCTCTGTTGCCGGCTGGCGCTGGAGAAACTGGCGCTGGACGTATTACGGAACAGACTTGAGGAGAATTCGTTCCTTTCAATGCTTTTAACAATACAAAAGAGGTATCCCGCATAAGGATACCTCTTTTCGTATGTTAAAAAAGAAGATGCGCAGCCAGCACAATCACCGGCAATGTAATCAGTGTTCGCTGTATAAAGATAATAACAAGATCCCAGAAGGATACAGGTATCTTGGAGCCCAGCAGAAGTCCGCCGACCTCTGACATATAAATCAGCTGGGTAACAGATACTGCAGCGACAATAAAGCGGGTCATCTCGCTTTCAATGCTTGCCCCGATCACGGATGGCAGGAACATATCGGCGAAACCGACCACAAGTGTTTCAGAAGCAGCTTTTGCTTCCGGCACCTGCATCAATTCAAGCAATGGAATGAACGGCATTCCCAGATACGTGAAAACCGGCGTGTATTCGGCAACGATCAGAGCCAAGGTTCCCAAAGCCATGACAATTGGGGCAACACCCATCCACATATCCAGAATGTTCTTGGCGCCATCCTGGAAGAAGGCTTTCAGGCTTTGATTAGTGCGTGCTTTATCTAAAGCCTGCTTAAGCCCCCAGCTGAAAGAAGTGTGCCCTTCAGGAATGTTTTCATCAAGCTCCGCTTCCTGCCCGTTATAATACGTATCAGGCTTTTTGGCCAGAGGCCAGATTCTTGGGCTGATGATGGCGCAGATGAATCCTGCCGCTGTAATGGTCAGATAAAAAGGCACAAACATATGGCCTAGATTCACCTGTGAAATCACCACAAGGCTGAAGGTAATGGATACGACAGAGAAGGTCGTTCCGATAATGGCGGCTTCCCTTTTCGTATAATAGCCTTCTTCATACTGCTTGCTGGTCAAAAGAACACCAATCGTGCCATCGCCAAGCCAGGAAGCTACACAGTCAATTGAAGACCTTCCAGGCAGCCTGAATACCGGTCGCATGATTTTCGTTAAAAGCGCTCCAAAGAATTCAAGCAATCCGAAATTCAATAGCAAAGGCAGGAAAAGCCCTGCAAATAAAAAGACTGAGAACAGGATCGGCAGAAGGTCATTTAAGAGCAGTCCGCCCGTGTTTTCAGACCAGACCTGTTCTGGCCCTATTTGAAATAGGGTGATAACAGCAAAAACAGCGCCGATAAATCTCGCTGCAGCCCAGATGTAGGGAACATCAAATAAGTTCTTGAAAAAAGAGCTATTCTCGATAAAAGCAGGCTTGGCGAGCTTCGCCAGCAATGTACCCAAGAATGTAATCACAATAATAAAGGTCATAATTTCAGGAAGATAATCTGTAAGCAAGTTTTGGATCCATCCTGAAAAAATAGCGATGGGAATCGTAATATCCCCCTGATATTTGATCGGAACCATGAATAAGCTGATTCCAATTAAGGACGGTATGAGAAATTTTATCAGATCGGAAGAAGAATGCTTCTTTCTGGATGCGTCAATCAATTTATTCACCTTTTTCTTATATTTATAAACCACATGTTATTTTAATTCATTACCCCTGAAAAAGCCAACCCTTTCTCTTAAATTCCACCGTTTTCCTTCTTTTTAAACTTCTTATTTTTTCGCTCCCATATTATGTTAAAATATGAAATAATCAAAAAAATCAAAAAGCGGGTGTGCGGATGTTCAGGTTTCGTTTATATTGGACCTTCACAAAGAAGGCCTTTCTGCGATCAGCCGTTTATCGGTTTGATGTATGGTCACGGCTCGGCTCAAACCTTATTTTTCTGCTGATGTGGGGTTCGATTTGGACCGCATTATATGCCGGAAGGGAAGAGGCTGGCGGCGTCAGCTTTGAGTCCATGCTGACGTATATTGTGGTCAGCCAATTTTTAACGGGGGTAAATGGGGCGGGCACCCCGCTGTGGGAAATCCAGGAGAAGGTCCGGACAGGCGATATTTCCCTGGAATTAATGAGGCCGTTTGATGTGCCGCTCCGCTACCTTTTTGCCGACTTTGGCAGTGTGGCCTTTTACATACTGACAGCACTGCTCCCTTTATATACGGTCATGTTCATTTTTATGGATTTGACATTGCCTTCAGGATGGGAAACTTGGGCGTTATTTATCGTATCCGCTTTTATAGGATTCCTGATTCGCTATTGCATTGAAATGTCCTTCGGGCTGCTTTCCTTTTTCCTCGTTGAAACGGGCGGCATTGTCGATGTCTTTTACTTCGCGATGTCCCTTCTGTCCGGATCCGTCATCCCGCTGTGGTTTTTCCCGGGCTGGCTGGAAACGATGGCTCTTTACCTGCCGTTTCAGGGAATCTATTACATACCAAATGCGATTTTTATAGGCAAAATCTCAGGA
Source organism: Bacillus sp. 22-7 (assembly GCF_010628845.1). NCBI lineage: Bacteria > Bacillati > Bacillota > Bacilli > Caryophanales > Bacillaceae > Bacillus > Bacillus sp. 22-7. The sequence continues at coordinate 4,343 of NZ_NJQY01000033.1, read as the reverse complement.
AGTGAGATCCTGCTTTCCCTGGGTGTCCAATTATTCTGGGCTGCAGCCAGTTATCTGCTGTTAAGGTTTGTCTGGAATCGAGCATCCCAAAAAGTAGTGGTACAGGGGGGATAGAGTGTGAGTGTTGTAAAATATTTCGATCTGTATTTCAAACTCATCTCAGCAGGTGTGAGGGCACAGCTGCAGTACCGGTTTGCTTTTGTCATGAGGATTGTGGGCCTCATTACATCCTATACAGGCACCGCTCTCACGATGTGGATCATGCTTTACCAGTTTCAGGAACTCGGCTCATGGACCTTTTACGAGATGCTGTTTCTATTTGCAGTCGCTGTTTTATCCTGGGGGTTCTGCATCATTCTCTTTTTCCATTTCAGGGGATTGGACACCTACATTTTAAACGGCACGTTTGACCGCTTCCTTGTCAGGCCAATCAATCCTTTTTTTCATTTCATGGCAATGAAATTTGATGTCGCCTCTTTTGGGCAGTTTATCTTCAGCATCGGCATTTTTATTTTGGTCAGCTTTAGGCTGCAGCTGGATTGGACAGTTGGGAAAAGTTTGTTTCTGCTGTTATCTGTGGTGGGAGGCATCCTTATCCAGGGCGGACTGCTTGTTATGATTTCTGCCCTCGCATTCTGGACGACGAAATCGGAGCAATTTTACTGGGTGGCCATGTTTCCTGCCCGAAATCTGACGAATTATCCTTTGGTCATTTATCCGAAAGCCGTCCAATGGTTTACGGCCTTTGTGATTCCATTCGGCTTTGTGAACTATTTTCCCGCGGCTGTGCTCCTTGAAAAAGAAACACCCTTTTTCCCGGAGAATATCGGGTATTACTCGCCGCTTGTCGGCATCGTCTTTTTTTCCATCGCTTATTCGATCTGGATGCTGGGTTTAAAGCGATATAAAAGTACAGGTTCATAGGAGGGCTGGAAATGCCGATTATAGAGGTTGAACATCTAATGAAGGACTTTATGATTGCCAAGCGGGAGACAGGCTTCCTGGGCGCTGTGAAGAGTCTGGTAAAAAGAGAACATATAAAAAAAGAAGCTGTGAAGGACATCAGCTTTTCGATCAATGAAGGGGAAATGGTCGGCTATATCGGACCGAACGGAGCCGGAAAGTCCACCACTATCAAAATGCTGACGGGCATTCTTGTTCCAACCTCCGGAAGTGTGAAGGTAAATGGCATCATACCCTATGAGAACAGACAGGAAAATGCCAAGAATATCGGAGTGGTTTTCGGCCAGAGAACGCAGCTCTGGTGGGATCTTCCTACTATCGAATCGTTTGAGCTGCTGAAGGAAATCTATCAGGTTCCGGATAAGCGGTATAAGGAAAATATGGACACCTTCACCGAGATATTGGGGCTGGATGAATTCCTGAACACACCGGTCCGCCAGCTCTCCTTAGGGCAAAGGATGAGAGCTGACATTGCCGCATCCCTGCTGCATGACCCGCCCATTCTGTTTCTGGATGAGCCGACGATTGGCCTGGATGTCGTCGCAAAGGAAAAGATGAGGACTTTTATAAAAGAGATTAATAAGGAGCGCAGCATAACCGTCATTTTAACCACCCATGATATGGAGGATATTGAAAAGCTCTGTGAGCGGATGATCCTCATCGACCATGGGCAGAAGGTGTATGACGGGGAAATCGCAGTTGTCAAAGAGCGTTTCGGAAAAACGAGGACACTCATCGTGGACCTGGAGGAATCTTCACGCAGCCTTAAGCTTAGGGGCGGTGAGGTGTTTAAAGAAGAAGCAAGCCGCTTCTGGATCCGGTTCAACCGTGATGAAGTATCAGCTTCAGGACTAATTGCCCAAATTACCGAAACGCATAATATCAAGGATCTGACAGTGGAAGAGCCTGCAATCGAATCGATCATCAGCCGTATTTATCAGGAGGGATATCAGGACCTGCCGGAGACGGTAAAAGTGTAGTCTCATAGAAAAATAGGCTTGATCAATATATCAATATTTTCTGAAAAATTGATATACTATATAGAGGTGATCACATTGATTCTATATTTGCTGGGCTTTTGTGCAGTATTGCTGGGAACTGGCATGTTTGTGGATTGGTGGCATAAAAAGCATGGAATTGACGACTATGACACTGGGGAGAATGAAAAGCATGTATCTGAGTCAGAGAGAGCCTACATGGAGTCCTATATGCATAACATGAAAAATGATCATCATAATGGAATATAAGCCTCCCGATGAGGCTGCTGCTCATAATAGAAGAGCATGGCGGGTGCCATGCTTTTTTCCTTTTAGAAAAGTAAGAAGCCCATTGAAATAATCACGCCGCTGACCAGAAGAGTCAGCACGCAGAATCCCATGATGTCTTTTGCTTTTAACCCCGCAATGGCGAGTGCCGGCAGCGCCCAGAAAGGCTGAATGAGATTGGTCCAGGCATCACCCCATGCAACCGCCATGGCCGTTTTGGGGATGGAAGCCCCCATTGATTGAGCCGCTTCAAGCATAATCGGAGCCTGAACAGCCCACTGTCCTCCCCCTGAAGGAACGAAGAAGTTCACAAGCCCCGCACTTAAAAACGCGAAGAAATGAAACGTGTAATCATTTGAAATGCTGACAAATGCTTCGGACATCACCGCAGCAAGCCCTGAGGCAGTCATCATCCCCATGATTCCGGCATAAAACGGGAACTGGATAATGATGCCGCTTGCTCCTTTTACCGCATTCAGGACAGCTTCGAGGAACTGTTTAGGCGTTCCGTGAAAAAGAATGCCCAGGAACAGAAACAAGAAGTTTACGATATCAAGATTAAGATTAAAGCCCTTTGTGGCGAAATAATAAAATAAGAACACAAGTCCTAGAATCCCGGCCAGCAGGGAAATGATGCGGCTGTTTTCCAGGCGTTCAGCAGGTGTCATCGCCTCTTTTTCGAGTGCAGCTGCCTGTACGTCTTCTTGAAGGAGCGCAGGATCAACAACAATCGTTTCCTCTTTCGATGGCATCATAAAGCGGTTTACAAAAGGCAATACCAATAATAAAGCGACAACAATAAAGATATTGAATCCTGCGAAAATAGTCTGGTCAGTAGAGATGACGCCAATCATATCTTCAGAAAAGTGACCTGGCGTAGCAATCGTCAATGGGATCGAGCCGGAAATCCCCCCATGCCAGACAACGAACCCTCCGTAAGCGCTTGCAATTAACAGGCGATAATCCACATTTTTCACTTTTTTGGCAAGCTCTTTTGCAAACAAGGCGCCGATTACAAGGCCGAAACCCCAGTTAATTAAACTTGCAACCATCGACACGAATGACACAATCAGGATGGCCTGGCCGGGTGATTTGGCCAATGATGCCAGGGCGCCTAATCCCTTTTTAAAAATATTGCTGCTGGCTAATACATGTCCTGTGACTAATACCAGCACCATCTGCATGGAAAAAGTCAAAAGGCCCCAAAACCCATTTCCCCAATGCTGAACCATCTGGTAAGGTCCATTATCTGTAAAAATTAAGCCTAATCCAAAAACCGCAAAAGTTAGGATAATGACAAATAAAAATGGATCCGGCAAGTACCGCTGCATAATGCGGTTAAAGAAAGATACCAGTACCCTCATGCTGCAACCCCCTTAAAAATTTTTCTCGAACCTAATATACTTTCTGTAGAATTCAGTTTATTCCTTCTTTTCTGAAATAATTCTTGCCTAAAATGCTCTTCCCCTTTAAATTTGGAGAGTAAATAGTGAAAAGGGGATTGGGATATGGACATTAAAATAGTGAAAGCTGCAATCAGGGATCGGGACATCGTAAGGAACATGTATGCGCTCTATTTGCATGATTTAACAAAATACACAGATGCCTTGCATGTAAACGATGAAGGCACCTTCGAATTTGATGCATTTTCATTAATCTGGGACAAGGAAGGCATTGAACCTTATCTTATTAAGGCTGACGGCAAACTGGCGGGGTTCCTGCTGCTTTTGAAGGCCCCTTTTTTAACAAAAGCAGACTACTGCATCAATGACTTTTTCCTGTACAACTCATTCCGGGGGAAAAAAGTGGGGCAGGCAGCTGTAGGACAGCTTTTTAGTGACTATAAGGGTACGTGGTATATCGAGCAATTAAAACGAAACAAGCCTGCCGTCCGCTTTTGGGAAAAGGTGTATCGGGATTATGAGCTTGAGGTTCAGGAGACTTTGAGGGTTGAAGATGGAGAAGAGGTTGTGGGGCAGTTTTTGAAGGTGGAATAGATCGAATCCCTGGAACGACTTTGGACACAGGAAGGGGAAAAGCAGGAGTTAGAGTCCGAAGTTGGTGCGGCTTCGGACAGAGAAAGGGGAAATCGTTGATCCAGAGTCAGAACCCGGA
>NZ_NJQY01000032.1:0-37353 GCF_010628845.1 Bacillus sp. 22-7 | reverse complement strand
CCCCCACTTATCCTCCTTTGCCTTTGATTCCTTGAAGTGGGGGTCTTACTGCCCGTTAGACTGCGAAAAATGACGACGGGAGAAAATGTAAAAGGACCCCGCGCATTGGCAGAGTCCAATCTAAATGTTATAAAGAAGCGCGGTAGATTGAAACTACGTCGGCATGATTTAATTTCGCGAAATTGCCAAATTCTCCATTGACCGTCGCTTTGTCTGCCATCAATTCGATCTTGCTGTCATCGATGTCATAATCAGCAAGGCGGGAGGGCGCCCCAATTCTGTTCCAGAATTCACGAAGCTTTTCGATCCCTTCAAGCGCTGCCTCTTCATCCGTTTTTCCTGCCGTATCCACATTAAATACACGGACAGCCAGCTGCTTAAAGCGTTCAGGCTTCACGTTCAGATTATGCTTCATCCAGTTCGGGAACAGAATAGCAAGGCCGCCGCCATGAGGAATATCATAAACAGCCGATACGGCATGCTCAATATTATGCGTTGCCCAGTCACCGCGATAGCCCATGTTCAGGATTCCATTCAACGCCATCGTGCCGGAATATAAAATGGTTGCACGGTGCTCATAGCTTTCAAGGTTTCCAAGAAGCTTAGGAGCTGCTTCCATTATGGTAATCAGCAGGGATTCGCACATACGATCCTGAAAATCAGTATTTTCTTCAAGATGGAAGTAATGCTCCAGCACATGGGACATCATATCGACAATACCATACACCGTTTGATTTCTTGGCACTGAAAACGTATTAACAGGATCAAGAATTGAAAACTTAGGAAATGTCACAGGACTTCCCCATCCGTATTTTTCGTTTGTTTCCCAATTCGTAATAACAGATCCGGCATTCATTTCAGAGCCGGTAGCAGCTAGTGTAAGAACCGTTCCAAACGGCAGAGCTTCTGCAGCAAATGCTTTCTTAACAACCAGATCCCAGGCATCGCCATCATACTTAGCACCGGCAGCTATAGCCTTGGTGCAGTCGATTACACTCCCGCCGCCAACAGCCAGCAGGAAATCAACGCCTTCATTTTTACAGATTTCAACACCTTTTCGAACCGTAGAGATTCTTGGATTAGGCTCAACCCCTGCCAATTCAAAAACTTCAGCACCAATTTCAGTTAGCTCAGCCATCACATTATCATATAAACCATTTCGCTTAATGCTTCCTCCGCCGTATACCACAAGTACCTTCTTTCCGTACTGAGGAATTTCAGTTTGCAATTGGGACAGCTGATCTCTCCCAAAAATTAATTTTGTCGGATTATAAAAGGTAAAATTTTGCATATCACCATCTCCTTTTCCCCATCATTATCTTTCAAATTTTCAGCTATTGCAAAAAGTATGATTCGATATTCGGACTCCTTTACATTATGGCCCTTAACGAATATTAAGATGAATATTTTTTATTCTCGTGCAGCAACATAATAGTGAACCTATACTATAAGGAGGAAACATCATGAGTGGCATACAGCGTATTGCACTGGTACTAACAATAATTGGCGCTATAAACTGGGGTTTAATCGGATTTTTCCAATTTGATCTGGTGGCAGCTATTTTCGGCGGCCAGGATTCAGCCCTTTCAAGAATCATATATGGTCTGGTAGGCATCGCCGGCCTAATCAACCTTGGCCTTCTCTTCAAACCGAATGAAGAACTGGAAAGAGAACCTGAAACCAGGCCAACCCGTTAATATATGCAAAAAAATCCTTGCACTTTGTGTGCAAGGATTTTTTTAATGAATCAGTATTTATATACCGGATTAAACCCAGCCTCTGAAGCGGGAGGCTTCAGACATTTTTCTTGCGCCGACCATGTAAGCAGCTAAACGCATATTTACCTTTCTCTGCTGTGAAGTCTGGTAAACATTATCGAAAGCCTGAACAAGCACTTTTTCAAGCTTTTCTGTAACTTCATCTTCAGTCCAATAGTACCCCTGGTTGTTCTGCACCCATTCGAAATAGGATACGGTTACACCTCCTGAGCTTGCTAAAACATCAGGAACAAGCAGGATTCCCCGGTCTGAAAGAATTTTTGTAGCTTCAAGAGTGGTTGGGCCATTTGCTGCTTCTACAATGATGGAAGCCTTAATATTATGAGCGTTTGCAGCGGTAATCTGATTGGACACAGCCGCAGGAACCAGGATATCGCAATCAAGTTCAAGCAATTCTTCGTTTGTCAAAGTGTTATCGAAAAGGGTCGTTACCGTTCCAAAGCTATCGCGCCTATCAAGAAGGTAATCAATATCCAGTCCATTCGGATCATATAGAGCACCATAGGCATCTGAAATGGCGACCACTTTAGCGCCTGCATCATGCATGAATTTTGCCAGGAAGCTTCCTGCATTTCCAAATCCCTGAACAGCCACACGTGCTCCTTCAATGGAAATGCCGCGCTTTTTCGCAGCTTCCTCGATGCAGATCACTACCCCTTGTGCAGTAGCCTTTTCCCTTCCTTGTGACCCGCCGAGAACAAGAGGCTTGCCTGTGATAAATCCGGGAGAATCATACTCACGGAGGCGGCTGTATTCATCCATCATCCAGGCCATGATCTGTGAATTCGTATAAACATCAGGAGCAGGTATATCTTTTGTAGGGCCAACGATCTGGCTGATTGCCCTAACATAACCTCGGCTTAAGCGTTCCAGCTCCCCCATTGACATGGAACGGGGATCACAAATGATGCCGCCTTTCCCTCCTCCATAAGGAAGATCCACAATTCCGCACTTTAAGCTCATCCACATGGATAATGCTTTTACTTCATCTTCATTTACTTCAGGATGAAAACGGACACCGCCCTTTGTCGGTCCCACCGCATCATTATGCTGTGATCTGTAGCCGGTAAAAATTTTTATCGATCCGTCATCCATCCTTATCGGAATTCTTACTGTGAGCATTCTCAGCGGCTCTTTCAGCAGCTCATACATCTCATCCCCATAGCCGAGCTTGTTCAAAGCTTCCTTGATCACAACTTGGGTTGAAGTAAATAAATTTAAAGACTCTTCCATTTTTTGTTCAGATACTTTCCCAGCTACTCCTGCAGCTCCCATCATGGCACCTCTTGATTTTAATATTTAGGAAAATTACAGCAATATTCCATAACCGGAGGCCCTGCATCACAATTTCAGATACAGGGGCCAACTGTCCGTAAATTTGTATTAGCTTAATACTTTATTGATTCTTTCTATTGCCCAATCAAGCTCTTCTTCAGAAATGACTAAAGGCGGGGCAAAGCGAATAACCGTGTCATGCGTTTCTTTGCAAAGCAAACCTTGTTCTTTAAGCTCTTCGCAATATTTGCGTGCCGGCTCATTCAGCTCAACACCAATAAATAAGCCGCGGCCGCGCACTTCTTTAATGACAGGATTATTAATTTCTTTTAATTTGCCCATGAAATATTCACCCAGTTTAAGGGATCGTTCTGCAAGCTTTTCTTCAACCAATACGTTCATGGAAGCAACAGATACTGCACAAGCCATTGGGTTTCCACCAAATGTTGAACCATGTGATCCTGGATTAAATACCCCAAGAACATCTTTATTCGCAACCACACATGAAATCGGGAATACTCCTCCTCCGAGCGCTTTCCCTAAAATGTACATATCAGGATCTACATCTTCCCATTCGCATGCAAACATTTTTCCGGAACGTGCAAGGCCAGCCTGAATTTCATCTGCAATGAATAATACATTGTTCTCCTTACAAGTTTCATATGCTTTTTTCAGGAAGCCTTCTGGAGGAATCACAATTCCAGCTTCACCTTGAATCGGCTCAATTAAGAAAGCTGCTGTATTCTCAGTGATTGCTTCTTTAAGAGCGTCAAGGTCTCCGTACGGGATCAGCTTAATGCCTGGAAGCATTGGTCCGAATCCGCGCTTATATTCTTCTTCAGAAGAAAGGGAAACCGCTGTCATTGTACGGCCATGGAAGTTTCCGACACATGCAATGATCTCCGCCTGGTTATCTGCAACCCCTTTTACGTCATAAGCCCAGCGGCGTGCAGCTTTAATTGCTGTTTCGACTGCTTCTGCCCCTGTGTTCATAGGGAGTGCCATCTCTTTATTTGTCAGTTCACAGATCATTTCATACCATGGTCCAAGCTGATCGTTATGGAAAGCACGTGAAGTTAATGTTACACGATCTGCCTGTTCCTTCAGCGCCTGAATGATTTTTGGATGGCGGTGCCCCTGGTTTACAGCTGAATAAGCACTTAGCATATCCATATATTTATTTCCTTCAGGGTCTTCCACCCAAACACCTTCCGCTTTGGAAATAACGATTGGCAGCGGATGATAGTTGTGTGCACCGTATTTTTCAGTTTGTTCAATTAGTGATTTTGATTTTGTCGCTTCAGTCAATTAAAATTCCTCCTTTTTCAGAATAGTCCTTTTTATTGTAACGTTAAGCTATTCTTCTTTAAACTATTTAAGGTTTTAGCATGTACAGGATATTAAATATCCCATACATACTTTACAGATTTTAATACATTTCAGAAGTCGTCTTTGCCTGCATGTGAAGCAGGATATAGTCAGGTCCGCCCGCTTTGGAGTCTGTTCCTGACATGTTGAATCCGCCGAATGGCTGGTATCCAACAATCGCACCTGTACAGCCGCGGTTGAAGTATAGGTTTCCAACATGGAAATCTTCGCGCGCTTTTTGGATGTGCTCTCGGTTCTGTGTGATCACTGCTCCTGTTAAGCCGTACTCGGTGTTGTTGGCGATTTCAAGCGCATGATCGAAATCCTTTGCCTTTGTGAAGCCAACGACAGGTCCAAAGATTTCTTCCTGCATTAAGCGTGCATCCGGGGCAAGGTCTGCGAATACAGTCGGCTTGATGAAGAAGCCTTTCGAGCTGTCGCCCTCTCCGCCTGCCATCAGCTTGCCTTCTTCTTTGCCGATTTCAATATAGCTCATGATCTTGTCAAATGCGCCCTGGTCAATCACTGGACCCATGTAATTGCTTTGGTCTTCAGGATTGCCCTGTGTTAATTCGTTAGTCAGTTCAACCACTCGGTTAAGCACCTGATCGTAGACATCTTCTACAACAACCGCACGTGAACATGCTGAACACTTCTGGCCGGAGAATCCAAATGCAGAAGCCACGATGGAAGTCGCCGCCAATTCAAGGTCTGCCTCTTTGTCGACAACGATCGTATCCTTGCCGCCCATTTCCGCGATAACGCGCTTCAGCCAGATTTGGCCATCGTTTAATTTAGATGCGCGCTCGTTGATGCGAAGACCAACGTCACGTGATCCTGTGAAGGAAATGAAGCGGGTATCTTTATGGTCAACCAGGTAGTCGCCCACTTCCGCACCGCTGCCAGGCACGAAGTTCAGAACGCCTTTCGGAAGGCCTGCTTCTTCCATCACTTCAACGAATTTCGCAGCCACAACTGGAGTTGTAGAAGCTGGCTTTAAAAGAACAGTATTTCCTGCCACGATTGCCGCAACAGTTGTACCGGCCATGATCGCAAGCGGGAAGTTCCAAGGAGAAATGATGATCCCCACTCCCAATGGAATGTAGTCATAACGGTTATATTCGTTCGGACGGCTGTTGACTGGAACACCGTCTTTGATTTCTAAGATTTGGCGTGCATAGTACTCAAGGAAGTCAATCGCTTCTGCAGTATCAGCATCTGCCTCGTTCCAAGGCTTCCCTGCTTCCTTCGTTAATAGGGCAGAAAACTCATGCTTGCGGCGGCGGATAATCGCAGCTGCTTTGAATAGCACATCTGCGCGTGTTTCCGACTTTACTTTTCTCCAAGTCTTGAACGCTTCGACTGCAGCCTGCATCGCTTTTTCCGCATGATCGCGGTTTGCCTTTGACACACGGCCAACGACTTCTTCTTTATTAGAAGGATTGATTGATACAATTTTATCTTCAGTAGAAATGCGCTCTCCGCCAATTAATAGATCATAATCCTGTCCTAAATAGCTTTCGACTGTTTTTAATCCCTGTAAGTACGCTTCACGGTTTTCTTCTGTTTTAAAATTTGTGAAAGGTTCATGTTTGTACGGCTGTACCATGATGCCATCCCCCTTTAATAAATTCGTTTTTCATCCACCATTTTATAATGCAAGAACTGTGCCAAATATAAAAAGCTGATAAATGACAATTCTTATAAGCTGGAAGCAAATTTTTTTTGCGTTTTTTTAGAAAACCCAATGTTTCTGGTGCAAATTTTCATTGCATATATTCAATTAAATATATACTATTGAATAAACTGCCGAGTGAAGGAGATTACAATGAATCACAGGGAAATTGAACAGCTCCAACTAAAAAACAAGATCTTTCAGCGGATTTTAGATGAAATAGATGTTGGTGTCCATGTAGTGAATGAGGAAGGAAGAACAACTTTCTACAATAAAAAAATGGCTCAAATAGAAGGCATGGATTATGAAGATGTATTGGATAAAAATCTTCTGGATGTGTTTTCTTTCAACCAAAACGAAGACAGCACCTTACTTCAGGCGCTCAAAAATGGCAGCAAAATTAAAAATGCCAAACAAACCTATTTTAACAATAAGGGGCAGGAAATCACCACGATTAATAATACTTTTCCAATTATGGAAGATGGCGAACAGATTGGCGCTATGGAAATCGCACGTGATGTAACCAAGCTTGAAAAGCTGATCAGAGAAAATATGAATAAACGCGGAGACACCCGCTATACTTTCGATAGTATAATTGGCTCAAGCGACGAGATCAATGAAGTGGTTGAAGCGAGCAAAAGAGCAACCCGGACTAGTTCTTCTGTCCTGATTATCGGAGAGACCGGTACAGGAAAAGAGCTCTTTGCCCAAAGCATCCATAATGGCAGCAGCCGATCTTCAAAACCATTTATCTCTCAAAATTGCGCTGCTCTTCCAGACAGTCTGATAGAGGGTCTTCTATTTGGCACAAAAAAAGGTGCATTTACAGGCTCCATTGAAAGGCCTGGATTGTTTGAACAGGCAAATGGCGGGACTTTGCTGCTTGATGAAATCAATTCACTTAATCCATCCCTGCAGGCAAAGCTATTGAGAGTTTTACAGGAAAAAACGGTCCGCAGGGTCGGTGATACGAAGGACCGGACAGTAGATGTTAGAATTATAGCAACCATTAACGAAGACCCGATTGATGCTATCTCAGAAGACCGCCTGCGAAAAGATTTATATTACAGGCTGAGTGTTGTTTCCCTCTTCATTCCGCCTCTCCGAAAGAGAAGAAAGGATATCCGGGATCTTGCACAATTTTTCATAGAAAAATACAATCAGCTCTTTGGAATGAATGTAGCGGAAATCGATGAAGAAGTAATGAGCAAATTCGAGCAATACGATTGGCCGGGCAATGTACGGGAATTGGAGCATATTATCGAAGGAGCCATGAATCTGATTGATCAGGAAGAAACCATCAGCTATGTGCATTTGCCTCTTCATTTCCGGAATAAGCCGCAATTCAAGGAGGAGCCTAACGAAACCGGTCATTTGGAGGATTTGCTGATTCAGAAAAACAAGCCTATTAAATCACTTGAACAATATATACAGGAAGCCGAAACCTACTATCTAAAGAAAGTCCTTAAACACCATGGCAATAATATAACCCAAGCCGCAAAATCCCTTTGCATGAGCCGGCAAAATCTTCAATATAGGCTGAGGAAGTACGGAGTCAGGAAAGAAAACAGCTGATTGAATTCGGTCTGGGAGTCTCTCGAAAATCGAATAAAAAACGAAAAGCTCCCCACGGGGAGCCTATTTGTATAGAATATCGTCCCGAAGCGCTGCAACACGAGTCAAAGCTTCATCGATATCCCTCTCACTCACTCCAAAATGCGCAAGTGCATCATGCAGATGCCTGGCAATCGCATCAAAGTGTTCCGGCTGCAGATTCATGCCCTCATGTGCTTTTGCCATGGAATTGCCTGAATATTGATTAGGCCCTCCCAGTGCATAACTGATGAACTTGGATTGATGGCGTTTCTGCTTTACCATATCGGTATGCTCGAAAAACTGATTGACGGTCGGATCCTTCAATACCAGTTCCTCGTAAAAATAATCGACAACCTTTTCAATAGATTCTCCGCCGCCTACTTTTTCGTAAAGTGTCTGCTCTGCCATATTTATCTCTCCTTTCAACAAAATATATTCTTTGCTAACTGAAAGTTCCTATTCAAAAACTTTACAGTCTGAATCAATTTACCTTTACCCTATTATCTTCTCAAAAAACAAAAAAGACTCCGAGGGTACGGAGCCTGAAATTTAAGAAGCTAATTGATCTTTCTCTTCCATTTCTTTTCGTTCCTGATCACTCATGAATGTTATTTTGTAGCCAAGCATCGCAAAGATAATAGCCAGAATCGGCACAGTGAAATTTAAGATCGCGTATGGTGCATATTCAAATGGATGAACGGCGAGTGTTGACATGATAAACACCGCACAAGTATTCCATGGAACAAAGACGGACGTGACGGTACCTCCATCTTCAAGGGCCCGCGAAAGATTCTTAGATTGCAGATTTTTATCCTTAAATGCCTGTGTGTACATTCTGCCCGGCAGCAGAATGGAAATGTACTGCTCTGCAGCGGCTATATTGGTAAAGAAAGCAGATAGCACGGTAGTGGCTACTAAGCTCCTTGCTGTACGGGCCAATTTCAGGATCTGTTCAACAATGGCTTTTAGCATCCCTGTCTGCTCCATAACTCCTCCAAATGCCATCGCCACTATCGTAAGGGACACAGTATACATCATATCGTCAATGCCGCCTCTATTAAATAGCTCGTCCACCATCGTGTTTCCTGATTCAATCGAAAACCCGCCCTGGAGTGTATTCACAGCATCCCCTGCAGCGCCTCCCTGTACAAAAATATGGCAAAGCCAGCCAAGGAAAACACCAATAGCAAGCGCGGGCAATGCAGGCACTTTTTTTGCCACTAATCCTATAACAATTAAAGGAACCAATAATAGCCAAGGGGAGATGACAAAGTTCTCCGATAAAACATTCATGACACCAGAAATTTTATCATTATTCAAATCATCCCCGCCAAATTGCCTTCCCAAAAACCAGTAAGCAATAATGGCAATGGCCAGCGCTGGAAGGGTTGTGTAAAACATATGTTTTATATGTTCAAAAAGATCTGTACCAGTAATTCCTGCAGCCAAATTAGTCGTATCTGACAGGGGTGACATTTTATCTCCGAAATAGGCGCCTGAGATGATAGCCCCCGCCACCATTGGAGCCGGAATGCCCATGCTGATCCCAATTCCCATTCCGGCGACGCCAATCGTTCCCATTGTAGACCATGAACTTCCGATTGCCAGAGTGACAATGGCACAGATAATACAAATTGAGACTAAAAACATGGATGGAGTCATTAGCTTTAATCCGTAAAAGACCATAGTCGCTACAATTCCTCCGCCAATCCAGGAGCCAATTGTCAAACCGACCATTATAATAATCAGAATTGCCGGGAGCGCTAACTTAATGCCTTTATAGAAGCCTTCCTCAATATCGTTCCATTTATAGCCAAAACGCCACGCGATGAAAGCGGATACAATTGTTCCGGCAATTAAAGGCACATGTGGGCTCCCTTCAAACTTAACAATCGTAATAATCATTGCAGCAATCATTACCAGCAGCGGCAGCACTGCAAACCAGAAGGGAATTTTCTTTCCTGTTGTTTCTTTCATAATGTTCCTCCTTTTAAAGTTACACGTCTGTTGGTTTAACTATTGCAAGATTAATGCCAAGATATAAAATTCAAGCATTTTTCAGACTATTTACCCTAAAAAAATTTAATTTATATCGGTTTTATGTAGGTAAGCATGCAAAATATATTGTCGAACGCCCGCTCATTTTGCATATAAAGCAAATATTTTTTGCATCACAAAAAAATAAAAAACCGGGCAGCAAAACCCGGTTTTCATTTTTATTACTTCTTAATAAGATCCTCGCGCTGGGACTGGTCAATCCACTCTTGGAGCTTATCCTTAAGTGTATTGAATCCCTGTGCAGATTCGTCTTCCATTTTGATTGGAGCTGCCTGGCGCTTGCGAGGCTTTCTTGCTTTCGCTTCTGCTTGTGGCGCTTCTTCTGTTGCACGGATTGATAAACCGATTTTTCCTGCTGCTTCGTCAACAGAAAGAACCTTCACTTTTACTTCATCGCCCACTTTAAGATGCTCATTAATATCTTTTACGAAACCATGAGTCACTTCGGAAATGTGGACTAATCCCTGTGTATTCTCATCTAATGCTACGAACGCACCATATGGCTGAATACCCGTTACCTTTCCTGTAATAACACTGCCTACTTCGATTTTCTCAGACATGAAAACACTCCTATTTAAATTCAAATTTTATCTCTTTATACGCAATAAGAAATTATATCACAACTTGATCAAAATATCAAAAGGAATTCAAATGGAAACCCCAGACATTTTAATCCCATTGGGAATCACAGACTTTCATTCATTATAATAAAACAATCCGCAAACAATATGTAGACATTCTATTTGTTTGTTAACTAAATGTTCATGAAGTACAAAAAGGATCATGCGTTTAACATGATAAAATAAAGATAGAAGAAATTGTTAGTGGGAGTGATGGATATGTCAAATATAGGCCATAACATTAAAGCTTGCCGCGAACGCGCAAATATGACCCAGCAGCAGCTCGCATTAAAGGTGAGAGTGGGGACGGGTACGATTGCAAAATACGAAAATGGAGATCAGATTCCTGATACACAGACTGTTTTAAAAATCTCAACAGCCCTGGATATTCCAGCTTCCGAACTGCTTGAACAGGAAATGCAGAAGGGCCAGTCAGGAATCGATTATGAAATCGAACAGCTTGTGCGTGAAATTGGCACAAAAAAAGCAAAGCTTATCTTAAGGAAAGCTAAGGAATTCAGTGAGGAAGATTTCCTCCGTGTCATGCAAATGCTATATGAAATTAAATATGATCAAAAAGTTTTATAAAAGAGAGTATATAAAAAGGGAATACTGGTTAGCCTTGAAGTATAAGGCTTTCTAGTATTCCCCCCCTTTTTGAAGTTGACAATCTGTTGTGGATTGTCCTTTTTTTATGCTTTCTGATTCTGCTTTATAAAATGGCTAATTCTCTTGATCGCTTCCTGCAGAAGTTCCATGGAGGTGGCATAAGAGCAGCGCACATGGCCTTCCCCGCTTTCGCCAAAAATATTGCCTGGCACGACCGCTACCTTTTCCTCCAGCAGCAGTTTTTCTGCAAATTCTTCAGAAGAAAGTCCCGTACTTTCAATAGATGGGAAAGCATAAAAGGCTCCACCCGGCATATGGCAGGTTAATCCCAGTTCATTTAGAGACTGAACAAAATAATTCCGCCTGCGCTTATAGCTCTTTTTCATAACCTCAACATCTGATCTGCCAGTCTTCAAGGCTTCAAGTGCAGCAAACTGTGCCATCGTAGGTGCGCACATCATCGCATATTGGTGAATTTTCAGCATTGCCTGCGAGATCTCCTCAGGAGCGCAGACAAACCCCAATCTCCAGCCTGTCATGGCAAACCCCTTTGAAAATCCCGAAATTAAGATTGTTCTTTTCTTCATCTCTCTGATGGCGGCAAAACTCGTATACTCATCATCATAAGCAAGCTCTGCATATATTTCATCAGAAAGAACCAGCAAGTCGTACTTTTCAGCTATTTGTGCAATTGCGTTCAGTTCATCTCCGGATAACATTGTTCCAGTCGGATTATTGGGCGAACAAAGCATAATGGCTTTAGTCCTGCCGGTTATTGCGTTTTCCAGCTGCTCAGGCAGAATCTTAAACCCATTCTCCTTTAAAGTCTGGACCTGAACAGGCACACCTCCCGCAAGAGTTACTAAGGGAACATAGGAAACAAAGCTTGGTTCAACCACAATTACTTCATCACCCGGATCGAGGATTGCCCTTAGAGATATATCCAATGCCTGGCTCGCTCCCACCGTAACGATAATTTCATTTTGGGGTGAATAAGAAACTCCGAAGCTTTTCTGCATATAATCTGCAATTTCCTCCCGCAGCTCCATTAACCCGGCATTAGCCGTATAAGAGGTATATCCCTGCTCAAGTGAAAGGATGGCTGCTTCACGCACTGACCAGGGTGTGATAAAATCAGGTTCACCCACCCCAAGGGAAATGACTCCTTCCATTCCTGCAGCAAGGTCAAAAAAGCGGCGAATCCCGGAAGGCTTCAGCTCTTCTACCGTTTTGGATAAATAAGACTTTGTTCCCTTCATTACGGTGACACCACAATTCGTTTGTCATCTTCATTTTGTTCAAAAATAGTGCCGTCATGCTTATATTTTTTTAGAATAAAGTGTGTTGTTGTCGACAAGACGGAATCAAGAGTCGACAGCTTTTCTGATACAAATCGGGCTACCTCATTCATGGAACGGCCCTCAATGATGACAGAAAGATCATAGGCGCCGGACATTAGATAGACAGACCTCACCTCTTTGAAACGGTAAATTCTCTGTGCAACTTCATCGAATCCTACCCCGCGCTTTGGAGCGACCTTCACATCAATCATAGCGGTAACTCCCTCATGGCCATCCACCTTTGACCAGTCAATAACAGAATTAAAACGCACAAGCACTTTCATTTCCTCGAGCTTATCTAAAATGGTTTCAGTTTCCGCCACATTTAATTGAGCCATTTTCGCAATGTCTTCAACAGGGATTCGCGCACTGTTATTTTCTAAAATTTCAAGAACTTCGATTTGCTTTTCAGTTAATTTCACTACTTGTCGCTCCCATCCTTTAGTGATTTACTCTATAAAATAGTTCTATTATAGCAAAAACTTCGAAAAATAAATGTGTCACTTTCATTATTTATTAATTTCTTTAAAATCATATGTGTCAAGATTAAGATTAAGGGGAAAATACTGTGAAACTGAGTCTAGGAGGGGGAAGGCCCATGGAACAAGCGACATTTTCAGGAACAGAGCCAATTAATGGAACAGATGTTTATTATGAATACTATAAGCATGAGTCCTCCAGGAATACCCTGGTTCTGCTGCACGGTTTTCTTTCGTCCACCTTTAGCTTTCGCAGGCTGATCCCTCTGCTGCAAACGGAATTCAATGTGGTTTCGATGGATTTACCGCCCTTCGGCAAAAGCGGGAAATCCCAGCAGTTCGTCTACTCCTATAAAAACCTGGCTGATACGGTTATCCGCTTATCAGAAAAACTGGGCTTTGAAAAAGTCACTTTAATAGGGCATTCCATGGGAGGACAGATCGTATTAAATGTTGCACATTCCAACCCTGATCTGGTTGATCAGGCCGTACTGCTGTGCAGTTCCGGGTATATGAAACGAATGAAGCCGCATATCATCTTTTCAAGCTACATACCATTCTTTCATCTGTATGTGAAATTATATCTTCAGCGCTCAGGGGTAAAACAGAATTTAAAAAATGTTGTCTACGATCATTCCATGATTGATGATGAAATGCTCTATGGCTATTTGTCGCCCTTTTTAGAAGATGATATTTTCCGGGCCTTAACCAGGATGATTCGCGACAGGGAAGGCGATATGCCTGCTGCTGCATTAAGGAAAATAGAAACACCATGCCTTCTAATATGGGGAGAACACGACAGGGTTGTTCCGCTTCATATCGGAAAACGGCTGAATAAAGATTTAAAGAATTCCAAACTGGTGGTGTTAAAAGATACCGGTCATCTCGTGCCGGAAGAGCGGCCGGAAGATGTTCTAAAGCACATTCGGAGTTTTGTAAATTCCGTTCAAGTGTGCAGATGAAAAAGGCAGCCCCCGGGTCGGAGAGCTGCCTTTTTTCACTTTACATAGCGCAGGAGCCATTATTCTTGATTTCAAGAAGACGCCCGGAGATTTCTATGCAATTTTCCAATGGAATGATTTCCTCAAAGGAAAATTCATATATGGATTGAATCTTTCTGGCTAATTTCACCTGATCATCCAAATCATGGACTGCCTGAACTGAATCTGCAATTTCAGTGTCATAGTTGCCCGGCCCAACTCTAAATGGATCCCACTGATCCAGTGTATAAACAAGCAAAAGATTCGTTTGCTGAATTTCCATTTTATCACCTGATTATTATTCGGCTGAACGAAGCCGCAATATTTTAATTTTTAGCATCAATATCATATCATAGAGTCAGGATACATAAAAGAATTCTAAAGGCGGTGACAGAGTTGGATCGTTTTCATTTCCATCAAAAAATCAGCAGGGAAAATACAGCTTCTGTTAAGTGGGATCGGACCAGGGAGGTTTTCGGCAGATCCGATGTATTGCCGATGTGGGTAGCGGACATGGATTTTCAGCCACCCGAGGAAGTAAAAAAAGCCATCGAGGAAAGAATAGCTCATGGAGTCTACGGATACACATTTGCTCCTGATTCAACCGCAGACTCTATCGGACAGTGGCTTTACAGGCGGCATGGCTGGAAAATTAATAATGAGTGGATTTTATACAGCACGGGAGTGGTTCCCTCCATCGCAACTGCGATCCAGGCTTTTACGGAAAAAGAGGAGAAAGTAATGCTCCAGTCTCCCGTATATACTCCTTTCTTTGAGATGATTAAACAGAATGGCCGCAAAGTCGTTAATTCTCAGCTGAAGCTCGAGAACGGCCGGTACGAAATTGATTTTGCCGATTTTGAAGACAAATTGAAAGAAGGAGTGAAACTATTCCTCCTATGTAATCCGCACAATCCTGGAGGCCGCATGTGGACAGAAGAGGAACTTAGGAAAATAGGGGAGCTATGTGTAAAATATAGTTGCCTTATTCTTTCCGATGAGATCCATTCTGATTTAATTTATAAAGGCCATAAGCATTATCCCATTGCTTCAATGGATCCACAATTTGCAGACATTACGGTCACCTGCATAGCTCCGACAAAAACCTGGAACCTTGCAGGGATCCAGGCTTCAGCTGCCATTATTAGCAATGAGAAGCTGCGAAAGGCATTCCAGGCAGAACAGCACAAGCAAGGATTCTTTACGCTGTCGGCCTTCGGCATCATTGGCATGGAGGCAGCTTACCGCCATGGCGAAGAATGGCTCGATGGTCTTATGGATTATCTCGCTGAAAATAAACGGACAGCAGCTGAATTTATTGGTGAGCACCTTCCCGGTATTCGCCTGATGGAGCCGGACGGCACCTATCTCCTATGGCTGGATTGCCGCGAATTGGGATTAAGTGATGCCGAACTGCGCCAAAGGCTTTTGGAAAAAGGAAAACTCGCATTGGAGCCTGGCCCGAAATACGGCCAGGGCGGTGAAGGCTTCGTCCGGATGAACATTGCCTGCCCGCATGAAGTATTGGCGGAGGGACTGGATAGGCTGAAGCGGGCCTTTGAGTAATAGTGTGTGGAGGCACGGCTGGAAGGCCGTGCTTTTTTGCGTTGTGCGGAGATTGCGGTGGCCGGTCTGATTAAGTACCCTTTTCGTTGGTCGTTCTTCATTTTGGACGTTATTCCCTCTGATTAACTACCATTTTTCTTTGGTCGCTCCACTTTTGGGCGTTATTCCCTCCGATTAACTACCAGTTTCTCTAGTCGCTCTCCATTTCGGCGTTATTCCCTCTGATTAATTACCATTTTCTCTAGTCGCTCTCCTTTTTCGGCGTTATTCCCTCTGATTAACTACCAGTTTCTCTAGTCGCTCTCCATTTCGGCGTTATTCCCTCTGATTAATTACCATTTTCTCTAGTCGCTCTCCTTTTTCGGCGTTATTCCCTCTGATTAACTACCATTTTTCTTTGGTCGCTCCACTTTTGGGCGTTATTCCCTATGATTAATTACCATTTTCTCTAGCCGCTCTCCTTTTTCGGCATTATTCCCTCTGATTAATTACCATTTTCTTTAGTCGCTCTCCTTTTTCGGCGTTATCCCCTCTGATTAATTACTTAATCACCTCAAACCTCTTCTCCTGTATTTACCTTCTTTGATAATATGAAGCTTTCCCCCTCCCTTTTTTCTCATAATTTCTCACTAGTATCCTCCGCACAGTCTTCCCAGACCCTACACCACCGCACCAATCCACTATCGTATTTGTAGTAATTTTCCTATCTGGAAACAGAACCCTAAATTCATTCACGCAACGCAGTATCGCAGTGTCTGCCTTTTCTTTCAAACCACATTCCCCGCACGTTAAGTATCCTTGAGTAAAGGGGGTCAAGAACGAGGAACACGAATCACACGGGATCCCTTTTCGCAATTGGGCATAGTTATATTCTGGTATTCTCATGTAGGGGTTCTCTTTCAGACAGCGGGCATTTAACTGCTCCGCGAGCTTCATATTTCTGAATTTCGCCGCAGTTGGAGTATTTTTTAATTTTTCAAGAAATCGTTTTAGCTGTGAAGGAAATACTGCGGAAATATTTAGCGGAGCCTGATAAAGCTGAAATCCGGGGTTGATAAATATCAGATGAGATTTGATGGGAAGATGAAAACCGATTTCTTTTAGGAGTCCCCGCAATAGTGTTTCACATCGCTGCAGCTGAAAAAGGGGATTTTTTATTTCCGTTTTGGACGGAAGGGAGTACCACCTTTCGTTTTCTATGCAATAGTCACCTTCGTAGTTTTTTACTTCAAAGACAAAAAGAGTGCTGCCGGTGATAAGGAGGGTATCGATTTGGAGAAGGGTATTGCTGTTTTCCAGCAGGAGATCATTTAGAATGATGAAATCGTCGTGTAAGTCCTGAAGTTCCCTGTCAAAATGAAGCTCGCCTGCATAGCCCTTCTCTAAAAACAGATACTGATTTTTATCCTTCAAAGGCAGCTCTAGACGGCTGGTCAGGATGCGGAGCAATTCCAGCTCCCTTGGTTCGAAACGGGGTCTATTAATCATATTTCACCTCTAGTATTGAATTAATTTCATTTTATGAAAATTTTTCCAAACTCACAAGTAAAATCCCCTCGCACTTCAAGCAAGGGGATTTACAGTACATATTCAGCAAGCACGCTCTGCACTTCGTAGATGTTCAAGTTTTTATTAAAATGTTTTTCAATTGGTTCGTCTGATCCTGAGATCCAAATTTTTAATTCGGCCTCCAGATCGAAGCTGCCTGCGGTTTCAATGCTAAAATGGGTAATGTTTTTATAAGGGATGCTGTGATACTCGATTTTTTTCCCTGTGATTCCCTGCTTATCCACCAGAATCAGGCGCTTGTTTGTAAAAATGAATAAATCACGGACCAGCCTGTAGGCTTTTTCAACCTGTTCACTTGGAGCAAGGACGGCTGAAAATTCGTCCTGCACCTCCTTAATGTCCGCTTCGGAGGCATTGCCGATAAAGCCATCGAAAATTCCCATTTAACTAACCTCCATTTATAAGATTAACTCCATTATACGGATCGTCCTGAAAAATTCCCAGTGATAAAGGCTTTCCCTTCCCGGAAAGCCTTCACTTATTTATTCTTCTGTTGACTGATCATCCTGTGCTTTTTTCTGCCCTTCTTCTTTTTTATCTTTTGAAATACGGCCGCAGGCAATGCGTTCTCCGGAATCACCTGCCGGCTGGGTCATGCCATCATCCGGCCCGTCATGGATGACAATGGAGGTCCCTTCCTTTGTCAGCAATGAAGTTTTGTCTTCTTTTAACGTGACCTGAGGCGCCATAAAATCAATCTTAACTTTGCCGTCATCCTCGACAATCAGGTTGGGAAGATCACCCGCATGGGATCCTTTTGGATGAAGCAGACCATGCTCCTTATTATCAGGATTGAAATGATTCCCGGCGGATTTGAAATCAGGGGGTTCACATTTTGCTTCTTCATGGATATGGATAGCAAGCTCCCCCGGCGGCAGCCCGCTCAGATCTCCGGTCAATTTTACTCCGCTCGCTTGTTCCTGCACCTTAATGGTGCCTAATGAATCACCTGCAGCATTATACATTTCGACTTCTGTATTTGTAATATTCTCTTCCCCGCAGCCGGACAGAAGAAGAAAAACACCAAGCATCAAACCTTTTCTCATGATTGAATCCTCCATCAAAAGACAATTTGCCTTTAGTGTTGCCCAATCACATTATTAATAAACAAGAGCAGCGCAAGTGCCATGCTCACCTCCGACTCCTGGGAGCTTGGCCTAGATCTTACCAAAAAAAAAGAAGAACAGCCGCTCAGCTGTTCCCCTCTTGTCTATTTTGCCTGTCAATGCGCTCTTCAAGCTCTTTCGCTTTGGCTGCTTCGCGCCTTGATACACGGATAATTAATCTCATGGTAAGAATGGCCCCAATTAAGAAGATGGCAAACGTTAAAGCTGCCGGGCCGTATTCTGATTTATCTTCAGGAAAATACAAAAACAGTGACAGTACATACCATTGCAGCATTCTAATCCATCCTTTCTGCTAAAAGCAGTGTCCATTAAATTATTATATCAGCAAAGGTTGCACAGTCCAATGAACTTATTTCAATACCTCGATCTTTTCAATAACCACATCTTCCGCAGGCTTGTCCTGTTCGGCTGTTTCAACCGCTGCAATGCTGTCGACTACATCCATTCCCTCAACAACCTGTCCAAAAACGGTGTGCTTATTGTCAAGCCAAGGTGTACCGCCTTTTTCATAAGCTTTAATGATTTCTTCCGGATAACCTGCTTCTTCCATCTTTTCCTTCATACTAGGATCAAGTGTCGTGTTCTGAACTATAAAGAATTGGCTTCCGTTTGTGTTTGGACCGGAATTCGCCATGGATAAAGCTCCGCGAATATTATAGAGCTCATTGGAGAATTCATCCTCAAATGCTTCACCGTAAATGCTTTCTCCGCCCATGCCGGTTCCCTCAGGATCGCCGCCCTGAATCATAAAGTCCTGAATGACACGATGAAAAATCAAGCCGTCGTAGTAGCCATCTTCACTGTGCTTAATGAAATTTTCAACAGCTTTCGGGGCCTGGTCCGGGAAAAGTTTAATTTTAATATTCCCTTTTGATGTCTGCATTTCCACCAGTCTTTCATTTCCCTGAACTTCTTCAGTCAGCTGCGGAAAATTGTCTGGAGTTTCACTTGACTGGTTATTTGTCTGTTTTTCTTCAGTCTCAGAGCCATTTGCATTGTCCGCTTCTTTTTCAGTGCTTGTCCCGCATGCTGACAGGATAAACATCAGAATTAGAATGGGAGTTAACATTCGCCATTTCATTATTTTTCAGCCTCCTATAAAAAACTAATCATTTTTTAGCTTACCTGATTTATTGAAAATTTGCACTTTGTTTTTTCAGGCTTCATAATAGGGCTAAAGAAAATGAAAAAGGAGAGGTTAGGTTGGCAGAAGTAAAGATAGGCGACAAAGTAACAGCCATCTATAAAACAGGCAAGTATATCGGGGAAGTGACAGATATCCGGCCGCAGCATTACCTGGTCAGAGTGCTTGGGGTCCTAAAGCATCCAATGCAGGGCGATTTGCATAATCCTAAAGAAGCGGACGTGATGCTTTTTCATGAACGCCGCGCGCTTGCTTACAGAGAGCAGACCAATGTGCCTAAGCAAATGGTAAAGCCCTTCGCAGAAGAAATACCAGATTATAAGGATTCGCTTCAAATAGCACTGGATAGAATGAGAACGGAGCTGGAAGGAGATTCTTCTCCATGGGCTGAGCAAAGCATAAGAAATCTCGACTCATTGGAGAAAGATTATTTTAAGTAAAATGAATACAAGCCAAATCGCTTTGATGGATTTGGCTTGTCAGGCAAATTTATTAAACAGCTTCGAGAAGTCCACCCGGTCGCCAATTGTCGTAGGCTCCGGCTTTTGCAGATACTTTTTATCCTTTTCTACCAGTCTGAAAATATTGTAAGTCGTCAAGGCATCATCCAGTGCTCGGTGATGTTTTCCAGTTCCTTCTTTGCCGTATTCCTGAACCGCTTTCCATAATCCTGTCTGGTTTTGGTCCCCAAAGAATCGCTTATATTCCATCGAAAGATCCACTTCCCTGCCCCTGAATGGAAAATCCACTCCAGCCTGGATACAATTATTTCTAAGCACCTTCATGTCCATATTTCCCCACGTAACGATTGTGCAGGAACGATTTCTGTTCATATCCTTCATTTTCTTGACCAATTCAAGAAAATCCATTCCCTGATCTACTTGGTCCTGTGATATATGCAGAAAGGATTTGCATCGCTCGGACAATATCGGAAACCGGACAGGAGTTACATATGAAGAGAACTCTTCACAAACCTGATTGCTGATAACTGATACAATGCCGGCTTCGATAATTTCCGGAAAAAAACCTCTGAAAGCATTGCCTTTATCAGGCATGGTAAACTCAAAATCAATAAATAAGTATTGATGTTCCTCCCCCATGTTTTCACCTGCTTTCCCTTAAGATTTAACGGACTTAATTTCTTATATTATAGCATGAAATATTTAAATTTTCTGATCAAATTGCTTTTATGCCGGAATTTCTCCATCGCTCTCCTTATCTAGCTATCTATTATGGAATAACCCCCCGGCAAGCTGTATATTTCCATTCTTCCCAGCATAAACATAAACCATATTCTAGTAATCTTAAGAGACAAATAGAGATAAAGGGGGCAGAGTATGAAAAAAGGAATGTGCTGTTTTTTGTTTGCAGTCCTGCTGTTCGTGGGATCCCTAATGCCTGCGAAAGCTGCTGATGCTGAAAAAGAGTTTGAAGACATACTCGAAGAACAGCTTCGAAGCACAGTCCATTATTACAGCGAAAACTCCTTTTCAGTCATCGATGCGTACGGAATGCAGGGACAGGTAACAAAGATCGTTACATCTGATGACCCGCAAACATCAGAAAATGAAGAGGTTATTGAGGAATATACTTCCCATATCGGCATTGTTTTTTTAGAATTGGAACAAAAACGAGATGACTTATTTATATTTAAGAAAAAAGATTTCTTTTATTATGATTTTGACAAAAAAGAATTTCTGACAGCATCCAATGTGCTTGGCAATGAATCAATCAGGGAGTTTTTTGAACGGTATGTTGATAATATCGAAAAAAGCATTACCCCCTTCTCCAAGTTACTCCTCCTATTCTTCCTTTCCTTTATCATTACGGTTCCGCTAGCCATCATGATTTTCCAAAACCGCGGCCGCAGTAAAACTTAATACAGCAGAAAGAGAGGATGTGCCAAAGCACACCCTCTTTTTCTTATGAAGCCGTCTGTATCCTCACATATTCCCTAGGCTCAAACACCTTCAGCTTTTGTTCTTTTCCAGCTTCCATTTTATAATCTGCAGGTAATAATTCGACCACTTCTTCGTCTGCCGGAATATAGAATTCCCTTTTGGTTTGGTGGTTCAATATCCAGGCGCCTGCAAACAGCAGGGCAAAGATTGTAATGGCTGCTGAAATTTTATGTTTAATCATGCATAACACCACCTACTAATAGTGTGCTTGAATGAATGATTTTTTATACAAATGTGCTTTCTTTTTATATATTTTTTCAAAAAAATTTTTCCTGATACATTCGTGTTTCTACCTATTTAATAAGAATGGATAAATCCTTTGCTGATAAGGGTTGGAAGAATGCACAGACTTTCTTTTTAGGTTATAATTTGTTCTGAGGTGCATGAACGGATAGTAATGATGAATATGGCACGACTGTCATGCCTGCCCTGGCTGGATAATATGGGGGAAGGTGGAAAAACTTTTATTAAGCGCTTACTAATTGCAGAAATAGATTATACATTCTGCGGAAGAAAAATACATTATTCCAAATATCCATCCTGAACCGTTAGATGCCATAAGCGGCTTCATCAAGCTGCCTGATAGGATACTTTGTTAAATAACACGCAATTAATTTAAAGGGGGTAATGTCTTGTCTTTGCTTCACCTGGCAATAATTTCACCATTTTTGCTTGCCATCCTTGTGCCTATTGCGTACAAGCTGTTCAGGCAGATACATACGGGTTGGTTTGTACTTCCTCTGCCAATCCTTTTATTCAGTTATTTTATTTCTTATTTATCCATCACCTCCAATCAGCAGTCCGTCACAAAGTCTTTTTCGTGGATACCCGCTCTGGGGATTGATTTCACGGCAAAAGTAGACGGTCTCGGTTTGCTTTTTGCTTTGCTGATTACCGGTATAGGATCATTGGTTGTTCTGTATTCCATCTATTACCTTGATAAAAATAAAGAAAAACTGAACACCTTCTATGTGTACTTGCTTCTATTTATGGGAGCCATGCTTGGGGTTGTCCTATCTGATAACCTGATTGTGCTTTATACCTTCTGGGAATTCACGAGTTTTTCTTCATTCCTGCTAATCGGGTATTGGTACCACAGAGAAAAATCAAGATATGGCGCACAGAAGTCGATGATCATCACCGTTTTCGGCGGTCTTTCTATGCTTGGAGGCATCATCCTTCTTTATTTGATGACAGGCACTTTCAGCATTTCGGAAATTATCGCTGGATCAGATGAGATATTTTCACATTCATTATTCGTTCCTGCTCTGCTTTGCTTTTTGCTTGGGGCTTTTACCAAGTCCGCGCAGTTTCCATTTCACATCTGGCTGCCGGATGCCATGGAAGCTCCAACACCCGTCAGTGCATATCTGCACTCGGCAACGATGGTTAAAGCCGGCATTTATTTAGTAGCACGTATGAGTCCGGTATTTGCTGAGCATTCGCTCTGGTTCTGGCTCATTGCTGGATTTGGCATTACAACATTATTCTGGGGTTCCTTTTCAGCTGTCAAACAGACTGACCTTAAAGCCATTCTGGCTTTCTCAACAGTCAGCCAGCTGGGGATGATCATGTCCCTTCTCGGCATCGGCGCTGCAGCGCTTCACTTTGAAACAGTGGATGACAGTTATTTTACGGTTGCCACTACAGCTGCTGTTTTTCATTTGATCAACCATGCCACCTTTAAAGGAAGTCTCTTCATGGTAGCCGGAATTGTCGATCATGAAACCGGAACCCGTGATATCCGCAAGCTTGGCGGTCTTATGAACTTTATGCCGATTACCTTTACTTTGGCGATCATCGGCACATTTTCCATGGCAGGGCTTCCGCCTTTCAATGGGTTCTTAAGTAAGGAAATGTTCTTCACAGGTATGGTCCGTGTTTTGGAAATGGATATTTTCAATTTGGATACATGGGGATTCTTGTTCCCTGTTATTGCCTGGGTGGCAAGTGTATTCACGTTCATTTACAGCATGATCCTTGTATTCAAAACGTTCACAGGAAAGTACCAGCCTGAACAATTAGAAAAGAAACCGCATGAAGCTCCAATCGGGATGCTGATTTCACCCATTATCCTGGCTTCATTAGTTATCATTATCGGTTTCTTCCCTAATATTATTTCAAACACGCTCATCTCCCCGGCACAGGCAGCCATCATGCCTGTTGAAGGGTATGTATATGATACTCATATATACTTCTGGCATGGATTTACGCCTGAACTGTTCATGACTTTAGGTGTTATTACATTGGGAATTCTGCTCTTTGTCACTCTGCCAAAGTGGAGAAAAGTATATGATTTCTTCCCTGAAAAATTGGCTCTGAATCGTTTTTACGATTCTATGCTGGAAGTATCACAGAGGGCTTCCTTCAACTTAACAAGATTATATATGAACGGATTCATCAGAACCTATCTTGTGTATATTTTTTCATTTTTCATTGTTGCTCTGGCTACCACCCTGGTTCTGAAAGATGCTTTTAAATTCGATACGAGCGATGTCGCAACCATCCATTATGCTGAGGTTCTGCTGGCATTAGTCATCGCTGCTGCATCTATTTCCATTCTTTTTGTAAAGTCCAGAATGACATCCATCATTCTGCTGGGGGCAGTCGGATATACCGTTTCATTGTTCTTTGTTATTTTCAGGGCCCCTGACCTTGCATTAACACAGCTTGTAATCGAAACTATTTCTGTCTCTTTGTTCCTGCTGGCTTTCTACCATCTGCCAAAGCTCCGGCATGAGGAGCGGATGGGATTTAAAATGACGAATGCCCTTATTTCTGTTGGAGTGGGTGCAATTGTAACGATGATTGCCCTATCTGCGCACAGCAATAAGATGTTTCCTTCAATTGCGCAATATTACGTCGAGAATACGTATAAGGAGGCAGCCGGGAAAAACATGGTAAACGTTATTCTTGTTGATTTCCGGGGCTTTGATACCATGTTTGAAATTACGGTTCTTGGAATTGCAGCTCTTGGAATTTTCGCTATGATCAAACTTCGCCTGGAAGGGGGAAAGAAAAATGAAAACAAATGATATCATTTTGCAGACCGCTACAAAAGTAGTTTTGTTTCTCATTGTTCTTTTCTCTGTCCATATCTTTTTTGCCGGCCATTATACACCGGGCGGCGGATTTGTTGGGGGTTTGCTGACATCAGGGGCAATCGTGCTGCTGCTGCTGGCTTTTGATATGAAAACAGTCTCCAAGATTCTTCCTGTCAATTATATTCACATGATTGCAGTCGGACTGCTTTTTGCGATTGGTACAGGGGCGGGAGCATTGCTATTTAATGTCCCTTTCCTTACCCATGCTTTTGGACATATTGACCTGCCAGTTCTGGGGGACACTTCCCTCCATACAGCTACACTGTTTGACCTTGGTGTTTTTCTGGTTGTTGTTGGCGTTACGATGACCATTATTCAAACGATAGGGGAGGATGAATAATGGAAATATTAATGGCTTTCGTAATTGGAATTTTATTTATGTCAGCTACTTATCTCATGCTGTCAAAAAGCTTGCTGCGCATAATTGTCGGAACCGGGCTTTTAAGCCATGGGGCACATATGCTTATATTAACGATGGGCGGCTTAAAAAAAGGGGCTGCCCCGCTGCTGGGTGAAAACGCACCCTCCTATACCGATCCGATTCCCCAGGCTCTTATCCTGACAGCAATTGTAATCAGCTTCGGGGTCACTGCGTTTTTCCTGGTTCTGGCTTACCGTGCCTACCAGGAGCTTGGCACTGATAATATGGATCGAATGAGAGGAACTGAAGGAAATGATTAACTTTTTAATATTGCCCATCCTGATCCCTTTAGTTACAGGTGTCCTTCTCATCTTCGCTTCTAAAAGAATCATGCTGCAAAGGTGGATTGCAGGCATATCATCAGTGATTGCGATCATTTTCTCAGCCCTGCTGGTTCAGAAGGTCCGAGTCAGCGGGATCCAAACGCTGGATGTTTCAAGCTGGGAGGCTCCTTTTGGGATCACGCTTGTCTCTGACATGATGTCAGCTCTACTGGTGCTTACAACCAGTATAATCGCATTTCTATGTCTGATTTATTCATTTTGGAGCATCGGGGAAGCCAGAGAGAAGTTTTACTATTATGCTGCATTCAACTTTTTAATTGTTGGCGTAAACGGTGCCTTTACAACAGGGGATATCTTCAACCTTTTCGTTTTTTTCGAGGTTATGCTGATGGCTTCGTATGTTTTGCTTGTATTAGGCGGAAAGAAGGCACAGCTTAGGGAGTCCATTAAATACATCCTTGTGAATGTAATATCTTCCGCTCTGTTTGTTATAGCTGTTGCCTATCTTTATTCTGTAGTAGGAACGCTTAATATGGCGCATATATCCGTCCGCATCAGCGAAGCCAGCCAAGGGAATCCCCCAGGAATCATTACAGTGATTGCTGTGCTATTTTTAATCGTATTTGGATTGAAAGGCGCCATTTTTCCTTTATATTTCTGGATGCCAGGTTCTTACTATGCACCGCCTGCTCCTGTTTTGGCTTTATTCGGAGCGCTGCTGACAAAGGTCGGAGTTTACTCTATTACAAGAACCTATACGCTGTTCTTTTATCACGATACTGGCTTTACCCATCAGCTCTTGAGCTTTTTGGCAATTATGTCGATCATCGCCGGAGTCATTGGGGCAATTGCCTACTGGGATATTAAGAAAATCATCATCTACAATATCATCATTGCTGTAGGGGTAATTTTGTTCGGAGTATCAGCTATGACGACTGATTCCCTTACCGGGTCAATCTTCTACTTGATTCATGATATGATTATTAAGGCATCTCTATTCTTACTTGCCGGCATCGTGATTGCAATTACCGGGACAAGCAATTTGCATAAGATAAGCGGGCTGATCAAGCGCTATCCCGGTCTGGGATGGACCTTCTTCATCGCAGCGCTTGCTCTTGCGGGAATCCCTCCATTAAGCGGGTTTGTTGGAAAGCTTCTAATTGTTAAAGGCGGATTCGAAGCAGAACATTACTGGGGAGCAGGGATTGTCTTATTGTCCAGTCTTCTTGTGCTGTTTTCAATCATGAAAATCTTCATTAATGGCTTTTGGGGTACACCTCGCGCCTATAATGAGGAAGACAAAGTGCCTGTCGGCAAAATGTTGATTGCACCAGTAATACTTGTTATCATTGCCGTTTTCTACGGAGCCGGCTCGGAGTTTGTTTATCCGTATATCTTACAGGCTGCTGAAACTCTTGCAAATCCGGAAATATATATTGAAGCAGTTTTAAAGGAGTATTGAGTATGGCATTTCAAATATTATTAAATGTGTTCCTTGGGTTTATGTGGATGTTTTTAACAGGATCATACGAACCGGTTGCGTTCCTTAAAGGATACCTTTTTGGCCTGCTCATCATCTTTACTTTCAGAAGATTTTTCGATTCACGCTTTTATCTATTAAGAGTTGTAGCGGTAATCAATCTATTGTTTCTTTTCATCAAAGAGCTTATCTTAGCGAACATCGGCGTGCTTAAAGTATTGTTAAGACCCAAACTTGATTTGCGGCCAGGCATTTTCGCCTACCCTACTGTTCTGAAAAAGGACTGGGAAATAACAGTGCTTTCGAATTTGATCACACTTACTCCGGGGACATTGGTTGTAGATGTTTCCCCGGATAATAAGATTCTTTACATTCATGCAATTGATATTGAAGATGCAGAGGAAACCATTGATTCTATCCGGAATTCGTTTGAAAAAGCAATCTTGGAGGTGAGCCGGTAATGCTGAATACTGTTGTTCTAAGTGCCATCCTTATCATTTCGGCTGCCACCATCGGTTTGATCTACAGAGTAATTAAAGGGCCGACTACGCCAGACCGTGTAGTCGCACTTGATGCTATTGGCATAAATCTTGTTGCAATTGTTGCATTGATTTCTATCGCCCTTAATACAAGTGCATTTGTGGAGGTTATCCTTCTGATCGGGATTCTTGCCTTTATAGGGACCGTGGCCTTCTCTAAATATCTGGAGAAGGGGGTTATTATCGAAAATGATCGAGATCGCTAATATTGTCATTATTGTGCTGATTATTCTAGGAGCCTTTTTAAGCCTTGTCGCTGCATATGGCGTTATCAGGCTTCCTGATATTTATACCAGGAACCATGCGGCATCAAAGTCCGCTACACTGGGGGTTATGTCCATACTGCTTGGAGCCCTGCTGTTCTTTTATGTTAAAGATGGCTTTTTCAATTCCAGAGTGCTGCTCGGAATTGTATTCATCTTCATGACATCACCTGTAGCCGGGCATTTAATTGCCCGGGCAGCCTATAACTCCGGTGTAGAGCTATGGGATAAAAGTGTACAGGATGACTTGAAAGATGCACCACATATGAAAAAGGCAAGCAGCAAGGAACAATCATAAAGTGAAACTTCAATCAGTGGAGTTTTTTCCCACTGATTGTTAGTTGAACCAATCGGGCCTTTACGGGCAGTTTGACCCCGCTTATCCTCCTTGATTCCTCTGAGTCTTGAAGTGGGGGTCTTACTGCCCGTTATACTGCGATAAATAGGAAAACCGCAAGAGAAATCCTCTTGCGGTTTTTTATTATTTATTTTCTTTTTATTACTGCCATGGTACATCTTGATGTGCATACCAGTTTGTCATTTTCATCTGTTATTTTGATATCCCAGACCATTGTAGTTCTTCCCTGATGCAGCACTGATGCGACAGCCGTCACGGTCCCATCTTTTTTGGCACGTATATGGTTAGCATTGATCTCAAGCCCTGCAACGGATTCCGTTTCTTTGTCGCAAAGTTCAAACGCTCCGATGCTTGCAACAGTTTCCGCAAGGGCGACAGATGCCCCTCCATGCAGGAGGCCAAACGGCTGCCGGGTGCGTTCATCAACAGGCATAGTGGCAACAACACGGCCTTTTTCAAGTGACACGATTTCCATTCCGAGTGTTTCGATTAGAGTACCTTTCAATTCCATTCCCCAATCCCCTTTCGCTATGTAAAATGTTGTCATACTATACTTCATTATATAAGAACAAACTATGGATGTCCTCTTGGACAATCACAAAAAAAGAGGTGACCGTCATGGATCGTGTACGCGAAGGATTAATTCCGGCTGTTCTCGGCACCGCTGTTACTGCGGCAGGCTATGCAATGAAACAAAACCGCAGAACAAACAATATGTTATCAGATACCATCGTTGGTTTTGGGCTCGCCCATATCGTACTTGGAGCCATCGACCTGGTAGAGCACCGCAATCAATACTAAGTTAGAAAAGCGCAAGCGCCTTGCCCACCCCCGACACCTCGAGGGGTAGGCGCTGGAACTAGACATATAAAAGGCAGCATCTTGCTGCCTTTTATATTATAATCCCAGCCCCTGATCATGCAGCTTTTCCTGCTCTTTTCCGCGTTTTTTTCTGGTAATGCGGAAAATAAGGAAGATTGCAGCTAAGCCTGCCAGGCCAATCAGTATTTCCTTTTCATGTTTGAAAATAGTGTCAATATGATCTCCAAATACGTAGCCGATCGCGAAGGCTAAAGACAGCCATATCAGTGCGCCGCTGTATGCAAATAATGCGAATTTTTTAAATGGCAATTTACTGAAGCCGTATAAAAAAGGGAGGAAGTTTCGGATACCCGGAACAAAATAGCTGAAGGAGAGGGAAAAGGCATGATACTTTTCCATTAACTTTAAAGAAGAATCAATCGTTTTAGACATCCTTTTGCTTTTTTGAAAGTACTTTAGCAAAGGCCTTCCAATCAAACGCCCGATGGTATAACAGGTTGACAATGCCGCCAAAATGCCAAGATAAATGACAATGAATGCAAGCACAGGGTGAAGTGTTCTTAAAGAGGAAGAAAGTCCAACAGTCATAACAATCAATTCATTTGGCACAGGAAAAATAAAAACTCCTACCCAAAGCCAGAGAAAAAGCCCCAAATATCCGTTATTTTCAATGATTTCCAAAATCAGTTCCAGTTCCATTCGGGGCCTCCTATCTATGTAAGCTATGCACAATTATTTACCACACTAATATATTCTTCATTCCCTTCTTTTACCCCTTTTCTAATAATATCAATCCTTTTAAAAATTTCTCTTCCTATCCACCATATGCCTAACCTTTAGCGAAACAATTTTGTTCCTTCATAGGAAAAGCCTTGTTTTCATATATTGGGAATGCGTGCATTTATTATTAATCGAAAGGGGCAGAACCGGATGTACCCCTATTATTATTTTCGCTACCCAAAGCCCGGATATAATCCTCAGCAGCAAAGCTGCTGGACTTATCCCCAGGCCTATCAGACTTATTATCACCCTGTGCATTTCTACAGGACCTTGCCTGCTGTCGATCCCCAAATGTTCATGAGCTCTGCAAAAAAAATGGAGGTCCTCATGAGAGATGCCAGCACATTGCTTGTAAATATGGCAGAGTCAAAAAAGTTTTCTTATGAACTGATGTCAGCGGCCCAGCAGTCCAACAAGGCGGCAGTCGAAAATCTGCTGAAATCGACAGGCATCTCGCGAGTCCCTTCTGTTGACTATACCCCCGACGGGCTAAGACTTCATTTCGAATCAGACAAAGAGGATCCTCAGAAATGCTGTGATTTAACGTTAAAACTGAGATGGATGTAAATAAAAAGCTCTCAATTAAGAGAGCTTCTCACGTGTTTAGCGGTAATAAGGGTTTCCATATGGGCCATAGCCAGGGTATCCGCCACCGCCGTAAGGGGCATATGGTGCTCCTGGCGGGCCATAGAAAGGCGGTGGAGGCGGAGGGCCGTAAAATGGACGTGGAGCAAATAAAGCTGCTCCCAGCCCGCCTCCCAGGAAACCGCCAAGCAAGCCGCCGACGAAAGGAGCTCCTAAAAAGAAAAACCTTTCGTTCCCGTTTCTATATGGGCCTCTATAATAATACATGCAGGGTAACCTCCTTCATTTTCAATCCCTTCTCTATTTAATATGCAGATGTCCTTATTTTGAGTGGGCTACTAGAAAAGCGGAAGCGCCTTGTCCACCCCCGACAAGCACAAGACGATCCTCCATAAAGGCGTCCTTTGCCTTTTTGGGGGATTGGCTTGTGACCTCGAGGGGGTAGGCGCTGGAGCTAGACAGCACTAGAAAAACGGAAGGCGCCCTGACTGCACAAAACAAAATCCCCTTAGCCTTTTGGCCAAGGGGATTTTTGGTATATTAGTTAGCTGCTTTTACTTTAGCAAATGCATCTTCGACAGATACATACTCATAGCCAAGGTCTTTAGCAACCGCTGGGTATGTGATGCTTCCGTTTACAACGTTTACGCCAAGTTTTAGTGCTGCATTGTCTTCAATCGCTTTTACAACACCTTTGTTTGCAATTTGCAGAGCATAGTTGATTGTAACGTTTGTAAGAGCAATTGTAGATGTTCTTGGAACTGCACCAGGCATGTTTGCAACAGCATAGTGAACAACGCCATGCTTATCATATGTTGGATTGTCATGAGTTGTAATGTGATCAACAGTCTCGAAAATACCACCCTGGTCAATCGCTACGTCAACAACTACTGAACCAGGCTTCATTGTTTTAATCATTTCTTCTGTTACAAGCTTAGGCGCTTTCGCTCCCGGGATCAGAACCGCACCAATTACCAGGTCAGCATCTTTTACGGCTTCTGCGATGTTGAAAGGATTAGACATTAAAGTTTGGATGCTGTTTCCGAAAATATCGTCAAGCTGGCGTAGACGCTCTGGGCTTAAGTCGATAATTGTAACTTGTGCGCCAAGTCCGATTGCCATTTTCGCTGCGTTGATTCCAACCACACCGCCGCCAACGATGGTAACTTTACCGCGTGATACCCCTGGAACACCTGCTAGAAGGATTCCCATTCCGCCATTCGTCTTCTGAAGGAATTGAGCTCCAATTTGAGCAGACATGCGTCCTGCAACTTCACTCATTGGAGTTAGAAGAGGCAATGTGCGGTTTACTTCCACTGTTTCATAAGCAATCGCTGTAACACCTTTTTCAGTTAATGCTTTTGCAAGCTCAGGCTCTGCTGCAAGGTGAAGATATGTGAAAAGAACCAATCCTTCACGGAAATAGCCATACTCGGAAGCTAGCGGCTCTTTAACCTTCATAACCATTTCAGCTGCCCATGCTTCTGCAGCAGTATCTACGATAACGGCTCCTACTTCAGTATAATCTTCGTTAGTGAAACCGCTTCCAATTCCTGCATCGATTTCTACTAATACTTTATGTCCGGACTTTACTAATGCGTCAACGCTTGCTGGTGTCGCAGCAACACGATTTTCGTTATTTTTAATCTCTTTAGGTACTCCAATAATCATGGAAAAATCCCCTTTCAATCTATCAATTATGATATTTACTATTGTCAGTATAATAATTTAAGTAAAGCGCTGTCATTGTTAAATCGGTAAAATAAAAGAGCCTCCATTTGTGAAAATCTACAAATGAGGGCTCTTCTTTTCCATTCTCCGGATTTTTAGTTCAAGATATAAAGAAAGTTTTGTATTTGTATTCTTCAAGTCAACTTTCCCAATATCGGTTATCCTCTTTAATCGGTAATTCAGTGTATTCATATGAATATGCAGCTTTTTAGCTGTTTCATTCACATTGCTGTCATGATCGATGAAGGCTTCAAGAGTAGTGAGCAGATTGGTCCGGTGCTCAAGGTCATATTTAGTAATCTTTTCGATAGCAGGGTGCTCATACGGTTCCTGCCGTTTCTTTTCAAGGATGGCATCAAGGTAGCGGAAAATGCCAAGCTGCTGATAGCTATAAATATGATGAATCTCTTCCGGAAATTGTTCTTTAAGACGCAGGACCTGCAATGCCTCCTGATAGCTTTTTTCCACTTTTTCAAAGTGCTGATAAGTGGTTCCTGTTGCCCCGGTAATATGATCGATGCCAAAACGTGATTTCATTTGATCAATGAAAAATTGGATGAATTCAATAAAAGTATTTTCAGCTAAAGCAGGTTCAGGCGGCACTGCTAAAATAACGAATTCATTCCCCATCGCGGCATGGAAGGTTATATGAACCTTTTGGCTTGTCGTGATCAGATAGATGATCTTTTGCTCTATTTTAGAGGTAACCTCTTCTTTAAACCTAAACACCAGCACAGCAAAAGGTGATGGCGGTTTTATGCTTAAATCCTCAAATCTCTCTGAGATTTCATCATGGGTATGAAAACGGCCGGTTAGCAGTTCCCAGAAAAAATCCCGGTAGCCTTCAGCTCTTTTTTTCTTCTGGGCGTTTAATCTTAACATTTCCGTCCTTGCAGACTGTGCGGCCAGCTTTAGCATATTCAGCTTGCTATCTGTTAAAGCGGCTTCTTCTTCAACTGCCCAGATGTAGCCTAATACTTCATTATGATTACGTATTGAAATGGCTACCCGATTTCCCAGTCCGATCTCCTTTATTTCAGGAATTCTAAGCGGTTCGCCGCTTTGCATTAGCTGCGGAATCACACGATCCTTCCATAAGCGATTAATCACCTTCTCAGGGACCTTTCTGCTGATGATTGTAGCGATTCTCGCGGTATCGGTCTGGTCATCATGTGTACTGTATGCCAGCAGGCGATGATTAACATCTTCTATTGTAACAGGGCATTCCAGGACATCGCGGATCTTATCTACCAGTTCCTCCAGATCACTAAATGCCCTCTTAAACGGATCTTTTTCCATTTTATTATCACCCAATCGTAAAACTTCTTTAAACTGCACTTTCTCTATCCTATTATATTATACCTCAATGCCACCCTGTACTCTACCAAAGCCCTCATGCCTATTCGACAAAATTCGAGCGGTGCTCCTCCCCGTTTTTATAAAATTTCTAATAGTTTTACTTTTAAAATTTGACTTGAAGTTATATTCAGATAATTTTACAATAGGACATGCTCACAAAAAAAGCACATATTAATAGTTTTACTTACAGTATTTGAAAGCGTTAACATCTAGGAGGCGATGATTTATGCTTGAGACGCTTAATAAAATTAACGGGGTGCTCTGGGGCACACCAAGTTTGATCTTGCTGTTTGGTACGGGTGTTCTTTTAACATTCATGCTGAAGGGTCTTCAATTCAGAAGGCTGATATATGCATTTAAATTAGGATTTACAAAAGAAGGACAGGCTTCATCCAATGATGAGGGCGATGTCAGTAACTTTAAAGCTCTAATGACCGCTCTTGCAGCAACCATTGGTAATGGTAATATCGCCGGTGTTGCCACTGCGATTACACTCGGCGGACCAGGAGCCATCTTCTGGATGTGGGTAGTTGGTTTGCTTGGTATGGCAACCAAATATGCCGAAGCATTACTGGCAATGAAATACCGTGTTAAAAATGCAAATGGCGAGTACTCCAGCGGACCGATGTATTATGTGGAACGCGGTCTCGGCAAAAAGTTTAAATGGCTTGCAGTTGCCTTTGCAGTCTTTGGTGCATTTGCGGCACTGGGCATTGGAAACAGTGTTCAATCGAATACGATTGCAGCTGTTATGGATACTTCATTCGGGATTAATAATTGGGTAACAGGTGTCGTACTTGCTGTGTTGGCTGCCTTAATCATCTTTGGCGGCATTCAGCGCATCAGTACTGTAGCAGGATTCTTTGTTCCAGTCATGGCTGTTTTATATATTGGCGGAGCATTACTGATACTCGCTGTTAACTATGATCAAATCATTCCTGGTTTCCAGACAATCTTCTACTATGCCTTCAATCCGGTAGCAGCGACAGGCGGTTTTGTCGGTGTTGTCGTATCCGAAGCAATCAAGAATGGTGTTTCAAGGGGTATTTTCTCTAATGAAGCCGGTCTTGGTACAGCAGCGCTTATTGCAGGAAACGCAAAGACAGACCATCCTGTAAAACAGGCTCTTGTTGCGATGACTGGAACATTTATTGTTACAATCGTGGTTTGTACGATGACCGGACTGGTGCTTATCATGACTGGTTTCTGGGACACAACAGGCGGATTGATTTCAGGCGTGGCGCATAACGGAAGCCTTGACGGCGGGGCATTAACAAGTGCAGCCTTTGCACATGTCCTTGGAACAGCGGGTGAATATATCGTTGCATTCTCTGTTATATTCTTCGGCTTCTCTACAATCGTCGGCTGGTATGTATATGGTGAAAAATGCTTTGAATACCTTGTTGGCACAAAAGGAATTATGGGATACCGTGCCATTTACATCTTCGCAACTGGCATCGGTGCGGTGGCCAACTTAACTACTGTTTGGGCATTCGCAGACATGGCAAATGCATTAATGATGATTCCTAACTTAATTGCATTAATTCTCTTAAGCAAAGTGGTTGTTAAAGATACTAATGAATTCTTTGAAAATCATTATAAAGCAGCCAATAAGCAGTTAAATAAGGCTAGCTAATATATGTAAAATAAACACAGGTCCCTTGATCTGTGTTTGTTTTTGTTTAGTATCCTAAAACGGAAATAACGACAGTTCATTCCTCTCGTAAATATAGGCAAATATCCGGTAGTGGTAAAGAAATTCGCCAGTGAATATTCCTTCTTCTTCAAAAGAATAAGCATCTAAAAACGCTTCTATTCTGTCTTCATCTTCTTCATCCCATACTCCAGTCATCCAGACTTTATAAGCAAGCTTGCTGTTTAAAACGGGATATCCGCTTTCTTTAAAAAGCTCCTCGATTTGCTCCCTTTCCATCTTTTCGCATCCCTCCCCCGTTTGTTATCCATCCTTTTCTGTTTTTGTCTTCCTTATACATTTTTGGGACAAGGCAAATATACAATTTTAGCACCACAAGAGGTGAACTTGTCTATACTATATCGAAGTCTATTTTAAATATCAGGATTGCTTACTACTAACAAATAAGGGAGGGATAACGTTGGAATTGTACGAGCTATTTCATTTAGGCAATAAAACAGCCATTGTCACTGGAGGAGGACGCGGACTCGGTGAGCAAATGGCAAATGCACTTGGGGAAGCAGGAGCAAATGTTGTCGTCTGCTCACGCAGAATTGAAGCATGTGAGCATGTCAGAAAAAACCTTGAAGCCAAAGGAGTTAATGCTCTTGCCATCGAATGTGACATCACCAAGGAAGAAGACATTCAGAAGGTCATCCAAAAGACCCTGGAGACATTTGGAAGCATCGATATCCTCATTAACAATAGCGGTACATCCTGGGTTGCACCTTTTCTGGATCTGCCTGCCGATAAATGGGACAAAGTCATGGATGTGAACTTAAAGGGGCTGTTTTTATTTTCACAGGCTGCCGCAAAAGTGATGACGAAGCAGGGAAGCGGCAAAATCATTAATATTTCTTCCGTAAATGGAATGAGGGGCACTCACTCGGCATTTCTTGATGCAGTGCCTTACAGCACAAGTAAAGGAGCAGTTATCGCACTTACAAAGGATTTAGCTGTAAAATTGGCTCCTGCCGGCATTCAAGTAAACGCTATTGCTCCAGGCTTCTTTCCTACCAAAATTACAAAAGTCCTTGAAAAATCGAGTTCAGTCATTCTCAGAAAGATTCCTGCCGGAAGATTTGGCAGCGAACATGACTTAAAAGGAGCAGCTGTCTTTTTATCATCCAAAGCGTCTGATTACGTGACAGGACAGGTATTAGTCGTAGATGGAGGAATGACGGTATCCCTTTAAGGTTTCACAGAGCTAACTTCATAGAAAGGAGAAAGTTTATGTCTATTAACCATACAGAAGCCCTATTGCAGGCAATAAAAAAGTTAGGGACAAAAGTGGAAAGAGAACTGAATGAATCTATTCAGAACTCTATCAACAAAGAAGATATTTTCAAAAACTTAGTCACCCGTTCCGAGGTGACTGCAGCAAGCATGAAAAAACTCCGGGACGCCATTGAAACACTATCCATCCCTCTTAACTTTCCTACCAAGACCGACGTGGCAAATGCAGCAAAACTCACTGTTCAGGCTGAAGAAAAAATGGATCAGATTGACGAAAAAGTTATCGCTTTGGCCAGATCTATTGAGGAAATAAAAAAAGCACTCGGCAGCCCTGCTGAAAGCGCGGAAAAATAAATGGAACAAAATACAGCTTCCAAAAAACTGTTTGGATTCGTTAATACTCTTTTACAGCCTGATCCGGAGATCAATTTAACTCCAAGGACTGCAGTCTGGAAAAGAAATAAGGCAACTCTCTGGCACTATGCCCCTGCCAGCAAAAAATACAGTATCCCCATTTTCCTTGTCTATTCACTTGTCAATCAGCCCTTTATCTTAGACCTGGGACCACAGAACAGTTTAATCGAAGCTTTGGTTAACAGCGGGTATGATGTCTATTTGCTGGATTTCGGGATTCCGGGCTATGAGGATAAAGACATTACGATGGAAGATTATATTACTGAATACATCCAGAAGGGGGTAAAAAGAGCTTTATATCACTCGGGAGCAGACGAAATAACTGTGATGGGCTTTTGCCTGGGAGGCACCTTTGCAGCCATTTATGCGGCCATTGCGGATGAACCGGTCAAAAACTTAGTATTGTCTGTAGCACCAGTTGATTTCAGCATTGTCCCGGTCTTTGATAAATGGGCAGATGAACTGCGAAATGGAGAAGGCAGCCTGGAAACCACTTTTGATGCATGGGGACTTATCCCCGCCTTTGCCATTAAATCAGGTATGCGGCTATTTACTTCCCCCCTCTATTACTCTCCATATTTATCGCTTCTGGCCAGAGCCGACGATGAAGCATATGCGTCCCGCTGGAAGCGATTTAACCATTGGACCAATGGCCATATTCCATTTGCAGGGGCTGCACTGAAGCAAATCCATCAAGATCTTTTAAAAGACAATAAGCTTGTGAACGGTACATTAACGATCGGAGAAAAGAAAGCCGCCATCAGTAATATTAAAGCTAATTTGCTCGCTGTCGCGTCAGATAATGACCGACTTGTGCCAAAAGAGCAGATTCTTCCGGTCATGGACCTGGTGTCCAGTGCTGATAAAACTTTTCATCTCCTTCAGGGCGGGCATGCCAACCTTACTTCAGAAGGAAAAGTTCCTGACTATATGGACAAATGGCTGTCAGCAAGATCAGGATAAAGTGAAACTTCAAGCAGCGGGGGTTTTCTTTATCCCCCATTGCTTGTTAGTTGAGGCCCACAGGACAAGGAAGGCTTCGTCAGCATGAGCATCGCACGACCGAAAGCGGCAGCTTTTGGGAGGATGTGGCGTTCTTAGTCTTTGTCCTTCTTTCGGGCCTTTACGGGCAGTTTGAC
>NZ_NJQY01000031.1:36653-103717 GCF_010628845.1 Bacillus sp. 22-7 | reverse complement strand
TTAAACGTTGACGTTTCTGTTTTGTTTAGTTTTCAAAGAACTAATGTGCTAACTTCTTTCGAAGTGACAACGATATTCATCTTATCATCTTCATTTAAGTAAGTCAACAGCTTTTTTCACTTTTTTTCTATTCGATATTCAAACAGACTCAAAAGTTTTTTTGCCGCTGAGCGAATAACTCTTAGCGACAAAAACTATCTTACAATAATTTAAACCCCAAAGTCAATACTTTATATAAAAAAATTGCATACGCCATAATTTTTCTCAAAACCATGCGCATGCATCTTTACGTCTTTAGAGAATATACTTCTTCGTCCATTCTTCAATTATGTCCAGCATTTCAGCGCTCAGCGGCTTTGAAAGACTTCTTTTATAAATCGACTTCAGCTTTAGCATAGAAGTTTGTTCTTCCTGATCTCTAAGAAGATGGTTCATATTCGAGACATTATAGCTCTCAGCTGGGCCATTCACTTTTTCAGCAAAAAGATGTACATGCTCAGGATCGACTTGAATATCTTTATTACCGGTAATAGCAAGAACGGGACATGTAATTGCAGCCAAATCTTCTTCCATCTTATATTGAAAATGCTCTCTTGCCCATTTTGCATTGATCTTTGTAAATCCTTTTTTCATTACTGCCTCTTCTGATTCCATCATTTCATCAAAAATTTTCTTTTGTTTGGAAGCGGCAGTTTTATGAACTTTTAAAGCACGAAGAATTATCCCATTCACTCCCTTCATTTCTTTAATTTCTTCTTCCAGCAGTTTTACTTGCAGCTCAGATGCATTCCTGACATTTTCCGCGTGACCGGCAAGAAAGATAATACCTGCAGCTTCCGCCTTCTTATTAATAGGAGGAATTAATGTACATCCTTCACTGTGACCCAGCAGAAATATTCTTTTAGGGTCAATTTCCGGCAGTTCGAGAGCCGTCTTTACAGCTGCTGCTCCGTCGTTAACTAAATCCCACATGCCTGTTTGATAAAAGTCACCCCCGCTCACACCGGCTCCCCGCTTGTCATATCTAAGAACCGCTACACCGGCTGATGCAAAAAACTCAGCAAGCATCTTATAAGCATTCATCTGCATAACCTTCGCATTGCCATCCCGGTCAACAGGGCCTGAACCATGAATTATAATAACAAGGGGAAGCTTTCCTTCGGACTCTTTCGGAAAACTCACTGTCCCCTTTATTTTTACATCTGTATTGAATTCGACCTCACGTTCTTTCATTATGAGTACCCCCAATAAATGACTTTACTTATGAGACGCTTATAAATAATTATCGTTCAGTTTTTTTATTATTTTTTTGAGGCAATACTAAGAGAAATTCTTATTCGTATTAGAAAGGGTATGATTTCATGCCAAGGAAAGCAGCATCAGCAGACAGCGGAGAAGAGAACAAGAAGGATAGTGAAGCACCATCAAATACCCCCCTCAAAAAAAGTGAGGATGAAATCAGTAAGCTAAATAGGATGTTAGCTTCTGTTTTAAATTATCTTTCGGATGATGAAGTAGAAGAAATCGATATTGAGTATCTGCTTGCAAATACAGAAGGACTGCGAGATTGGTGGGACCAATACAGAGAAAGTAATAAGAAACAAATCGAGGAAGAAATTAAGAAGTCACTTGGCTCTTTATCGCTTGAGGAGCTCGAGAGTATCCGCGAACAAATAAAGAGTAAATAGCTTTGCCATTAAAAAGGACTCGTTTGCCTAAAGCATACGAGTCCTAAATTTTTTATTATTCCACAAGCTCTCCGCCTGTTAACTCAATATGCCCTTCTCCCCAGTTGCACATTGCATCCAGGATCGGGCGAAGTGACCATCCGTAATCTGTTAAAGAATATACAACCTTAGGGGGCACCTGATCAAAAACAGTGCGGTTTACAACTCCATCCTCTTCAAGTTCGCGAAGCTGCTGAGTCAGCATTTTTTGCGTAATCCCAGGCATAAGGCGTTTAAGCTCACTGGTTCGCTTTTCACCTTTAATTAA
Organism: Bacillus sp. 22-7; assembly: GCF_010628845.1. NCBI lineage: Bacteria > Bacillati > Bacillota > Bacilli > Caryophanales > Bacillaceae > Bacillus > Bacillus sp. 22-7. The sequence continues at coordinate 101,722 of NZ_NJQY01000031.1, read as the reverse complement.
ATGACACATGATTACAACTTTCCACTTCCCGCCAATCACATCTAAAGTAGCTTCTACCGGAATATTGTAAGCCAACTTCCTTCCCCCTCTTTTTGATAGGCACTTAAAAGTACCTACATTACTTTAAAGTGCGTACTATTCATTTTGAATCATGCCATCCATAATAGCATAAGGAAGCATAAAACAACATGGTGAAATTGACCATAGGGTACTTTTTAGTGCCTGCATTACTTTAAAGTACGTACTGTTCACTATGTTTGACATGCTCCATACTATCTATCATAAGATTGCATGGCCAAGGCGCCTGGCTATACTTTCTTAACTGCTATTACTTTAATAAGGAGGATTCATTGCTGATGAATTCAATTGCAATAAATAGACAAAAAGAAAAAGGCAGTACTCCAGCCCTTTTTGCACTCGCAATCAGTGCATTCGGCATAGGGACCACAGAGTTTGTGCCTGTAGGGCTTTTATCTACCATATCAGGTGATTTGGGAATTTCCATTACATTGGCCGGTTTATTGATTTCCGGTTATGCCATGGGAGTTGCCATTGGTGCACCTGTACTAACTGCTTTGACCAGTAAAATGAACAGAAAGTCTTTGCTTATGTCATTAATGGTTTTATTTATCATTGGAAATTCTGTCGCAGCCATGTCTTCATCTTTTGCCCTTTTGCTGGCTGCGCGTTTTATAACAGCTTTTTCACACGGCATCTTTTTCTCAATTGGATCGACCATTGCTGCTGATTTAGTTCCTGAAAATAAACGAGCCAGTGCGATTGCCTTTATGTTCACTGGTTTGACTGTTGCCACCGTGACAGGTGTGCCGCTCGGAACATTTATTGGCCAGATATTTGGCTGGAGAGCTACCTTCTGGGGAGTGGCTCTGTTAGGGATAATTGGTATAATCGCCAGCGCCCTTCTGATTCCTTCAGATCTTAAACAAGTACCAGCTTCCAAGTTTAGTGAACAGCTGAAAATTTTAAACAGCGGAAAATTGCTTTTAGCATTTAGTATCACTGCACTCGGATACGGAGGAACATTTGTATCTTTTACCTATCTGACACCGCTTCTCGAAGATGTAACAGGGTTTAGCGCAAAATGGGTCAGTATTATTCTTCTGGTTTACGGAGTGGCCGTGGCTATCGGCAATGTTTTTGGAGGCAAAGCATCTGACAAGGATCCATTAAAAGCGTTATTTTGGATGTTTACTCTTCAAGCCATTATTTTGGGCCTTCTCACTTTCGCAGCACCTTTTAAGACTTTTGGGCTTATCGCTATTTTTCTAATGGGATTATTTGCTTTCATGAATGTGCCAGGTCTTCAAATTCTAGTGGTAAACCTGGCTGAAAAATATGTTCCTTCAGCTGTCAATGTGGCTTCCGCATTAAATATCGCAGCTTTTAATATCGGGATTGCTATCGGCTCATTTATTGGAGGACTGATCGTCGACTCTATCGGCTTAATTCACACACCGTGGATTGGCGGAGTAATGGTGCTTGGTGCCGTATTTCTGACGGGATGGCTAAAAAAACTTGAGATACAAACTAACTAATTAAGGAGTGCTTTATATGAATAAACTATCTTTATCTGCCACTGCAGCTCTTGTAAATGGAGTTAAAATGCCCAGGGTTGGCCTTGGGGTATTTAAAGTGGAAAAGGAAGAAGAACTAATAACAGCTGTTAAAGCAGCAATTGAGATTGGATATAAAAGCATCGACACAGCTTCCATCTACGGTAACGAGGAATGGGTCGGAGAAGCCATCCGCCAGTCTGACTGTAATAGAGAGGAACTTTTTATCACTACAAAAGTGTGGAATTCCGACCAGGGGTATGAAGCAGCTCTTAAGGCGTTTAACACCTCATTGGAAAAAATGGGACTTGAATATCTTGACCTTTATTTGATCCATTGGCCTGTTGAGGGGAAATACACGGAAACTTGGAGAGCGATGGAAGATTTATATAAAGAAGGAAAAATTAAAGCGATTGGTGTCAGCAACTTTCAGATTCGGCATTTAGAAGATCTGTTGAAAACAGCTGAGATCAAACCTATGATTAACCAAATTGAATTGCACCCGAAATTGACTCAAACTGAACTTCGCGCCTTTGCTGCCAAACATGACATGCATATTGAAGCGTGGGCTCCTCTAATGCAAGGCGGATTATTTGAAAATGAGATACTAAAGAAACTTGCTGAAAGATATGGAAAATCCATTGCACAAATTGTCCTGAGGTGGCACCTGCAAAACGGCATTATCGTCATCCCTAAGTCAACAAAACCTCATCGCATCGAAGAAAATGCAGATTTATTTGATTTTGAACTATCCCAGCAAGACATGGAATTGATTGATTCCTTAAATGAAGATTTACGCGTTGGACCAGATCCCGACAATTTTGATTTCTAATATATCGAGACGAGGAGCAGCAGGGCTTCTCGTCTTTTCTTATTATAAAACATGATCAGGTTACTAAATAAAACAGCCCCTAATGAACATGATAAAAAGAAACAAACTAAGTTGTTTGAAAAAGAGCCAGAGAGACAAAGGGGGTTCCTGCACAATGATTTTTCTTATTTACCTCGTGATCAATATGTCAGTATTGTTTCTTTTTATCAAACTAAAGAAACATCTGCATATTTTGGAAGTCCTTGTCTATTGGATGGTGAGCTCGTATCTTTTTCAAAATTTCTCAGCCCTGTGCTATATGAACTTCAAAACTCTCGTCATTCCGGAACAACTGAGCTATGAATTCGCCCACTTCCTTAATCGTATTTTGCTTTTCCCTGTATTGATGGTCCTTTCTTTGAACTATTTTCTTACCCTGAAAACATACAAGAGCAGGATCCTCTTAATTACCTTTTTTATATTAATCTTAAACGGGCTTGAATGGCTTGGGCATACTACAGGAGTGCTGATTCATGTCCATTGGAGAATTTGGTGGTCATTTACTTTTTGGCTGGTGTCAATACTGGCGCTAATCGGCTTTATGAAGTTTTTCCGCAAAATCCTATATAGAGGGGATTAGACTTTATGAATGTAACATTTGATTGGAATGAATGGTTCTTTATTATATCTTCCGCAATTGCCATACTTTTATTTCTGCCGATTAGAAGGTACTTTCCTCCTGTTATAGTTACGATTATATGGATTTATAACCTTGCATTGGTTGCGACCATTGATTACTTTCTGCTGGCCACGCCTTTTCGGATGTATATATTTGGTGACAACCCTACTTATGAACTATCGGGAGCCCTTTTTCATTTTTTCATGTATCCCTGTTCCGCTCTGATTTTTTTATTTGGCTATGACCGCTGGGAACTCTATGGCAAGAAGTCTATTTGGTACATACTGGGCTGGAGTGCATTTTCCATATTCTTTGAATGGCTTACTGTTAAAAATCATGCACTCATCTATACAGGATGGAAACTGGTCTATTCAATCCCGGTTTATCCGGCAGCGGCTGTCTTGCTCATTATTGTGTTTCGTTTTGCAAAAAAGAGACTTATGGATCCGGAGCTTGAAGCGTCTTCCAAAATAAATTGAAAAAAGCAGGGACTACCCCTGCTTTTTTCAATTTATTTAATTGTTTTTAAAAGCGGCAATGTAATCTCTATTAAAGTACCTTCACCAATCTTGCTTTTATATACGATGCTGCCATGATGCTGCTTAATGATTTTATGGCAAATCATAAGTCCCAGTCCAGTCCCTTTTTCCTTTAATGTATAAAAAGGTTCACCCAGTCTCGGCAGAAATTCGTCAGGTATTCCACACCCCTGATCCTGAAATGAGACAATACAATCCCCGTCATTATTACTTTTGAGGGAAATCTCAATATCCCCTCCGTTATCCATAGCTTCCATGGCGTTTTTTAAGATATTCAAAAAAACCTGCTTGATTTGATTTTTTTCACATGATATCAAAAAATCCCCATCAGCAAAATTCAACTTAAACTGAATACCGTTCATATTTGCCTGTGGGGATAATAACTCGACTGTATTCACTATAATATCCGTTAAATCAGCACTGTCCATTTGTATCGCCTGCGGTTTTCCAAGCGAAAGCATTTCAGTGGTGATATTTTCAATGCGCTCAAGTTCGCTTAGCAGCAATTCATTAATTTGGCTATTGCCGCTCTTATAGAGCTGCACAAACCCTTTGATGGTGGTAAGCGGGTTTCTGATTTCATGGGCAACCCCGGCTGCGAGCTCCCCGACAATCGATAATTTCTCAGACTGCAAAAGAAATTCCTCTGCTTTTTTCCGCTCAGAAATATCCCTGCTGATCATGACAACATGCTCGATTACACCATTATCCCCCTCAACCGGCATACACCGTGACTCAAATTCAATCCAATGGCCTTCTCTGTGTTTTAGCCGGAACTCCATTGCCATTCTCTCATTATTCTCGAATATCCTTTGCATGCCTGCCTGAAAATTTTCCGCTTCATCCGGATGAATAACAATATCCACTTCCATCTTTTGCAGTTCCGGCACTTCATATCCTAAAACAAACTCATGGGACGGAGATAAATAACTTAAACTGCGATCCCTATCCATGACTGCGATTAGGTCTGAAGTGTTTTCAGCGATTAACCGGTATTTAGCTTCACTTTCTTCCAGCGTTTTTTCCATCCGTTTTTTTTCTGTGATGATTCGAATCAGCCTTTCATAAGATTCAATCAGCAAACTCCCAACAATGACACCTAGACCCACAAACAGAATATATTGCAGATGAAAAATAGGCTTGTCCCTAAAAACGTTAAAAATGATCGGCACCGTTATAATATAAATAACACAATATACACCATATAATATGGCCGTTTTTCTAACTGCCTTATGGTGCTGGGTATATCTATGTATGACAGTGAAGGCAATCAAAATAAGCACTAACCCTATTACAGCAGGCAGCCAATTCTCACTGACTGCAAGCCTTGTGATAAGAGCGATAATTGCGGTAATAACCCCTGCTCCCGGCCCCAAATAGGAAAATACCAAAATCAGAATGGCATAGCGAATATCATAGGAATAACCCTGCTCGTTAAAAGATAAACCCACAAGAATGACAGAAATAATTCCTGCATATATGCCGCCCAAAAGATGCAGGTCCCTAAGTGGTTTATGACTGATAAACGAGCGGAGAATTAAAGGCACACTGACCAGTAATGAAAAAATGGAGAGGTTGACAATGTAGTCTAATAGTATCAAGGAGGCTCCCACCTATACCGATAAATTCTTAATATTCTTTCTTTATCATAAACCAGAGATGGTGACCTTGCCAATACTATTTGAGAACCCTCAAAAGGATATGTAAAAAAGGCCAATCCATGGAAGGATAGGCCCTTTTTCGTTATACTTTCTTCACAAATTCCGACTTCAGCTTCATGGCGCCAAAACCGTCGATCTTACAGTCGATATCATGGTCGCCGTCCACGAGACGAATATTCTTGACCTTGGTTCCAATCTTAATAACTGAAGAGGAGCCTTTCACTTTAAGATCTTTAATGACGGATACCGTATCTCCATCACTTAGTACATTTCCGTTAGAATCCTTAATCACCTTTTCGTCCTCAAGACTGTTGATTTCGGATTCAGCTGCCCACTCATGTGCACACACAGGACATACTAAGAGCACCCCGTCTTCGTACGTATACTCTGAACTGCATTTTGGGCAATTAGGCAAGCTAGACATTTCGTTTTCCTCCATTGTTCAAACTTTTTTTCCGTTTAGCTATGAAAACAAATACCATTATAGCCGCTATAATAACGAATGCTATTACAGTATATAAAATATATGCTGGATCTTCATTCACATCCTTTGGAATAAATCGATTGGCAATAGGTCCCATAGATATAAGCAGGGGAATTATAATCGTAAACCATGTTTTTGTATAAATAGCAGAAACAATAAATATAACCGCACAAACTGCCACAATTACACTACTCTGAAAGGGCGTTGCTGTAAAGACCGGTTCAAACTCCTGTTTCTGATTCCAAAGTAAAACCATAACCATTATGCCTGTCATAGCCACTCCAGCTCCTAAAAGCAGAACTGCACTCCACTTGGAATGAAGAAATTTAGGAAGCACTCTGAAAATCAGAACACCATAACCTGCGACTGCAATCACTCCTGCTATAATAGCGATCCAAAGTGTACCTTTGGATAAAGAAAAGTTCCCTTCAATTGCAGGGCCTATGCTGACATAAGCACCCAGCATAAGAATCATCAGCGGCACCAGCCCCGCCATCTGACGATATTCGGTAGTCATTGATTCTCCGATGCTTTTCATATATTGCTTTGGGCTATCCCCGATAATATGAGAAACATCTTTCCCATCGGCTTCAGCTTCCATTAAATGCACTTCAAGCTCTTCTGTTATTTCATTTATTTCATCATCGTTTTTTCCTTTTGACATCAGGTAAAAACGAAGCTCTGTCAAAAACTGTTCAGACTCTTTTGAGACCATTTTTCATATCCCCCTTTTATTCAATACATTGTCAACAGATGAACTTACCTGTTCCCAGCGAACAATAAACAGGTCCAGTTCCTGTTCGCCTTTTTCAGTTAATGTGTAATATTTTCGTTTAGGTCCAGCCGTTGACTTTCGCAATGTAGCACTGATCAGCTCTTCCTTTTGCATACGCAGAAGCAGCGGATAAATGGTGCCCTCGCTCAATGAGCGAAATCCATATGACTCCAATTTCGCCGCCAGTTCATACCCATATATCTCCCCTTCTTTAATGATAGCTAATAGACAACCGTCCAAAATTCCCTTTAACATTTGCGTGGTATCTGACATTCACCTTACTCCTTCCACTACCTTGTATTACAAGATAATTACCTGCAGTTAAATACCTTGCAATACAAGATATACTTTCAATATAATCCCTCACTATATTGTAATGCAAGGTATTTTTATAAAAATAGGTATTTTTTTACTCTAACCAACCAAACGTTTGATTGAACTATTTTCACTGCCATATCGATTGTTTTTAGCCGAAGAGGGAATAATAAATTAATGTGGACCAGTTCCTGATCATTGGGCACCGTCTTATCCAAAGGCTTTATCTAAAGCTTATGCTTAATCACATTCTCAATTATAAACTTAAATCTCATATTAGTTGAGATTGATACAGGCAAAAAAAGGGTAATTAATAAAAGAAAGAGTTATACTGTTATTAACGGGCTCAAGGCCACTTTGAAAGTTCTATTTCGCACTGATTCCACCAAAGAAAAAGCAGAATTTACATTGGCTTCTTATCCGGGCATTTAAAGTTTCCGCCATCCAGCCGAAAAGGAGCAAATTTTCACAGCTTATCCCTTGACAAAAAATATGTCGTATATGATAATTATTACCGAATTAGAATTATTATTAAATAGTTCGCTATTTAATTAATAATCATATCACTCAACCATTTTAAGGAGGAATTTAATCATGGCATTAATCGGTTCAGAAGTACTACCATTCGCAGCAAAAGCTTACCATAACGGTGATTTCATCGATGTTACTGAAGAAAACTTCAAAGGAAAGTGGAGCGTAGTATGCTTCTACCCTGCAGATTTCACATTCGTATGCCCTACTGAATTAGAAGACCTTCAAAATGAATATGCAACTTTAAAAGATATGGGAGCAGAAGTTTATTCTGTATCAACTGATACTCACTTCACTCATAAAGCATGGCACGATAACTCAGAAACAATCAACAAGATTGAATACGTTATGATTGGTGACCCGAACCAAAGAATTTCCCGCAACTTCGAAGTTCTTAACGAAGAAGATGGACTTGCAGAACGCGGAACATTCATCATCGATCCAGATGGCATCATCCAAACTGTTGAAATCAACGCTGGCGGAATCGGCCGTGACGCAAGCCAGGTTGTAAGCAAGCTTAAAGCAGCTCAATATGTACGCAACAACCCAGGTGAAGTTTGCCCGGCTAAGTGGAAAGAAGGATCTGAAACACTTAAGCCAAGCCTTGATCTAGTAGGTAAAATCTAAGGAGCACGATAATCATGTTACTTGATGCAGATATTAAAGCACAATTAGCTCAATATCTTCAGATGATGGAGGGCGACATCCTTCTAAAAGTCAGCGCTGGATCAGACAAAGTATCCAGCGACATGCTGGCTTTAGTAGACGAGCTGTCCAATATGTCCTCTCACATTAAAGTTGAGCGTACTGAATTACAAAGGACGCCAAGCTTTAGTGTAAATCGACCGGGTGAAGATACTGGCATTACCTTTGCAGGCATTCCTCTTGGACATGAATTTACTTCCTTAGTGCTTGCTCTGCTTCAAGTTAGCGGAAGAGCACCTAAGGTTGACCAGAAAGTCATCGACCAGGTGAAGAAGATTGAAGGCGAATATCGTTTTGAAACTTATGTCAGCTTAAGCTGCCACAACTGCCCTGATGTAGTACAGGCTCTTAACGTCATGAGTGTTCTTAACCCTAATATTTCACACACTATGATTGATGGTGCTGCTTACAAAGAAGAAGTAGATGCTAAAGAAATCATGGCAGTGCCGACAGTTCTTTTAAATGGCGAACCATTCGGCAGCGGCCGTATGTCCCTTGAAGAAATTCTGGCGAAAATGGGAACAGGCCCTGACGCATCAGAATTTGCAGATAAGGATCCTTATGATGTGCTTGTCATTGGCGGCGGCCCTGCTGGATCTAGTGCTGCCATCTATGCAGCACGCAAAGGTATTCGCACGGGCATCGTTGCTGAACGCTTTGGCGGCCAGGTCATGGATACTTTAGGCATCGAAAACTTCATTAGTGTGAAGCACACAGAAGGACCTAAGCTTGTTGCAAGCCTTGAAGAACACGTGAAAGATTATGGCATCGACGTCATGAATCTGCAGCGTGCCAAGAGACTTGAAAAGAAGGACCTTGTTGAAATCGAACTTGAAAACGGTGCTGTTTTGAAAAGCAAATCAGTCATCCTTTCAACTGGTGCACGTTGGAGAAACGTCAACGTGCCTGGCGAAGCAGAGTTCAAAAACAAAGGGGTCGCTTACTGCCCTCACTGTGATGGACCATTATTTGAAGGCAAAGATGTAGCTGTTATCGGCGGAGGCAACTCCGGTGTTGAAGCAGCGATTGACCTTGCAGGAATTGTTAACCATGTAACGGTTATCGAATTCAATCCTGAATTGAAAGCAGATGCCGTTCTGCAGGAACGTCTGAACAGCCTTCCAAACGTAACGGTTGTCACAAATGCCCAGACAACTGAAATTACCGGGACTGACAAAGTTAACGGTATTTCATACATGGATCGTGAAACAGAACAAACACATCATGTTGAACTGCAAGGTGTGTTCGTCCAAATCGGCCTGGTTCCTAACACAGATTGGTTAGGCGACCAGATCGAGCGTACCCGCTTCGGCGAAATCGTGGTGGACAAGCGCGGTGCCACAAATATTCCTGGGGTATTTGCTGCAGGAGACTGTACTGACAGTGCCTATAAGCAGATCATTATTTCTATGGGATCCGGCGCTACCGCAGCTCTTGGTGCGTTTGACTATCTGATTCGAAATTAATTTTCAACCTAAAACCGCTTACTGCTTTTGGCAGGAGCGGTTTTTTTATCAATATTTACTCCCAATGGCCACTGTATTTGAGAACAACTTTCATCTATTTCAATCAAACGTTTGATTAAATCAGGTATTCTTTATGCAAGAACTCGTCTGTAAGATTGATACAATACTTATCGCTTACCCCTTCAGCCCACTAAACCACACATTAATAAACCGTTTTAATATACCATCTTCCTCATGTGTATGAAGTACATATTTGCCGCCTTTTTGACATTATCTAAATCACTTCGCATTGCAATAGGGGTGTAAAATAAAAAGGACACTGTTAAAGCAGCATCCTCCATTTATTTAATTCACTGCCATCCTCCCCAGCGGCCCATTTTCATCAATAATATCCTGCAGATCATAAACGGATATCGGAAACATTGGGAATCCATAGGCGTATGGCGTGATTTCATATAGCTGGAAATAGACAACAAGCGCTTTGTCTGCAATGTAAAAATCCTGGTCTGGCTTGATTGCAGTAAAATCAACCAGGAGCGGAATGTCTCTCTCTTTGATTTGTACAGCAATCAAGTCTGAAATCCGTTTGACATAGTCGCTTCCCGGCTTGAATAAATCCTTAAGTGCCGCCTGCTTCCCCTTCTGAAGATCAAACGTCAGTGATTTTATAACTGTCATTCCATGGGCAGCATGGTAATGATACACATAGTTGCTCAAAGACAAACTCAGCACATCCCGCTGATTATTTTTAATCTCATAATATCCATACAAATCCACAACGGTTGTATCCATATTGCCTGTCTGTTCGTTAATGAGCTGCTGGTTTTGCCTGAGAATGGTATTGTTTATAAATTCCTGCAACTGCTTATTTTGCATGCCTGATACACGGGGATAATAAACGACTTTGGTGGGCCCGGTGCTGATTGTTATCGTTTTGATGCCTACTGGAAAGTTGATTGCCACGGCTATCCATCCTTTTTGTTTTTTAACACATCCTATTCATCGGATAGGCGTTAAGGTGCATAACAGGAAATGGAAGTTTCAATGTTATATAATATTAGGATATATAAGAGACAGGAGCACGCCAAATGAAGCAAAAGCAAGCCACCCTTAAACCATTCATTTCACTCATTCTTTCAACAAAAATTCCAAAGACTGCGCTCATCATTGGTTTAACAGCGAGCATTTTAACCACCCTGACCGGGCTGGTGGTTCCGCTGCTGACCAAAAATCTGGTGGACGGTTTCTCAGTTGAATCTTTAAGCGTTCCGCTCATCATCGGAATCGGGACAGCCTTTATCCTCCAGGCAATTATCAGCGGGATTTCCATTTACCTGCTGAGCTATGTGGGCCAAAAAGTGGTGGCGCGGCTCCGGGATCGGATGTGGATGAAGCTCATAAGGCTGCCGGTCCGTTATTTTGATCAGCAATCCAGCGGCCAGACAGTCAGCCGCGTAGTGAATGATACCAGCATTGTCAGGGAGCTGATTACCAGCCACTTTCCACAGTTCATTACCGGGATTATCAGTATTATCGGTGCAATTATTATCCTGCTTGTGATGGACTGGAAAATGACACTGCTGATGCTCACATCTGTTCCTATTACACTGGCCATTATGATTCCGCTTGGCAGAAAGATGGCAAAAATATCCCGGGGCCTTCAAGATGAAACGGCCATCTTTACCGGAAATATAACCCAGACACTCGGAGAAATCCGCTTAATGAAGTCTTCTACTGCAGAGCAAAATGAAGAAGAAAAAGGGTTGGATGGCATCGACAAGCTGCTTGGCTACGGTTTGCGGGAAGCCCGCATTTTTGCCATGATCGGCCCGACGATGTACCTGATTATGATGGTGGTCATCGTCATAATCATCGCCTATGGAGGCATGCGTGTGGCAAGCGGATCGATGTCAACGGGTTCTCTTGTAGCCTTTTTGCTGTATTTGTTCCAGATTATTATGCCGATCACTTCATTTGCGATGTTTTTTACACAGCTGCAAAAAGCAAAAGGCGCAACAGAACGGATCATAGAAATCTTAGAAGAGTCATTGGAGGATGGACAGGACGGCATCGAGATGGATATCAGCAGCAAGCCGATTACAATCCAAAACGTTTCTTTCTCCTATAGTGCAGAAGAGAGTGTCCTGGAAAATATCTCTCTGGAAGCCCAGCCAGGCCAGATGATTGCATTGGCAGGTCCAAGCGGAAGCGGAAAAACCACCCTGTTTGGATTGCTTGAACGATTTTACGAGCCAGATGCAGGTGGAATTAAAATTGGCCATACACCCATCCAGCAGATATCGCTTAAATCCTGGCGCAGTCAAATCGGCTATGTTTCACAGGAAAGCGCAATGATGGCAGGTACGATCCGTGAGAATTTATGCTACGGATTGGAGAATCCAGAAAACATACCGGATGAAAAATTATGGGAAGTGGCAAAAATGGCATATGCCGATCAATTCATTGCCAATTTTCCAAAAGGACTTGATACAGAAGTGGGTGAGCGGGGCGTGAAGCTTTCCGGGGGACAAAGGCAGAGGATTGCCATTGCTCGCGCATTCCTTCGCGACCCAAAAATATTGATGATGGACGAAGCTACCGCAAGCCTCGACAGCCAATCGGAAGGCATCGTACAGCAGGCGCTTACCCGCTTAATGGAAGGCCGGACAACTTTCGTCATCGCCCACCGCCTTTCAACAATTGTCGATGCGGATCAAATTGTCTTTATTGAAAAAGGCAGGGTGACAGGCATTGGCACACATTATGAACTAACTCAATCACATGAGCTATACAGGGAATTTGCCGAGCAGCAGCTTGCATAAGAATTGGCCAGTCTATTGCAGACTGGCCTTTCTGCTGCAGATCTTAAAAGTCTAAATCTTGTGATAAAATGTGACAAATTATCCATATAAACAGGAGGTTAAATTCCTTATAATGGAATTAGGATCTTCATAGGATACACCAACCCAAGAAGGAGGTTGCGGACTATGCCATTAGGTCATACGAAAAACATGCTTGAAACGTTAAAGTACTACAGCGATTCCCAAATCACCCAAACGTTTACAAAAGATCAATCACAGATTCTAGTGGTTCGTTATATAAAAGAGTCTCATTCATTTGAGGTTACTTATACGGGAACTTCACAGAAAAGGACGTATCCTTCCATTGATTCTGCCGCGGTTGCGATTGAACAGGCAATCGGCAGTCATTGATTCCTCACATGTCTCCCATATCAAAAAAACGCAGCCAGTACTCTCTATCCCGTACCAGTACTGCGCCCATCCCCTTTCAATCAAACGTTTGATTGATTTTTTTCTGTCCATTTACCTTGCTTCTTCAACCTGAAGAAGCTTCATAATCTCCCTGCTGTCTTTTGCCAGTATGCTTTTCACATTTGGACCGAACCATTCCAATGAAGCGTCCATTTCCATCATTTCAGAAGCTTCTCTTAGAAACAGACGATAGTCCACCGCTCCTTCAAACAGTGAAACCATGCCTTCCCTGCTGCCGGCTGCTGCATACACATTATTAGGGGCAAAGACGCCAAGCTTGCTTCGTGATTCAATATTTTTGAAATGAAAATGCGAAACATAGGGCTGCAGCTGCTTAAGAGCAAATAGAGGGTCCACTCCTGATTCCCATATGTGCAGAACATCAAAATTAACCCTTAGTGCCGCATGATCCGTTTCCTCGAGAAGCTGAAGTGCAGAAGATGGGTTATCGGTAAGAGTATTCGGATGGGTCTCGACCAACAGCTGCATTCCCTCGGCTTCAGCCATTTTACAGAGCATCTTCATGCGCGAAACAAGCTCAATCCGCTCTAATCTGCTGATATCCGCACTGCCTTTGTTCCCTGCAAATGTCCGTATTTTGTCCGTTCCCCAGCGATGCGCAAGTGAACATAGGGCGTTCATTTCAGCCATTAGTGCAGGAAGGGGTGCATCCAGGGGCAAATAGTCGCTCAGCATACTTGTCTCCAGATCATATGAGCTCAGCCACTCACTTCCATAATGGATATCTTCCGCCAGATTTTTTGCATGGACACCCCATAGTTCAATCCCCTGGAACCCATTATTCTGGGCCCAGTGGGCAATTTGGTCAATCGATTGGAGATGATGCCGGAATGAGATGGTGCAAAGAGAAAGTTTCATAGGATGACCTCCTTCATGTTTTGAGATTGCTGCAGTTCAGACCAAGCCTCAAAACCCTCCTGCAGCCCCCTTTTTATTTTAAATTCCAGGATATTCTGTTCTTCCAGCTTTGCAGTAATTTCGTCCACTAACCGCCTGTTTCCAGTCATAGCGAGCTTCATGGCCCGGTATTGGATGGCTGTATACCCTTTCACAAGTTTTTCGATTTCATCACACCAGGCTTCAAATCCTTCTTCATCATAGCCAAGCGATTCCCAGAAAAACGCAAAAGCATGTTCATAGGCATACTTCCGTATGGCGAGAACAGGCAACTCCCTTAAAGCCAGTGTCAGCCCTGACAGAGGAAACTTTTCTTCTCCAGCAGCATGAAGCTCGATAATCTTTGCAACAGCATCTGTCATTGGATTGCAGTCATGCTTGATGCATGTGTTAAAATACGCTTCAACCGTTTCGGCAGTTGGCATAATAATGTCAGATGCATCAAAGAAATAGCCGCCTTCAGCTGAAGAATCCTCAATGGCAGCCAGGATCCGGTCTTTAGCTAGCACTCCTTCCCAGCGGAAGTCCGGATCATACATAAACCATTCCTCTTCGTTCTCCGTCTTTTCCAGCATCACGTAATGGGGAAAAGGGCTTTGATGAAATTTATTTTCCCGCTCAGGAAGCTTTGACAAATCGAGCATCACCATGACATATTCATGGGGCTTCTTATTTTCCAGCAAACTCAGCATTACCTTCATATTTTCCTGCTTGCTTTGCTTTTCGTCGTACCATTTATGCAGCTTGATGCCATAAAGCATTTCATACCACTGGTGAAAAAAATTATGGTCGATCCGTTTGGAATGATACGTTAACACTCCATTTTCCAGCACATCAAAATCTGCATCCCATACTCCGAAATAATAAGGGCGATGGTCAGCGCCTTCTGTCTTTTTGACCGCTTCGCACACACAGCTTACAAAACAATGCACTTTAATCATACGGATCCCTCCGCTGCAGCCGGCTCCTGCTTTCGCTCCAGAAAATCAGCCAGGCTTCCTACTGTCCGGAAATCTTTTGGCACAAGCATTTCATCTGGAATATCAAATCCCATGTCTACTTCCAAATGAAGGATCAGCTGCAGAATCATAATGGAATCCATGTATAAATCTTCATTTAAGCGTGCATCTTCATGGAAAGCCTTCATGGAAGGAAGCTCTAATTGATCTTGTAAAATGTCATGGATTACCTGTAAGATTTCTTGTCTTGTCATGTCAGCACTCCTTCCCCCAGTCTTTTCCGGCTGACCTTACCGTTTGGAAGCTTTTCGATTTCCTCCACTTTCTTAAATTCCAGCGGAACCTGATATGGAGCAAGATAATCCCTGCACCATTCTCTCAGTTCCTCTTCCTCAATGAATTCAGAACAGACATACTGCGCACAAACTCTTTCCCCTGAAAGCGGATGAACTTTTTTATAGACAACAGCCTCTATGATTCTCGGTTCTTCCATCAAAACATCTTCTACTTCCTGCGGATAAACATTCAAGCCTGCCACATTAATGGTGTCATCCATTCTGGCCAGAAATGACAGAACACCATTTTCTATATAGCCAAGATCTTTTGTATAGATTGTTTTTTCCGAATCATGAATGAGGATTTCACCAGGATGCTGGACGCTTCCGGCCTCCACGTTAACGTGCGGAAGCGGATAGCCCATTTCACGCGGGTCGCTCACATCCGGATGAATGGCCACACATCCTGCTTCAGAACAGCCATATTGCTGAAGCACTCGATTTGAAGCCTTCTTTAATGCTTCCATCCAGCCGGCAGGCATGAGTGTGCCTGATGTCATGACAGCATCAAACCGCTGCCCATCCCTAATTAGGCGCGTTAAAGTATGCAGCAGTGCAGGAGCCCCATAAAGAATATGCTTAGAATGTTCTTTCAGCTTTTTCAGCACATATTTAGGGTTCATATTTGTCAGAATGACCGGTTCTGCCCCACGCTTTATGCATGCAAGTACACCGCAGATTAAACCATAAGAATGGGTCGTCGGGCAGGCAACGACTGAAGCAGTCTGATTATCAGCCGGCAAAACCGAGACATAGCTTTCAAGCTCGTTCTCAATCGATTCCCATGTGCGTTCAATGCACTTAGGATCACCAGTCGTACCCGAACTCATTTGCACCAAAACGCCTTCCTTCTCATTTATCTGCTGTGACAAGTGGATCGGCAGGTGGATATTTTCATAAAGCAGGAAATGGCTTCCCGCCTTATTTGCCATCCTGATGGCACCTTCTTTCGGGACAGAAGGATGGAGGGGGACAATGGATCCTCCTTTACTGCGTACAAATAAACAGAGTGCAAGCCATTGAAAAGCATCCGGCATACAAACAGCCAATCTCTTATTCCGGCAATCTTTTAAATGAGGTATATTTTCAAATACCGTATATTGTCTTTCAAGATCATCCAGCGTATAGTACTGATCATTTACAAAAAACATCTCAATTCTCCTTTGGGTTCTATGCTAAAGAGTTCGTGACAAGATGGCGGAAACCGCCAGCCTCTTCTTTTTGGACCTTACTTTTCAGCAGCGATTCGGCATAAACCATAGGGGCTGTATGCTGCAGAAGGTAATTTCGGAAAATCAGTTCTGGATAGCAGCTCATGTGCCCGGCAAGCGTCTCGCCAGCCAGCCTCCAAAATTTTCTCTCACTGTAGCCGTACTGCTCTTCAAGCGCAAAAGACAGTTCTGTTAAATGAAAAACAAACAATGTATCCATGACAAGCTCTCTTAGTGCTTCAATGGAAGTCATCCAATAAAACTCATCTTCCCCGCCTTTTTTAAACTGCTTATGAATCTCTCCAAAGTCAGGAATCCGGCTGGGTTCTGCCAAAAAATCATGATGATACTCTGTGCTGTCATGGAAATCCCTCAAAACAACACGGGTTGGCCAGCCGTTTTTATGAAGGAGGATCATGTTCTGGGCATGTGCCTCCACAGCTATTCCATGAGCGGCGAGCAAGTGCCAGACCGGCACCACACTTACTTCTATCAGTCTTCTTAACCAATTTTCTATTCCATAGTGCACAAGCCAGTCATTTATAAATAGGGAACCGTCCCTCTCCATTAATGGAAGTGCTGTAAAAGGTACAGCCTCCTCATCCTCTTCCATGTGGAGACGAACGCTTTCCCGCCAAATAGCTCCCAGTTTTGCTTCTGTTTTTTCCTCAATAGGCTGATGGGCAATCCCTGCATACTCCTTCAAAACAATCAAGGAAGCTTCTTCCTTTAAAAATGGATCAGCTTCCACCGTGTCAGCTATCCATTTGGAAATATGGGGAGCAGCACAGATGGCGTGAGTGTCTAAGGTTCTTAGCGATGAGGTATTCACCATATTCATGGATAGTTTTATGTGAGCCTTCTTTGGATTCGTTACGTTCCAAAGCGTCCGGACCGACTGGGTTGCACGATAAGAATCCCCGCTGCTTTTTAGCAGAACGACATCCCCTTGCTCCAATTCATCTTTAATATGCTTTACCTGCCATGGATGTATTGGCAGAAAGGTGTATTCTTCAAAAGTTTTTCCCAGCTCATGCAGCTCGGTCAGAAGCTGTCCGAGCATGAGAGGACCCAGCTCCTTTTCCCAGAATTCCTTCTCACCCTCGGGGAGAGCCATTCGGCTATCCTCGCGACTCACTGCAGCCCATCGCAGTGCAAAAGATTGGCCTGCTTCCGGACCGAATGCAGCATGGTCTTCAAGAGAGAAACCAGTCCTTGCCTTAAAACAAGGATGATAGGGATGCCCTTCCCAAACTTCAGACTCCAGCTCCTCATAACTGAATGTTCTCCTTGAAAAAGACGGCATGAGATTTTTTTCATTCCATTCACTCAGCTGAATGGTTTGCTGCAGCTCGTGAATAAGCTTGTTTCTTTTTTCCGGGTCGGGTACAAGGTCCTCTGCCAGCTCCTCTATGCTTGTTGACGTACAGGATCCATCGCTTTGCACGGAACAGATGCTGTCCTCCTTTAGCCGCACACGGTCAAACGCAGCAACCCTTCCCTCACAGCAGTAAGTCCGCTGATTTCCGAAAACGGTGAAGCTCATTAAAGGTTCTTCCGGCTGATTTGCTGTTCTTTCATAATCCATCAGCCCTTCAAAAAGAACGGCCTCCAGTAACTGTCGGATGACTCTTCTTTCAACTTTCTTAGATGGCAGCGGATGCAGCTTCTGCATAGTTCTCCTCCTTCTTCACAATGGCAAAAGGATTTGGGATATAGGTGTAAACGGCTTGTTCGTTCTTCGCCAGCAGTTCATCCACATCATGGAAACGGGTTAGCAGGTTGGCTTTATAGGCAAGCTTCTCTGAGTGCAGGATATGGCCGAGGAATGCTTTCCCCTGTCCAGACAGCTCTTTTTCAAGTATGCAAAGCTGTTTCCGGCACCATTCGATCAAATGATCTTCACTGACGAGACCGTCCTGCCCAAATCGGCAAATCACTGAAAAGAGCTGATTCATGAACAGGTAATAGGTGAAGCGTTCCTGAATGAGGTCATCCTCATAAAATAGTTCCGGGCATTCTGTCAATTGCGGCAAAAGGCCGGATAAATTTTCCCTATAATCGTTTGATAGATAATATCCTTGATTATCACGGTAGTAGTAAGCTTCCGGGTATCCCGATGATAAATTCAGGACGCTGTTTTGCTGATGGGCCTCAAGTGCAAGCCCATGTTCATCATATAATCGGATCAGAGACTCAATTGAGCATCTCCAGTATTTTTCGAACCAGTCCATGCTGATTTCCTGCGGATCTCTTCTCTCTGTTTGTGCCAGCCTTTCAATTGTCCGCTGCAGTCTTGAGCGTTCATCCGGCAGTGGATCCTGAACCAATGCAGCGATGGAACTAATACCCTTATCCGCTCCTTCTGGAAAAGGGTTGGACCGAATAATGACCTCGAACCCTGACTCTTTATGCCCCGGCAATTCAGCTGTTATATAAGCCGGATCATCAACCATCCGAAATGACGGATATTTTTCCGTAAAGCGGAGCTTATCCATTAGTTCCGTCATAGCGGTACCTGCCTTTAGTTCATGCAGGCGGTTCGTCCTTAATGAATTCGTAATTTTTACCGGAACAGAAAATTTGAACATCCATTCATTTTCCGGGCTGTAAACCGTTCTGATGGAAGAGGTAGCTGAATAATAGGCTCCCATTGGGCCAAGATCTTTTATTAGATTTTTTTCAACCGCCCCTCTGACATGATTCTGCTGAAGCAGCCATTGAGCCTGAAGAGGGTGCATCGGAATGAGGCAGTTGTTATGCGGGACAGTAAAATGCGGAATCGATTTCTTTAATGAATGGAGTATAATATCGCTTGCGCCATTCCGGTTAGCTGAAGCTTCCCTGACTAACTCCCGGTCTACTAGGAAATAGTGAAGCTGAAAACGGCCCTTTAACTCCGGTGCATACTGCGGATGCTGCCATCCAGCCATTCCCTGCCTGCTCTTCGGTGTAGGGTGAAGCCAGTGTCCAAACAAAAGTGACTGCTCGGCCTCAATGAAAGTGATCTCTTCGGAATACAGGCTATTTTCGTCATTCATTCTTTCTTCAATATACAAAGCCATTGTCTGATAGCTCTCAATCAGCCTGAGCACCAGCTCATCAAAATGGGATGCAAGCTCATGGCAGCCATTTGATTTAGCCATTAAATGCAGTTCGTGGATAAGAGCAATCATCATCGGAAGCCGGTCCTGCTGTATCCATTCCCGTCTTTGGCTGCAGTATTTAAAGGCACCGCCGATCAAGTGCCTTCCAGTTAGTGATTGGTAAATCACTTCCACTGCAAATGCTGCAGACTGACCTGGAAGTTCTATCTCCACTACTGATTTGCCTGATAGAGTCATAGATGGCCGCTGCTCCTGCACCCATTCCTCCCTATCCATCCAATGTCCGCCATTTACTTCTCTTAAGTAACTATTTATAAAAGCTTGAAACGTTGCATTTTCTGCAATTTGTTTGGCTGAATGATGCATAATTCCATCCTTTCACCGAGTCTTTAGACCTAGTAATTGATAACCATTCTCAATAATGGTTAAAAAATTTGATTCCTTCCCATGAAAGAAATCAATGTAATGGAAGAGACAGGGACATGCGTAAGTCCCAGTCTCTTATTAAGATGTTTTATTCACTTAGGAGCAAGGATTCAATCTCTTTCAATCCTTTTTGGCGCTCAATCGGATCCCAATATCCCCACGTGGTCTTAAGAGTATGTACGTTTCCGTTCTGAACAGCTTTCAGGCTTTTCCAAACCTCGCCCTGTGTGACAGAATCATAGAACTCTCCACTATTAAAATAAGAAACATCGAGGATATGATCAGGATTATACTTTGCTAATCCTTCAATCGAAATATTCTCACCGAAATCCTCAGGAAGGTTTTCTGCCGGTGTTAGTTTCAAATCATCAAATAATAACGAATTTGTTGCATGGTTTGTACGTCCATATACACGAATATCTTTTTTGTTAATTGCTACTGCCATAAATGTTTCATCGCCCATTTTTTCACTTACGCGGCTGCCGATATCTTCTGCTTCCTTCTCAAGATCCTCAATCACTTTCTTTCCTTCATCAAGCTTTCCTGCAGCTTCGGCAACCTTCAGATGGTCTTCCTTCCAATCACCGCCAACTTCAACAACGACAGTTGGAATAGTTTCAGACAGCTGATCATATAAAGGCTTATAGCGGTCACTGATAATTAACAGGTCCGGATCCAGCTTCAAAATTTCTTCCGAGTTAATTTCATCAGCATAAGGCAGGGCCTTCACACCTTCAAGCTCCTCTGTTAAATGCGGAGGAAACTCATTATCATACGCCATCACGGCATAAGGCTTTACACCAACAGATACAAGTGAACCTTCCCATGATACATGAGACAGCAGAACGATTTTCTTCGGTTCGGCAGGGACTTCTGCTTTTCCGTACAAATGCTCAACGGTTCTTGTTTCCTCTGTTTTCTCTTCTTTCTTCTTTTCAGACGCTTCTGTAGAAGCTTCCTCTTCTTTTCCACAGCCAGTTAAAATAAGTAAAAATAACATAAAAACAACGCTCAAAGGAGCAAAAAACTTTTTCATGGATCATTCCTCCAAAACAATAATGAATTTCATTCTCAATGATAATCATTATCATCATTGCTGAACATGGACAATTTTAACTTCCTCCATGAACAAAATGAATTTACGTTATAAAAAAAACAGCCGCAAGTCTGCAGCTGCACGTAAATTATTTTCTTCTAATTCCTTAAGCTTTTAGTTTGGCTTTAAGAATGCTTGAAGGAAACTCTTCCAGCATCCTCTTCCTCCCAATCGGGCCCCACGGATCCCACTCATGGCTTTCAGGGTAATAAACCTCTCCAGTCCGGACAGCCCGGATTTTATTCCAATCTGTAGTATGGGCAGTCCTCCAAACATCCTTTTCATGACTCCATAAAATGAGAAGCTTGTCAGGGTTCAATTCAGCAATCTCTTTCAGGCTTACATTTCGATAACCCTCCGCATGCAGATCTGGATGCGGCTGGAATCCAAGACCTTGAAAAAGAAGTTCGAGAAGGGCATGATTTCCCTTCCCGTAAAGGCGTATTTCTTCCGGACGGATCCAAATGACAGCCCACCGGCCATTTTTGGTTAATGGACAAAGCTCATCCCGCACTTTGCATTCCATACCGTGAATGTCCTTTTCTATGCATTCGGCACGGCTTTCACAGCCGACCAGCGATGCTATTTCATAGAGATAATGACGCCAGTCCTGCTTCAAAGGCAAATGATGGACTTGCTTCTGTTTTAAAAGCAGCACGCTTTGAAGCTGAAATTGATGTAAGGGTGTTTTAATAATGCGGTCAGGATGGGTCAGCAAAATATCATCCGGCTGAAATGGTTTTTCTGCGTTTAACAATTTAGTTCCTTCCAGCTCTTTTTGAAGATAGCTCGGAACCCCGCTGCTCGCAGAATAGACGGTTGGGTAGGACGGAGCTGCAACCGGCTGGATTCCGAGTGAAATAAGGTGGTCCTGCAAAAAAAGCTGACTTACGACAGCGATTCGTTCACTGGCCCTTTTCATGAAAACAGTTGGCGGCATCCCTTCTCTGCTTTTAAAAAGGCGGCTGAAATAAAATTCATCCTGCAGCCCTATTTGCACGGCTACTTCTTTAGCTGTAATTCCTCTATTTTGGAGCAGCAATCTTTTGGCAGTCTTCATTCGTTCTGCATTTAAAAATTCTTTCGGGGTCATACCGGTCCTTTTGCGGAAAGCCCTTGAAAATGTAACAGGGGTCATATTTGCTTTAGCAGCTAATTCCGTAACGGTGAATGGACGGGACAGGCTGTTTCGGATCAGTTCCTCCGCTTCTTCCATTCTGTCTATGTCTGCCGCGTCTGTCAGGATGGATAGCATCTCCCAGAGAAGGGACAGAAATCTGCATTTGGCCGAAATTGATTTTTCCTGCCGGCTTTTCTTCATCTCTTCCCAGAGGGGGGCCATTTTTGCAGGGACCTGGTCAGCCAGCGGACGGGTTAACAAGTCTTTCAGCATATCGCCTTCTTTTGGCCAGGAAAGCAAATAAGCAGAAAGCAGAGATGAAGAAGACGATGTAAGGATTGCTGAATCCGTAAGGAAATAGCTTTTGCCCTCCTCAGCCTTCAATCTCTGGTTCCCGCTTACCAAAGTGCCCTTTCCCGATGATATGTAAAGGATTAAAAAATGACTGCGCTTTACATTTATTCCCTGAGATAAACCCTCACGCAGGTTGGATGCTTCAATTTCAAACATATGGCTCTTCAGCAGCATATTTAGACACTCCCTTCTTTTTCCTGAAATATGAATTGACAAATGCTGTGGAAGGATAGTAGATTAATAACGATCTTACAAGGCGATAACGATTCTCATTTTCATTTAAAAAATACATAGAAAAGGACTGATCATCATGGCCAGAACTGCTGCTGACATAAACGAATCCCTGCAGCCTGTTCACTTAAAATCTATTAAATGGGGCTTTATTGGCTTAGTATTTGTTTTTCTTTGCCTGCTCGCTTCAATTGGACTTGGAGCCATATGGATCTCCCCTTCTGTTGTTTGGGACTCTTTTGTCTCTTTTCAAGCCGGCCAAATTGAACACCAGCTGATCAGGGAAGTGCGAATCCCGCGGGCATTGGCTGCTGCCCTAATTGGGGCAGCTCTTGCTGTTGCAGGCACTATTATGCAGGGCATCACACGCAATCCGCTTGCAGATCCTTCAATCATCGGCATTACCCATGGAGCCGGACTTGCCATCGCCATTTCGCTTGCATTTGTTTCAAGCGGATCCTACTGGATTCTTCTGATCTGGTCATTTGCAGGCTCTGCAGCCGGCGCCGTGCTTGTCCTCTCTTTTTCCATGATTTCAAAAGAGCGGATATCTCCTGTGACCCTGACGCTTGCAGGTGCTGCGTTAAGTACTTTATTCAGCGCTCTTTCCACGGGTATCGCCCTATATTTCCAGGTGGCGCAGGACCTGAGCTTCTGGTTTGCCGGAGGACTATCCGGAACCAAATGGCAGCATGTTTTTATATTGCTTCCAGCTGTTATCATTGGGATTCTGCTGTCCCTCTGGATCAGCCGCTCTCTGACTATACTGGCTTTAGGGGAGGAAGTGGCTGCAGGTCTCGGCCAATCTCAGCAGAAAGTCAGGTGGATCGGGCTCATTGCTGTTATTCTTCTATCTGGCGCAGCCGTTTCCATTGCAGGCGCAATCGGCTTTATTGGCCTAGTCGTTCCCCATATAGTCCGGATACTCATCGGATCTGATTACAGATGGCTCATTCCGTTAAGTGCCATTGCAGGCGCCCTTCTTCTCGTACTCGCCGATATAGGGGCACGGATGATCAATCCTCCATTCGAGACACCTGTCAGCGCAGTGACCGCCTTGATTGGCGTTCCGTTTTTCTTATATTTGTCCCGAAGGAAAAGGGGGTATATGTAATGGATTGGAAGCTTGCTTTAAGACAGTCCAAAACCTGGCTGGCAGCCTTTGTCTTTTTAATCATGGCCACCTTTATATTGAGCCTGTCCACTGGCGTGATGCCCATCCGTTTTTCTGAAATATTGAACACGTTAGCCGGCAGCGGCACCCCAAGGCAGGAGCTTGTTTTATATCAGCTGAGATTGCCGAGAATGGTCATTGCCATGCTGATTGGTGCCGGGCTTTCTCTATCAGGCAGCATTCTTCAGGGACTTTCGAGGAACTCCCTCGCGGACCCGGGCATTCTCGGAATTAATGCTGGCGCTGGACTGGCTGTCGTTTTTTCGATCTATCTTTTCGGACAGGAGAAAGGAAGCCTGCTCTCTGAACCTTTTTTCCTGCCCGTTTTTGCTTTTATCGGCGCTCTTGCCATAGCAGCTCTGATTTACCGCTTCTCATGGAAAGGGGGAATAGACCCGGAACGGCTTCTCCTTGTCGGTCTCGGATTTAATGCTCTATGCGGTGCTCTTCTGATGATTCTGCAGCTGAAAATGGATCCAAAGGATTTTCAGCAGGCAGCCATTTGGCTGACAGGAAGCATCTGGGGAACCGGGTGGCCTTATGTATGGGCACTGCTTCCATGGATTTTGATTCTTATACCGGCTGCCTTTTATAAAGCAAGGACCATGAATCTTCTTCAGTTTAAGCAGGAAGTTCCGGTTGCTCTTGGCTTAAAAGTGGAGTCCGAACGCCGCTTGCTTCTTTGCCTTTCTGCTGCCCTTGCAGGAGCATGTGTGGCCGTCGGCGGCGGAATCGCCTTTATTGGCCTGCTCGCTCCCCATCTGGCACGGCGGCTGTGCGGACCCAATTACTTCAGCAGTCTGCCATTGTCTGCACTGATCGGAGCAGCTCTGGTGCTCATGGCAGACATGATCGGCAAAAATCTTCTGGCGCCAGCCGATATTCCCGTCGGAATCGTCATATCGGTTATCGGTGCACCATACCTGATCTTCATGCTGCTGACCCGGAAAGGTTCCGGGATGAGGGTCTAAATTCAATAGAAATGCCCATTCAACAATCCCTAATGAATGGGCATTTCAGCTTTATTTGATTTCAGCAGGCTCTCTGTATTTTTTTTGCCCCAGCACATGATATACATCCTGACGGCTTTCGATAATAAATTCAGGCTTTGGCTTCCCGCGGTTCGCACGATGGCCAGCAAGATGTACATCGCTTGTTTCCCAAGCCTTCCATGCCTCTTCAGATTCCCAGCGGATCATAACAATAATTTCTTCCTCTCCGCTGCGCTGTTTTTTCTTTAATACATTTAAATCAAGAAAACCGGGCTGCTCTTCGATGATTCCTTCTCCCGCAAAGCGCTCCACCATTTTTTCCCCATGGCCCTCTTTAACCATAATTGTCTTTAATTGAATAAACATGCCTATTTCCTCCTCAGTTCTTTTTTGTTATTATAATTGATAACGATTTTCATTTTCAACTGTTTTAAAAAATAGATTCATTATTTTGTAAGTTTATAGTATCTTTAGATTAACGAAATTTTACTGAAATTGTGAGGCCGTTATATGTGGAAAAATAAAAATGTGTGGATTCTTTTAACTGGTGAATTTATAGCAGGGGTGGGCCTTTGGCTTGGCATTATAGGAAACCTCGAGTTTATGCAGGAAAGGGTTCCTTCTGATTTCCTGAAATCACTTATTCTTGCATCCGGTCTGCTGGCAGGAATTGCAGTCGGCCCCTTTGCCGGCAGAATTACAGACCAGCTGAATAAAAAAACTGTAATGCTCGGAGCAGGTTTTGTCAGGGCCATCAGTGTTATTTTTATGCTGATTGCTATTCAAACGGGATCTGTGTGGTGGATGGTTCTGTTCCTGGTTATGATTCAATTGTCAGCGGCCTTTTACTTTCCTGCACTGCAGGCAGCCATCCCACTTGTAGTTGCCGAGAAAGATTTGCTGCAGCTGAATGGTGTGCACATGAATGTGTCCACCCTTTCGAGGATATTGGGTACAGCATTGGCTGGTGTTCTGTTAGTCATTCTGCCATTATCCATGCTTTATATCGGGTCGCTGGTCGCTTACCTGGCTCTATTCGGATTAACCTGGTTTATGGACTTCGAGGAAAAAAGGGAACAGCAAGGCCCTGGAAAAGAGTCTGCGAAAAACAGTGGAGGATTCAAGGAGGTTTTCCCGATTATTAAAGGCCTCCCCATTGTTTTCATGACACTGATCTTAACGCTGGTCCCACTGCTGTTTCTTGGCGGTTTCAACCTGATGGTCATCAACATCAGCGAGCTTCAGGACAGTTCGTCCATTAAAGGGTTAATTTATACTGCAGAGGGAATCGGCTTCATGCTCGGCGCATTTATCGTCAAGCAAATCAGCCAAAAGCGTTCGCCTTATGCTATCTTATTTTTCTTCTCATTTGTCATTGGCGTCTCACAGCTCCTTCTGTACTTTGCGGATGTGCCCGTTCTATCCATTGCGGCCTTCTTTGTATTCGGATTTGCCGTTGGCTGCTTCTTCCCAACTGCAGCCACCATTTTTCAAACAAGGGTGCCAAAGGAATTCCACGGAAGATTCTTCTCCTTCCGAAACATGCTCGATCGTGTTATTTTCCAAATTGTGCTCCTGCTGACAGGATTCCTGCTGGATGCCGTCGGACTTCAGATAATGGTCGTGATTTTTGGCATTCTATCCTTAGTCATGACAGCTGCTTTCTTTGTTAAATTCAAGCAAATTCGGACAGAAGTACAAATAAAAGAAGAGATCAGTACGTAAAAAAGCGGCTCACATTATGTGAGCCGCTTTTTACTGCTATTTTGCCTTAGTTCCAGGCGTTTTTTTCGGTATATGTGCGGATAGCCTAATTTTATGTGCGGATAAGGTTTTTTCTGTGCGCATAACCCGGTTTTATGTGCGGATAAAAAAATTTATGTGCGCTTAAGTTTTTTGACCCTAGCGAACCAGCTGCTTCACCAATTCCCGGTTCCGCTTTTTAAAAACATCATTATGTGATGAAACCATCGCTGCCCCGGCTGCATCAGGTTCAATGTACTGCTTCGCTTTATTTACTGCATTCGCAGCATCCTGGAAGGCTCCCGCAATTAAATGAAGCTTGCCGTCATGCTTAAGAATATCGCCGGCAGCATATAGCCCTTCAACTGACGTCTCGCTGTTTGCGTTGCCTGCAATATAGAAATCTTCGAGCATTTTAATATTCAGATTGCTATTTTTCAAGAGTTCCGTATCCTGCTCATATCCATGATTAATCACCACTTCATCGATGGCAAGATATGAAACCTCTCCCGTTTCATTATTGGTCAATTCCACCTGTTCAATTTCCTCGTGATTTACGCCGGCAATTAATTTGGTGATGGACGTATGGTTAATGCAGATCACCGAACTATTCATCAGCTGTGAAACCTGAGCTTCATGGCCAGTTAACGCATCCCGTCTGCAAGTGATGTATATCTGCTTGGCAACAGGCTCCAATTCATTTGCCCAGTCTACTGCGGAGTTGCCTCCTCCTGACACAATAACCGTTTTATCCTTGAAATGCGCAAGAGACTTGACTGTGTAATTTAAATTGGAGACCTCAAAACGCTCTGCGCCTTCAATTTTCAGCTTTTGCGGCTTTAGAATACCGCTGCCAACGGCCACAATCACTGTTTTTGAAAAATGCTCTTCCCCTGAAGACCCTTTCAAAACAAAAAATCCTTCTTCATTCTTACTGATGGATTCCACCTTTTCATTTAGCACAACCGTCGGATTAAAGGTCAGCCCCTGCTCGACCAGCTGTTCAATCAGCTTTGCTCCCGGAGTAGGAGTCAACCCGCCGACATCCCAAATCATTTTCTCGGGATACACATGGATCTTTCCGCCCAGCTGCGGCTGAAATTCAATCAGTTTCGTTTTCATTTCTCTTAAACCGCTGTAAAAAGTGGAGTAAAGTCCAGCCGGGCCTCCTCCAATAACCGTTACATCATAGATCTCCATCTGCTTCATTCCCGTTCACTCCTATAACCAATTATTATTGATTATCATTCTCACTTCAACTATACGTCCTTTCTTCTTCTTTTACAATTAAATTTTTTTCTTAGATGTTTTCCTTTATATTCTATTGACAGAAAAAACAGATAGACTTATAGTAAAATAGAACCGACACTGATAATCATTATCACTTATTTAAAATTTATTCTTACATAAACGGAGGTTACATAATGGTCCGTCTATATACAGATGGCTTGAACATTGGGTATAGCGAACGACTAATTGTAAAAGATCTCAGCGTCCAGATTCCCGATAAGAAAATCACAACAATTATTGGACCAAACGGCTGTGGGAAATCAACCCTTTTAAAAGCCATTACCAGGATCATTTCCCATCAATCAGGCACTGTCATTTTAGATGGGGAGAACATTTCAAAGGAAAATACGAAAATCCTTGCCAGGAAGATGGCAATCCTGCCTCAAACACCTGAAAGTGCAAGCGGTTTAACAGTAGGCGAGCTCGTCTCATACGGACGCTTCCCTTATCAAAAGGGATTCGGAAGATTGACGAAAAAGGATTATGAAGTCATCGACTGGGCTCTTGAAGTGACAGGCACCAAAGAATTTAAATTCCGCCCTGTTGACGCTCTGTCAGGCGGCCAGCGCCAGAGAGTGTGGATCGCCATGGCACTTGCACAGGAAACCGATATCATTTTCCTTGATGAACCAACCACCTATTTAGATATGGCACATCAGCTCGAAGTTCTCGAACTTCTTCAAAAGCTGAACGAGGAACAGGAGAACACCATTGTAATGGTCCTCCATGATTTAAACCAGGCAGCCCGTTTTGCCGACCATATCGTCGCTCTAAAAGATGGTGAGATTGTTAAATCAGGAAGCTATGAAGAAGTCATTACACAGGATGTTTTAAGGAAGGTGTTCAATATTGATGCAGTCATTGGACGCGATCCCCGCACAAACAAACCAATGTGTATAACTTATAATTTACTAAAAGGAGAAAATCAACATGAAGAAACTTTTGATCCCATTTACGATCTTGCTGCTTCTGCTAATTAGCGCCTGCGGCAATACAGAAGAAAAAGATACAAGCTCGTCTGAACCAAAGGAAGATGAAAAATCCGGTACGATCACTTATGAATCTGAAACTGGACCGGTTGAGGTTCCAGCTGATCCTAAGAGAGTTGTCCTCCTTTCAGGCTTCACAGGAAATGTTATGCAATTAGGCGTAAATATCGTTGGAGTGGATACATGGTCTAAAAATAATCCTCGTTTTGAAGAACAATTGAAGGATGCTGAAGAAGTATCTGAAGATAACCTTGAAAAAATAATTGAACTGGAACCAGACTTGATTATTGCCTTATCTACTGTTAAAAACTACGATAAACTTAAGGAAATTGCACCAACTGTAACGTATACATGGGGTAAATTAGATTACCTTTCTCAGCATGAGGAAATCGGCAAGCTGCTTAATAAAGAAGAAGAAGCAAAGAAATGGGTAGCTGACTTCAAACAGCGCGCTGAAGCAGCCGGGGAAGACATTCGTGCAAAAATTGGCGAAGATGCAACCGTTTCTGTATTTGAAATCTTCGACAAACAGCTTTATGTTTTTGGCGATAACTGGGCTCGCGGAACTGAAATCCTCTATCAGGCAATGGACTTAAAAATGCCTGAAAAGGTTAAGGAAATGGCCTTAAAAGATGGCTACTATGCCATTTCAGCTGAAGTGCTTCCGGAATATGCAGGAGATTATATTGTTATAAGCAAATACTCTGATGCAGATCATTCATTCCAGGAAACCGATACGTACAAAAATATTCCTGCTGTGAAAAATAATCGTGTCTTTGAAATGGAAGGCAATGGCGCTTCCTTCAGTGATCCAATCACACTTGATGCGCAGCTGGAGTTCTTTAAAGAATCATTTTTAGGCAACTAATACGGCAGGAGGGATTCTTAATTTTTAGGAATTCCTCTTTCCTATTTAAAAAGACAGTTCCCCAATGGCAAAATAAACCCGAAGAAAGATGGAAGTACAATGACTAAAGAAGCTCAACCCTTCATTCCATTTATATATAAACTTGCAGCAAGCTTCATCCTTTTTGCCGGCATGTTTGTAGCTGCCTGTGTGTTTGGGGCAGCCGATGTTACGGTCAGAGATGTTTGGCTTGCACTAACCTCCAATGCTTCCGGAGAAAAAATCTCCATCATTCGTGAAATACGTCTGCCCCGAGAAATTGCGGCCATTTTTGTCGGAGCAGCACTTAGCATCTCTGGCGCCATCATGCAGGGAATGACAAGAAACCCTCTTGCTGATCCAGGCCTGCTCGGATTGACGGCCGGAGCAAATGCTGCACTTGCCATAACGCTTGTTCTTATCCCTTCAGCAAACTACATTGGAATTCTGGTCGCCTGTTTCATCGGTGCGGCTATCGGTGCAGGGATGGTTTTCGGCATTGGCGCCATGAAAAAAGGAGGCTTTTCTCCGATTCGAATCGTTTTGGCCGGAGCCGCGGTTTCTGCCTTCCTTTTTGCAATAGCTGAAGGGACTGGCATCTATTTTAAGATTTCAAAAGATGTCAGCCTGTGGACAGCAGGCGGGCTCGTCGGCACATCCTGGACCCAGCTGCAAATAATTGTCCCGGTTATCTCAGCAGGCATACTCGTATCCCTTTTTCTTTCCAAGCAGCTTACGATACTAAGCTTAAATGAAGAAGTGGCTGTAGGCTTGGGACAAAATACAACCCAGATTAAAGTCATCCTGTTTGTCTTAGTCACCCTGCTTGCAGGGGCAGCTGTGGCACTGGTCGGCAATATGGCATTTATCGGATTGATGGTGCCTCATATCGTCCGTGCTTTAGTCGGAACAGATTATCGTTTTATTCTTCCCATGTCAGCTCTCACAGGAGCGTCATTTATGCTTCTTGCCGATACACTCGGGAGAACTATCAATGCTCCTTACGAAACTCCTGTTGCGGCCATCATTGCCGTAATGGGGCTGCCTTTCTTCCTGTTCATTGTTCATAAAGGGGGTAAGGCGTTCTCATGATTCAGCCGGAATTAGTTAAAAAACAGCGAATTTTAATGGCCGTTTTATCAGTACTTATTATTGTTACCATTGTTATAGGAATGGGATTAGGCTATGCCTCCCTTTCATATGACCGGTTAATCCCGACCATCCTGGGACAGGGAACTTTTAAAGAGGAGTTTGTCTTATTTTCCATACGGCTGCCGAGGGTATTTATCACAGTGTTAGCCGGCATGGCACTGGCACTATCGGGTGCGATTTTACAGGGAATTACACGCAATGACCTGGCGGACCCAGGCATCATCGGCATAAATTCAGGTGCAGGGGTTGCGATCGCCGTTTTCTTTCTGTTCGTCCCTATTGAAGCAGGCACTTTCATCTACATGCTGCCGTTATGCGCATTTTTCGGTGCTTTGCTTACCGCTATCCTCATCTATGCTTTTTCCTATAAAAAAGACGAGGGGCTTCAGCCAGTAAAAATGGTTCTTGTCGGAGTCGGGTTTTCCATGGCGCTATCAGGTGTAATGATTGTCCTGATTTCCTCAGCTGAAAGAGAGAAAGTTGATTTCATAGCAAAATGGCTATCAGGGAATATCTGGGGAACGGATTGGCCTTTCATCTGGGCACTCCTCCCCTGGCTGCTAGTGCTTATTCCATTCACTTTATATAAGGCAAACCGTTTGAATCTATTAAGCTTAAGTGAGCCTGTCGCCATCGGCATAGGGGTATCCATTGAAAAAGAACGGATCATCCTTCTGCTTACAGCCGTTGCATTGGCAGCTTCTGCTGTTTCTGTAACCGGCGGGATTGCCTTTATCGGCTTAATTGCTCCGCACATGGCTAAAGCGCTTGTCGGACCTCGTAATCAGCTTTTCATTCCGATCGCTATTCTTTTAGGAGGCTGGCTTCTATTATTTGCCGACACGCTCGGCCGGAACCTGGCAGATCCTGACGGCCTGCCAGCCGGAATAATGGTTGCGATTATCGGAGCTCCATATTTTATGTATCTATTATTAAAGAAATAAAATAAGAAATGACGTGCCGGGCTGCACGTCATTTTTTATTGTTTATGTTTTTTTCTGGTATTACTGGGCAAATATATAGAGTCTCATCATTTAACAGTTTAATAGAATTGGAGGAATTTAGATGTTTTTTCATGTAAAGGAATTGCAATTTGAAGCAAAGCCGGAGCGTCCGGATCCCGTTTTTGCGAAAAAGCTTCAGGAATTGATTGGCGGCCAATATGGTGAAATGACCGTTGCCATGCAATACATGTTTCAGGGCTGGGCCACTCGCGGAAATGAAAAATATCGTGATCTTCTCCTCGATATTGGAACTGAGGAAATTGGACATGTGGAAATGCTCGCGACAATGGTTGCCAGACTGATGGACGATGCCCCTGTTAATCAGCAGGAAGAAGCAGCGAAGGATCCAGTCGTTGGCGCGATCATGGGAGGAATGAATCCCCAGCATGCCATTGTCTCCGGACTTGGTGCCCGTCCGGCTGACAGTGTAGGGAACCCTTGGATGGGCACTTATATTACAGCCAGCGGAAACTTATTAGCAGATTTCCGTTCAAACTTAAATGCAGAATCACAGGGCCGCCTGCAGGCTGCCCGTCTCTATGAAATGACTGATGATAAGGGCATTAAAGATCTGCTTTCCGTTCTGATTGCCAGAGACGCCTACCACCAAAACCAATGGGCTGCTGCAATTGCGGAGCTTGAAGAAAAAGAAGGCCTGCTCGTCCCAAGCACCTTCCCTCGTGAAAAAGAACGCACAGATATCGCATACACACTCTACAACCTATCAGCAGGCGAAGAAAGCAGCACAGGCAGATGGGCGCAGGGCCCTGCTCTTGATGGCCAGGGAGAATACAAATATGTAAGCAATCCAAAGCCTGAAGGGGACATGCCAATGCTTAAGCCTGCACCTCCAAATCTTCATAACACATTGCCAATGGATTAAAATACATTCAAAACAGGCTGATGCATTCAGCCTGTTTTATTCTTTCAATCAAACGTTTGATTGAATTGTACCGGTTATCCTCTTTTATTCAACATCTTCATTGACTTCCTTCAATTTTTTTATATGATAAAACCATCTCACCTTAAATCATGAATGGAATAATTTCCTTACATTCACACTGAACATTAAGGTTACCCTCACTATTAAAAGGGAATGAAAATAAGTGATTCATCCGCTGGAAAGGATTTAGTTTGCATGATTTATTTTTTTACCGCCGCACTGATTATATTTATTAGTTACGCAGTGTTGCCCACTGTACTCATACGATCTCTGAATTGGGGAATTGTAAAGGATATAACGCAGCCAAATTCCATTGCATTAACCTTTGATGATGGCCCAGATCCCCAGTATACTGCGAGGCTCCTGGATGTCTTAAAAAAGCATGAAGCAAAGGCAGCCTTTTTTGTTGTCGGGGAAAAAGCAGCCCAGCACCCATTGCTGATTAAAAGAATGCAGGAGGAAGGTCATACAATTGGAATCCATCATTACCGGCATATCTCAAGCTGGATCCTTTCACCGGGATCATTAAAAAAACAGCTGGAGCAAACAAAACAAATTATTGAAGAAACAATTAATGAAGACGTCTATTTCTACCGTCCGCCATGGGGCCACTTCAATTTATTCACACTTTGGATCGCAAGGAATTATAAGATTATTATGTGGTCGGGGATTTTCAAAGATTGGAAGATCAAGCATATAAGGAACACCCTTTCCGAGTCGCTGGCAAAAGAAACCGTGCCTGGCCGTATTTTTCTTCTCCACGACAGCGGTGAAACTCTTGGCGCCGACTCCAGTGCACCTGAACATATGATTAGCCATCTGGACGAGTATTTGCAGCAGGAAGCACTAAAAGGGATCCATTTTGTTTCTTTAAAAGAAGGATATCATCGCACATGAGTACTGAAACAATTATAGAATTTATTTCGTCATACGGGTATTGGATCATCTTTTTATTTTTATTTTTCGGGATTGTCGGCATTCCCGCTCCGGAAGAATCGCTACTATTCCTGATTGGCGTGCTAATTGGAAATCACAGATTAAGCTTTGCCGAATCTGCTGTGTGCGCTGAAGCAGGTGTGCTGCTCGGAATGCTTTCAGCCTATTGGATCGGTAAAAAAGCAGGTACTCCCTTTCTCAGAAAATATGGAAGATATATTGGGATCACAGAAAAAAGATGGAATACCGCACAGAAAAAATACATGGAAAATCATCGCTTTATGATATTTGCGGGTTTTTATATGCCGGGAATACGTCAGATTAGCCCTTATCTTGCCGGCATTTCACAAGTTCCTTTTCATCAGTATCTTCTATATTCTGCGGCAGGCTCCCTGAGCTGGGTTCTCCCTATAATTGCTGCGGGATACTTTGCAGGAAGCTTTTTTGATATTAATCCTGAATACGTGCCATACCTCGGGGTTTTATTATTAGCTGTATTCGTAATCTACATGCTCTTTAAGTATGCCAAAAACAAACTCAAGTGACAGAAAGGAGGGTATTATGAAAGTTCTCCTGCTCCCATTATTTCAATTCCCCACGGGACACTCAAAAGTTGCAAAAACACTTCAGGACCATATTGAAAGCCAATATCCTGATGCAGAAATCAAAACAGTCGATTTTCTTTCCTATTGCAGTGATAAGCTCGAAAAGCTGGTCTCAGGCATATATTTAAAAGGATTCCTTGGTGCCCCTTTCCTTTACAGGGCCTTATATTACACCATTATGTATAAACAGCATCCCTTTAAATTGCAGCCCGATTTACAGGTTCTATCCTATTATTTTGAAAGAAAAATGCAGAAGTTCCTTGATGAAGAAAATCCTGATTTAATATTTTGCACTCATTCTTTTCCATCCGGGATCATCAGTTCACTAAAGCAAAAGGGACGATACCGGGACATTACTGCGGTGAATGTTTATACGGATTTTTTTATAAATGATATATGGGGAAAACGGGGAATTGACTTTCATTTCGTTCCTCATAATGAGGCAAAGGAAAAGCTTATTAAAAAACACCATATTCCCGATGATCATATTTTTGTTACGGGCATTCCGGTTCATTCTGCCTATCACCTCCCGGTTCCATTTAAGAAAGATGACCGGATACGCCATATCCTGGTTGCAGGAGGAAACAGCGGCTTAGTAAACTGTAACTTTATCGAATCTATACAAAAGGTTCCGCATATTCGATTTCTGATCCTGTGCGGAAATAATGAGGAATTGTATAGCTCACTCAAAGCACTTGATTCAAAGCAGATCGAGCCCATTGGATATATTCAAAACCCAAATGAAATGAACCAGCTGTATAATAAAGCGGATGCTATTTTGACCAAACCAGGCGGAGTTACAATTAGTGAAGCACTGCAAAAGAAACTTCCGATTCTGGTCCATACCTCACTTCCGGGACAAGAGGAAATCAATTTGGACTATTTGCTTGAAAAAAATCTGGTGACTGTCATTTACGACAGGCAAATTACTGAACAGCTTAATAACGAAGAAGCTATACTTAGTCTAAGAAAACACATTGATTCTTATCTGGAAAAAGTCACTTGCCCATTGGACTATGCCATCTTCATTTCAATTAAAAGCACGGGCAGAAAAACGCCGGACACTGTTCATTCCTTGAGAGCCGTTCCAACTATCAAGTAAACCTTCAGGTCATTAAAATATATAAACAGCCTGGAATCTCCAGGCTGTCTTACATTTTCAATCAAACGTTTGATTGATTAATCCTTCTTCATAAAGAATATCCTCAATACCTGGGCCAATGCCCTGATCAGCTATGTCTTCCTCACAGCCAACTGAAAAATAGGTATACGAATAGTCATATCCATCTCCCTGTACACCGCCTGCTCCGCCATGTGAAATACAGCTGTCCGGTATAGGTTCACGCTTTCCCTTGTCATCCACATAATAGTACAAGTCTTCAATATACCCTTCACTTTGCGGTAAAGAGGTAATGGCATATCCCCTGTCATTCACCCGAAATACATCATACTCCCCTTCTGTCTCAGGCGCAGGAGCATTCTCTATTTCATGAACAATCCTCACCTGACCAGCATACCCTTTTGGAATCAGATAAAGGTCATGCGTTTTTTCTTCCAGATCTGCCTGCTGCAGCATCCAAAAGAACCCTGCCGGCAGCAGGCAGGCGATGAGAAAACCGGCTGTATTTAAGGTAATTCTCCTGCCTCCTGGCATCTCACGGTCCCACTTTCGCCACTCGTCAACTAAAAAGAAAAGAACCGCTGCAATTACTGCATAATAAGCAAACCCATCCATAATAAAATAAGTCACTGCAGCTAAAAAGGTATGAAAAAATGCAGATGCCGGGAATCGCCATACTGCCAGATTTCTGGTTAGAAACTCAGAAAGCAATGAAACCGGAATGCCGTATATAACATTTCCGAATAAACAGTACAAAAAAACCACGATCAGGAAAAAAGAAAACAGTTCCCCTTCTGAAAAGAAAAAGAGAAGCCAAAATCCAAAGGTAAAAAGAATGGAAGCCTGCAGGGCCGTTTTTATTTTTGATCCCAGCATTGAAATAAATTCCCTCCCTTTACATTGTGATTAATTTCACATATATACTAGCATACAAACAAGGCTATTCCCATACTCCCTATATAAATTTGCGCAGAAGGAATGTGGGGAGGCCTGCTCCCCTACCTGACAGACCCGGCCTCAATGACTTCTATTGCCCATTCAACTCCTTCTTCTGCCATTTTTTCCGAAGGGTTCGTGTGTGGTGTATATTCCATGACAAAAAACACATCCTCACATTTCTTTGCCAGAAAATCCATCAGTTTCTTTATTTTATGATGACGGCCATCATTCTCATGAGATGGATGCACAGGGACCCAGATATATTTATCGCCCTGGTATTCAACATTATGTAAATGAACAACTCTCACAAACTCGGCCCATTTTCCTATATAATTTATGGCCTTATCGTCCGTGGCTAATATATAATCCCCAATATCAACACAGAGGCTGAGGCCATATTTCTTCCATGTCTCTACAGGAAAACTGTCAAGATAATCGATTCCTGCTGGCGATTGCCTGAATCCTAATTTTGGTTCACACACGATCATAATCCCATATTTTTTCTGAAGAGCACTGAGTTTCTTGAGTCCCTCCTCAATGATCTCTGCCGGATTCCCACTTGCTTCCTTTTTAAAATAAGGAAAGTGCACCAATATGTATTCAGCACCAAGCCGGGACATCCTTTCCACTTCCGCCTCAAACTGGATCCAGGCTTCCTCTGGATTCATACTGACCTCTTCCAGAAGATCGTATTTGCTTTGTCCCCGGAAAAGAGGCGAATGAAGACCAAAGCTTTTGTTTGTTTTGCCCAGCAATTCAATAAAGCTTTGAAAGGATTCCTCATCTTGAAATT
This sequence comes from Bacillus sp. 22-7, assembly GCF_010628845.1. Lineage (NCBI taxonomy): Bacteria > Bacillati > Bacillota > Bacilli > Caryophanales > Bacillaceae > Bacillus > Bacillus sp. 22-7. The sequence continues at coordinate 64,587 of NZ_NJQY01000031.1, read as the reverse complement.
CCCCTATCTCAATATGCGGCAAATAACGTTTAAAAAGTTTATGAAACAGCTTGCTGTCTGACAAAATGACGCTTCCTGATACCCCTATTTTATGAACCATTATATCCCCTCTCTTATGAATGGTTATAACAATCTTATCATACCTTCATGTAACTTATTGGGAAATAATACCGTCTATTCAGTAAAATAGGTGAGGTGTACTTATGGTTAAAAAGGTATTTACTTCAATAATTGGAGTACTGTTATTTTTCATTCTTTTTTTTCGGGGTGGAATCATTCTGGATTCCATCGGCATTCATTTCGGAAATCCTTTTGCAAAGAAACTGGAGGTGCCCTCTGATTACTCACAGGCCGATTCAAATCAAAACGGCATTGCTGATCCGCTTGATATGGTCCAGACAGCCAGAAAAGAAGTGGAACAGCGCACGCCATATAAAAGTGCCTACTATGCGGGAGGCTATCCGCCCGATGGCGAAGGTGTCTGTACAGACGTGATTTGGAGAGGTTTCCAAGGGGCTGATGTAACCATAAAGGATCTTATTGATCAGGATATCGCCGAAAATACGGACTTGTATTCAAGAGTACAGGGCAAGCCTGATCCGAACATTGATTTCAGAAGGGTGCCTAACCAGAATATCTTTTTTAGCCGGTTCGCAAAGACATTAACAACAGAACTGATTCCAGGAGATGTTAAGAACCTTCAGCAATGGCAGCCGGGTGATATTGTGGTTTTCCTTTCTCCTAAATTCGACCATGTGGCTTTCATATCTGACAAACGGACTAAAGATGGCATTCCATACGTTATACATAACTCCACCCCATTTGCGGCAGAAGTAAAACTATCTTCTTTTAAGACTCCCATTACCGCTCACTACAGATGGGATTTTGAAAAAACGCCTGCACTGCCATAAAGCAGATGCAGGCGTTTTTCTTATTAAATAAGAAGGTATAAAATATTGAACTTCGATAACTCTCTAGCGCAAGCAGCCTGCCCCTCGAGGTGTCGGGGGTGAGCGAGTCGCTTACGTTTTCTATCTGACTGCTGCCGGATTGCCCGCTGGCCACTCTTCGCAGGTAAAAGCCATCTCCCAGAAGCCAAGCTCCAGCTGGCAGCTTTTTCGGAAAGCATCCTTCATCCGCTGCCTTTCCTCCGGTGATGCCGCTTCAGCAAGTTCATCCAAACGGTTTCTCATATTCATGGTTACAGCTTCGACTCTAAGGTTTGCATAAAAAGAAATCCACGGATAAAACGGATGGTTCTCATCTGGCTCATATTGCTTCATGAGCTCAAGCCCAATTTCCCAATAAGTCCATGGGCAAGGCAATAATGCAGCGAGTATTTCACCCATGCCGCCTGTATGGGCATGATACATCATATGCTTTACATAATGATCGGCTGTCGGCGGGAGCGGATATCCCTGCAATGCTTCGTAAGCCACCCCAATCTGCTGGCAAAAATTATGGTGGGGGTGTACTTCGCTGTTCAATACAAATTCTATCTGCTGGTTAAAGTATGCAATATCCTTACGTTCAGCTGACTTTGAAATCGCAATTCCGTAAATATGCATGAACGCATTCAAATACTCAAAGTCCGCTTTAATGTAATGAGCAAGCGCCTCTTTCGGCACATCCCCTCTCCCGATCCCCTGAACAAATGGATGTTCAAATATCAGCTGAAACAAATCTTCATTTTCCTTGCGCAGAATTTCTGAAAAAGTCATAAAAAATAGCCTCCTTAATTAAATACAGAAGCTGCCGGGGAAAAAGCATGAGGATATATAATGAGGTCCTCACTGCTTCCCTGCGCTGGCATTATCCAGATCAGGTTCCAAGGGACCAAGGAAAAGCTCCTTATCTCAGCCGTAGCGCCCCTAGCAGTTTTCTAACGTTATTTATTGTTTTTTACCGATTTTCTTACTTGTAGTTTTTAGTTCCTAAATTTGGGATTCCGCTTATAACTTTTGAAAATCGCTCATTAAGCCTGATTGTTATGCTGCTCTCTCCTAATCTACTTACTCACCTTACTTCTCCAGCCCAAAATCATCACATGTTCTGAACCAAATTCTTCTCTTTAACCTTCGCTAACACCAACCAGCCTATCGCCGCACCGGCAATGCTGCTGATCAGAAACGGCGGCACAAAGAAGAATGCACCAGCTGCACTGCCCATAAGAAACTTTGCGTATGGAACGGCAAACAATGCTCCGATTATACCGGTGCCCAAAACCTCGCCAGCGGCAGCCCATATTTTCCGGCCGAATTTCAAATAAAGGACACCAGCCAAAAACGCACCGATCATGCCGCCTGGAAACGCAAGCAGCGTCCCGAATCCAAGCATATTACGCAGCAAAGCAATCATAAAAGCGACGGCTGCTGCCGGCAGGGGTCCAAGAGTCACCGCAGCCAATACATTTACCGCATGCTGAACCGGATAGGCCTTGGCTATACCTGCCGGAAACCAGAGCAAATGGGATCCCAGTGTCCCAATCGCCGTAAATAGTGCCATCGTAGTCAACAATCGGGTTCTGTTCATCTAAACCTCCTTTCTATAAGGGCAGCCTGATTGCTTATCTGGATGAGAAGTATATATACAAAAAAGCCGGATCCCCACAAAGGACCCGGCTTGGTTTAAGTATATGAATCGACATATTGTCAAATCCTACTTCCCTCCGCTGGCATTAACCAGATCAGGTCCATAAGAGTCGGAAAGCTATAAGCGCTTTCCTCTCAGCCCGCACATTCGGGGCACCCCTAGTAGTTACATAGATATTTAATTTGATAAGCTGTTTCAAGCTTAACAAATTATTCCCGCACTGTCATCATTCTTTTAGGTTATATACTTTTTTTGATGCACTGGATTAAGCGCTCTTCAATTTCTGCAGCGAAGCTTTGAACAGATTCGTCATTGATTAGCTCAATCATACTTGTCGGCTTAGGCATGCCAATTTTCGTTTTGCCCTTGTCTTCATAGACGACAATTTTACAAGGCAGGAAGTAGCCGGCCATTTTATTCTGTGTTAAAACGCGATGTGCTTCATTCGGATTACATACCTCTAACACATGGAATGCCTCGTTATATTCCAAGCCTTTTTCCTGCAGCTTCTCCTGAACATTAAAATGCCATAGAACTCCGAACTTTTCGTCCTTCAGACTTCCTTCCAGTGAGGATATCGCTTCTTCAATTGATTTCTCGGTTTCAGCTGTGTAATCGAACATAACTGCATCTCCTTTAGTATGGCATATTAATTATGTACCCCTACAGGTATATTATTAAACACAGTCTCAACTGTCAACAACCCAGGATTTTTTTAAAGAAAGTTTTATCGAATTAACCGCAGACCAGCAATATCCTTTAAACTCCCCACCCCCGCAAGAGAGAGAGACACTTTTGTTTCTTCTATAAAGTTGGCAAGTACTTTTTCAACTCCTTCCTGCCCGCCAATGGCCAAACCGTACACATACGGCCGCCCCAGACAAACGGCGTCAGCTCCCAGTGCCAGAGCTTTAACCACATCTGAGCCTCGGCGAATGCCGCTGTCAAACAATACTGGAATCCTTCCTTTTACTTCCTTCGCAATCGGTTCAAGCGCATCAATCGCCGCAATCACTCCATCAAGCTGTCTGCCGCCATGATTGGAGACAATGATTCCGTCTATCCCTCTTTCAACTGCCAATCTGGCATCCTCAGGGTGGAGAATGCCCTTTAATAAAATGGGCAGGCTGGTTTTCTCTTTTAATCTGGCAATATGCTCCCAGCTTAATGTTGGATGATGAATATTATCAAGGATTCCCTGTACGACATCACCGTCCTGGAGAGAAGCCATAAAGACTGGATCGCTTTCATAGTTTGCTTTACCATAGCCAAGCTTTAACGGGGAAAAATTGTTTCTTAAATCGGCTTCCCTCCATCCCATCATCACCGTATCAACCGTTAACACAATTGCCTCATACCCCGCTTCTTCCGCACGGCGAACCATACTGAAAGATACTTCTTCATAATTGGACCAATATAATTGGAACCATTTTGGACTTGAGCCTGTTGCCTTTGCGATTTCTTCAATGGAATAACTGGATACTGTGCTCTGGATAAAAGGAACTCCAAACGAAGCTGCTGCCCGTGCAGACGCCAGCTCTCCCTCATTATATTCAAGCCTCTGCATCCCAATCGGTGCCAGGAAAACCGGGTAAGGATATGATTTTCCACATAATTTCACACTTATATCCGGCACTGAAACATCTCTCAGCATCCTCGGTACTATTGAGTATTTTGCAAAGGATTCGATATTCTTTTTCAGCGTTTCTTCCCCGCCGGCTCCTGATTGAACATAGCCAAATCCGCCTGCTCCCATTACTTTCTCTGCTTCTTCTTCCAGTTCCTTAAATGAAATAGGAAAGTTTTCTGCGAAACTAATATTCTCTACTTTTGCCATCATCCAGCCCGCCTTTTTTTGAATTTATTGAAAATAATATCACTTTTTTAGATTTTAAGAAACTATGTAACAATTTTGGGGCCTTTTCTCTGCAAATTAGCAGGGATTTCACAAAAAATCGGGAATAACCATTTTAACTTAAGGCTTTTTTCGTATAAAAAGTTTTTTTGCCTATCAATGTTGTCCGTTGATTTCCGCTCCAGGATGCTCAGCGAACAGGGCGGGCGGTGAGCATCCTCGACACTGCGCGTCTGCGGGGTCTCTCCTGTCACGCTACTCCCGCAAGTTTCCATTGAGTAAACACCGCACGAAGAAAATGCGAATGCATTTTCGAGAATCTCGCACCTTTCGCTCCAATCAACTCAGCAAATTAAATATATAAAGCAACAAACTTTGCGAAAACAGCCTAACTTAAAGAAATTGGAGTGTAGCAAATGCTAATCAAACAGCCTTTTGATGAATTTCTGAAATTTCATTACGAAAGAATCAGTGAAAGCAAAATGAAAGTCACTTTACCCATCCAGCCGCTCTTTATTAACAGCGCGGGACTGGTGCATGGAGGGATCATTTCCACTCTTGCGGATGTAGCAATGGGGAATATTTTCGAGCCGGATGAAAATCAGAAGCAGTCCGTGGTGACCGCTGACTTGAAGGTCAGTTTCTTAAAGGGGGCGACAGGGGAATATCTAGTTGCCGATGCTCACCTTGTGAAAAGAGGACGGACACTCAGCCACACAGATTGCCTGATTTATAACGATCAGAATCAGGTTGTTGCCAAAGCATCGGGAATTTTCGCATCTATTTAGAGTGATTAATCCTATCGTTGCCTGAGTAGTTTCGCTGACAGCGATAGGAGGAACCATTTAAAGCTTACGGAAAATCCTAATAGCTTCTTTTCTTCTTTTATAAAAGTGAAAAACACTGTAAAATACTCCTATCGCCATTGAAACAACCAATAAAAGCTGTAAGCCAGATAAAGATAGTGTATTGGCGAATGAAAGAGAGTAAGCCAGCAGCAAGGAAGTTGCTATTTTAGATATAGAAGCAATTCCCAGGAATTTTTTAAATGATACACCACCCATTCCTGCTCCAACACAAATGATCTCATCCGGCAATATCGGAATAACAAACAGCAGTACTAGTATGGAGTTTTCATTTCTCTCCATGTATTTTTGGTATTTGTCCAGATGCCGCTCCTTTATAAACCTCGATACAAGCTTTAATCCCCCTATCCTTGCAGTCCAGAACATAACAATAATCCCCAAAAGTGTACCTGTGAATCCAAGAAAGGCAGCGGCAGCAGGACCGAAAACAGCACTTCCTGCAGGCAGTGTGACGGCTTCAGGAAGCGGCAAAAGGATGGGCTGTAAAAAGCAAATCAGGAAAAAGATGAGCTTTCCCTCCGCTTCATATTCCCTCAGTATACTCTCTAGCCCATACGCATCAGTCAGAACGAGTATCTTGGTTAAATAAAAGGTAATAAAAACGATTAACAGCAGACCGAACATATAAATTAGTGCCAGTCTGCTGTATTTTAACCGGGATAACCTGCCTGCAGAAATAAAGTAAAAATCCATCACTAATATGGCAGCCATACCTGTAATAAAAACCCATTTGTAAGCAGGCAAAAGTGTCGGAAAAAAATTAAACAACATATAAAATGATATTAAAATGATAAGACCATGCAAACTAACTTCAAATTTTTCATTCATACATTTTCCCCTTCTTGCTTTTCTTACCTATAGTTTAAAAAGAAATACAAGAAGGATTAAGCTCCCTCAGCATTAAAATAATCTAAGGCCAGAGACTTAGATTTAAAAAAGCAGGGATTATCCTGCTTTTTCTAATACTCTATCTCATCATAATCCTTAGGCTGCGGAACCGGCTGATCCCCTTTATATTTTCCAAACTCATTGACAAGCTCCCTTTCTTCTTTTGGGCCCTGTGTCTGTTTCTTATTTTGCTCATCTTTTCTAGACAATTTATTTGCTCCTTTCTTATGGTTCTTTAAATTAATATGTACTCATTACTTTTATTTCACGCATAGCTTAGAAGGATTTTTCCTGAACTCTGTAAAATAGATAAAAAAAGCACAATTAGATGATAAATAATAAGGAGATTCCCATGGTAATATTAGAACCTTTTACAGAAGAAGACTTCGATTTGCTCATCAGCTGGATCAGCACACCGGAATTAATGATTCAGTGGAGCGGTGCTCATTTCGAATTCCCGCTTGATCATGTGCAGCTTGCTAAGTATATACGCTCTGCGAATCTGGATACCAGCTCGGATTATATATTCAAAGTTATGGCAAACGATGAAATTGTCGGTCATATTTCCCTAGGCAGAGTAGACCGTGTCAACGGAACTGCGAGGATTGGCAAAGTTTTCATCCGCCCTGAAGCACGGGGGAAAGGATATGCTTCAGAAATGATTCATCAAATCCTGAACTTAGCCTTCCAGGAGCTGAAATTAAATAGAATCGGTCTCGGAGTTTTCGATTTTAATCTGCCTGCTATTAAGATTTACGAGCAGGCAGGTTTCCAAAAAGAAGGACTTCTCAGGCAGACCAATAAAGTTAAAAATGATTATTGGAGCTTAATAGAAATGGGCATTTTGAAAGAAGAATGGCAAGCTAGCTCCGGCTCATGAGTATTCAATCAAACGTTTGATTGAATTGTGCTCATAAAAAAACAGGGCGGATAACCTCCGCCCTGCTTGATCAACTTGCTTTTTCCTCTGCTGGCACTTCCTGTACTTCCTTGGAAAGAAACCATCCAGCTAATGCTATTCCAATTAAGACTACGTAGAAAGTAGCTTTCCATTCCGTCGACTTGGCAAATCCTTCAGGCAGGATCGCCAGCGCCGGATGGGACATTGTGTAGACAGCCAGTTTGACACCAACCCAGCCGACAATACCAAATGCTGCAACCTCAAGTCCAGGTCTCCTGTGAAGCAGATCCACAAATAGGTTAGCAGCAAAACGCATAATGATTAATCCGATCATACCGCCTGCAAAGATGACAAAGAACTTTCCGCCGTCAAGTCCGCCTACATGGCCAAGTCCTGAATCCGGAAGAGCCACAGCCAGGGCGACTGCTGCCAGAATAGAGTCTACAGCGAAAGCAATATCAGCAAGCTCTACTTTAAAAACCGTAAGCCAAAAGCCTGATTGCTTTTTTGATTTTGTAATCTCTGCTTCTTCCTCGCCTTTTTTCACAAGAAACTTTCTTAATATATGATTGGCCGCGATGAACAGAAGATACAGTGCTCCGATCGCTTGAACCTGCCATACGTCAACTAAATAAGAAATTGCAAATAACGATCCAAAGCGGAAAACAAACGCTCCAGCCAACCCGTAGAATAAAGCCTTCTTCCTCTGCTCCTCCGGAAGATGCTTTACCATAATCGCCAGCACCAGCGCGTTATCAGCAGCCAATAAACCCTCCAGCGCCACAAGCAGCAGCAGCACCCATCCGTACTCAAGTATTAATGATAATTCCATCTAAACACCCTCCCTTATTTAACCTTTGTGTATTTTTCGTCTAAACGCTTTTCAATTTTAGCCAGCAACACTTGATCTCTCAGCATCTCTTCCTTGTTTTTCTTAATTAATTCTGCAAATGAAACTTTAGCTTTTTTCATCCTGATCTCCTTTCCTTTGTTTTTTAAGTATTGAAAGCTTCGCACTGTTTCCCTGCAGTTATGTCGATTGAGGATTTCCATTGCCAAGCTATATCAGGCAATAAAAAAACCTCTACCAGCAAGCGGTAAAGGTTTTAAAAACAAAAAGACCTTTACCCGAAACAGGCAAAGGTCTTGCTAACAACGTTAAGGTTGCCAACAAAGCCGGGAGCTCTTAACTCCGAAATGACGACTCTGCTGTAAAAGCTACTCCCCTTTAGGAGAAACTATTCAACTATTTAAATAAATCATATTCTATTTTCATCAAAATGTCAATGCTTATGCAAATCGGTAATAAATTAAAATGAATGTCGCAAGGACGAAAATAAAGTTCAGGAATACAAACACAAATTGATCCGCCTTAGTTTTGTGCAGCTTGATCGGCGGGTTATAGAAAGACACCCCTTCAATGATGAAAATAATCAGCACAATATGAATCATAAAATGACCGATCACTTCTGTCATGCCAAACAGCATTGTGGTAGTGATGAAAATAACTGTCACGACGAAGCCAACTACACGGTTAAGAATCCCTACTACAAGAAGGTAACCGACCACAAATTCAATGAATGCAGCCATAACAACGAATGCAGCAGGTGCAAATCCGAATGTAGGGACTCCATGATTGGCCACAATATCCAGTGACATGCTTGGATATACCCATTTTTCGACAGCCACCCAGCATAAAGATAAACCTGTGCCCAAATATAAGAATGGAAATCCAACCTTCTCGAGCTTCGTGCTGCCGACCATCAGGACTCCAATAATGGCAACATAATATCCATAATCAAGCATATGGAAAATGCCATTCTGCATGGTAACGTACACAAACAGCCCCAGTAAAATAACGGCCCCGGCCTTTGTTGAAATATGATGAGGAATTAGCAGAAAGCCAATTGCAGCCCACGTTAATATCATAGCAATCGTGCTGGTTAAATGAAATTCAGGCGCAAACAATGTTCCGTTCGTTACCTGGATTATTAACGCCGCAGCAGTTCCATACTTCAGGATATATCTGCTGTATTTGCGGAATCCTGAGAGCCAGTCATCAAGCTTTTTGACTTTAGCCCATTGTGAAGTCTTTGGGATAATCAATGTCAATAGCGCAAGGACAATCGCAGCCGCCAGGGCCAGTCCCATGAATAAAGGTGATAATATATTTTCAATGGTTTCCTTATGAGGCGCCACATTCGTGAACCATTTCACATGAGCGCTTGTAAAAAAAGGCGTCATGACTAAGCCTATTATTAATAATAACTGAAATATTTTTTTCATGGTTTGTTATGCCTCCTTGGTGGCATTTAAAATTATTTAAACAATATTAGTACAGTATTAATATAATATACTTCTTGTTGTTATGGATTATTCAAAAATGAACATTATGTGAAATTATTCACATATTAATACACATAAAAATACAGGCTAATTTGCACCTGTATTTTTATTCCCTACTTTTCTCTTTTCAAATCTGAAAGTGCCGGCTTTTTCTCTTCTTTCATTCCCTCATCTGACACTATGTCTTTTGCCGCGCTTTTAAACTCAGTTAATGTCCGCCCAAACGCCCTCCCAATTTCGGGAAGCTTGGATGGCCCAAATATGATCAAGGCAATGACAAGAACAAGAATTAAGCCTGGAATGCCAATGTTAGAAATCATCTTCTCACCGTCCTATTAATGTAATACCTTTTCGTGCTTTTTCTTAAGCTGCTTTTCATGTGCCCGGTTATGGGCACGATGACGGTCTTCCTCAACCTCGGCAGATATTCGAACTCCCTGAGGGACAGCAGAAGCCGAAACCTGCTTCAATCCAGCCTGATCTTTTTCAAAAACAAATGATGCTCTTGTTGAAATATCCGCTCCTGGCTCTGTTACGAATGGAAGAACCCGATAATCCGCACGCCATTGCTCTGGTGTTACCCGGCAGCGGACATAGCCTCTATAATTATTAAAAAACTTAATATGCGGATTCTCTGCAAGCGTCTTTTCCGTATCTGCTCTCACATCTGATCCGTTCCCTCCTGATGTGATAGAGGTTCCGACAAATTCGGCCCCAATTAGCTTTGCATTTGGATCATCATAGTCTGTTAGAATATTGGAAGCCCAGCTTGCATGAACATCTCCAGTCAGGACGATCAGATTTTCGATATTGTTTGAAGCTGCGAAATCAGCCAGGCGCTCCCTGGCAGCAGGATATCCATCCCATGCATCCATGCTGAACTTCGGCGAAGCACTTGTCCCGAAGTTCCTCTGGACAAAAAACACCTGCTGTGCAAGCACATTCCAATGAGCATGGGAGGTACTAAGATTGCTTTCAACCCACTGTTCCTGTTCTTTGCCAAGGAGAGTCCGGGCTGGATCAAGCGACTCCGGTGTATGCGGCTTGCTGCCATCACCATTTGCCTGGTCATCCCGATATTGCCGGGAATCAAGCACAAGGAATGACGCCAGGCTGCCATAGCTGAACTCCCTATACAACTGCATACCATCACCATTTGGCATGGAAGATAACCGGAGTGGCATGTGCTCATAGTATGCCTGATAAGCTGCTGCCCTGCGTTTAATAAATGCTTCAGCTGACTGGCCTTTTTCCGGAATCCCTCCTGCATAGTTATTTTCCACTTCGTGGTCATCCCAAGTGACCACCCAAGGGAAAGCAGCATGAGCTTCTCTAAGATGCTGATCAGATTTATACTGAGCATGGCGATTCCGATAATCTTCTAGAGAGATAATTTCCTGCCCGCTATGATGGCGGACATTTCCTGTTGGTGAAATATATTCATTTGGCCCATATTCATATATGTAGTCGCCAAGGTGAATGACAAAATCCAAATTTTCCTTTGCCATATGCTGATAGGCTGTAAAAAGTCCATGTTCATACTGCTGACATGAAGCAAATGCAAATGATAACCCTGATACTTTGGCACCCGCAGGCGGAAGTGTCTTTGTTTTGCCGATTGGGCTAAGCTCATTGCCGCTTTTAAAACGATAATAATAAACAGTGTTTGGCATTAAGCCTTCTGCCTCCACATGCACAGAATGCGCCAATTCCGGCACTGCAATTTCAGTCCCGTGTTTAACAACTTTTCGGAAGTATTCATCTGCAGCAAGTTCCCATTTGACCGGTACAGCATGATTTGGCATCCCGCCTCCATTAAGTGGATCGGGTGCTAGCCTTGTCCATAAAACCACACTGTCAGAAAGAGGATCTCCTGATGCGACACCGAGCGTGAAAGGGTATTTGCTGAACTTAGGAGCAGCATCAACCTTTAGATTACCCACCCCTAATGATTGCGCCATAGCCAGCGCCAGCGAAAAACCTGCTATTTTCCCTGCGCCAGATAGAAAGCTCCGGCGGTCAATGTCCCTTTTCAGATTTTCTTCATTAAACTTCCTGATTAAATCATCAATCGATCTCTCATTGTTCATTTTCTTCACCTCTTAATTCAATCTGGATTCACATTTGATTATAAGAGGCATTTTTTAAAGCAATATGAAGATGTGTAAAGGAGAATGACTATACCTCTGCCTATTTTATCAGGTCTTTTGTAAGGATTTGGTTATTCTTTCACCTGTAATCTAGGCTTGCAGCCAAAATACCTTTGTTCCCCTGTATCATTTGTCCCAGCTATTTTTACAATATATACATAGAATATTAACGAATCCTGTCAAAATCTTTTAGTTTACTAATCTATAAATAGTGGTTATGATGATAGTTATAATCTTGAAAAGGGGTGAGGGAATGAGGAAACGCCAGGTAATGCCACTTATACTGCTGTCTGTGTTTTTATCCTTTCTCATTACCCAATATCCTGGTGTCCATTATAATGACATTCCAATGGACCAAAGCAAAGCGGTAACAGTTTCGGACTTTACCGAGAGCTTCCTATTAAAAGATGATCCCAAAAAGCATATCTTTACTTTGGATATCATCTCTTTATCCATTACAATTCTGACAGTTATCCTTTTTGTATATAGTGCTCTGCACATTGCCCGCAGGAGAAAGATATTTTATACTCCAATTTTCTACGAGGCGAATTATGTCATTCACGCTCCTTAATTGTCCAACCAAACAATTAAAGGAGGAAGACATAATGTGGATTAGATTTTTAATGATTGGGTTATTTTCATTAACAGCTTCCAGCCTGTTCTTTTATCAGGGTATGGAAATGTATCATGCTTTCACAGATTTTTTTAGACAAAAATAAGAAGTTGGCGCCCAGGGATTCCCTCCCTGGGCGTTTTTATTTCATAAAAAACCCGGCCTGTTTTATTCCCAGGCCGGGTTTCCTTTCTTACTATGCTTTTGCATATTTATCGTCTATTTTTTTTTCAATCTTCTCAAGCTCACGGCGATCTTTTAAAAGTTCTTCTCTATTAACTTTAATCATTTCAAGCATTGATAATTTTTTCTTTTTCATTTCTGCTCACCTTCTTTCATGATGTTGGTAACTTCTTGATGCAAGATCTTTATTGAAGCTCTTTTCGTATAATTGTTGTTTTTTGCCTTTCAATGTTGTCCGTTCATTTCTGCTCCAGGCTGCTCGCTTTCGCGGGGCGGGCGTGGTCTCGCACCTTCCGCTCCAATTAACTCAGTAAATAATATTTATTAAGCAACAAATCTTGTGAAAATTGAAAGTCCTCTTAAAAAACAATCGTCTTATTGCCATGCACTATGACTTTGTCTTGCACATGCCAGGCGACTGCCTGTGCAAGGACCTGCCTCTCCACATGCCTGCCGGCAATTTTGAGATCCTGTGCAGTGTGCCGGTGGTTAACCCGCTGGACATCCTGCTCAATGATCGGCCCTTCATCCAAATCATTTGTAACATAATGGGCAGTTGCCCCAATCAGCTTGACCCCGCGGTTAAACGCCCGTGCATAAGGATTGGCTCCCACGAAGGCCGGCAGAAAGCTGTGATGGATATTAATAATCCTGTTTGGATATTTGGAAATAAAGCTCGGTGAAAGAATCTGCATATATCTCGCAAGCACAATGAAATCCGCTTTTCCATCCAGCAGCTCTACTGCCTTTTGCTCAGCTTCCGATTTAGTGTCGGGCGTAATCGGAATATGATGATATGGTATTCCAAAACCCTCCACCACTTCCCTCATGTCAGGATGATTGCTGATCACAAGGGGAATATCCACTTCGAGCTCCTTCGATTTCCAGCGCCACAGCAGCTCGAGCAGACAGTGATCCATTTTAGAAACAAATATGGCCATCCGCTTGCGCTCGCCTTTGCCGCTCAGCTTCCACTCCATAGAGTATTCCTTGGCCATCTCAGGCAGATCCTCTTTCAGTTTTGAAAAGGACTCATCAAAATGATTCATATCGAATTCAATCCGCATGAAGAAGATGCCTGCCAGCGGATCGGTTGTGTGCTGGTCAAAATGCACAATGTTCGCGTTATGCTCCAGCAGAAAGTTAGAGACTGTGGAGATGATGCCCGGTCTCTCTGGACAGGATATCAGCAATGTCGCCCGGTTTGCGTTAATATTTGTATTCATATAGATTCCTCCAACTGCCTTGCCATCCATATAAAAAGGACAGAAAAAAGGCGGCTTCTTTATCCCCCTTCTCTGTCCTTTTACCTGAGAGTTTGACCCCTTTGGTGTCGCAAAGTCCATGCGCGCTCTCCAGAGATGCGTCCGACTGAGGTTCTGTCTACCTGAGAGATTGGCTTCAAGGGTATTTTTGAAGCTTGCTCCTTCGGTGGCTACTGTATGCTCTCTCCCGCAGCCGTCATCCGCTCAATATTTTTGTTATTTTCAGAATAATGTATTTTTTAACTTATGTCAATCGAACTAGGTTTCTTTCACAAAATTGCCACAATTTCAGCCTGGCATTAAAGCTGATTTATTATGTGAAAAAGAAAAGTAAAAAAGCTTGAAGACAACGTCTCCAAGCCTTTCTCTACACAGCTGCCTTTGGTTTTGGCTCCTTTTTCTGCCAGGCAATCGTGATAAACAATGTAACGATCAATAAGGCCAAACCAAGAACAAACGGATAGGTTATCCGTACATCATAAAGTACACCGGCAATCGTTGGCCCCAGAACGTTTCCAATGCTCATATAAGCATTGTTCATTCCCATCGCAAACCCCTGTTCATTACCGGCCATTTTTGAAATTAGCGTGGTCAAAACCGGTCGAAGAATGGAAGTTGCAAGGAAAATGATCAGCGATATAACGAAGAAAAGTGCATAGCTTCCTGCAAACAGTGAGACAAGGAATCCTGACGCTGCAACAGCCAAAAAGATATTCAATACCTTTCCTTCACCGAATTTATTAACCACACGATCGACTACAAATAATTGAACAATAACACTAATGACTCCTGTCGAAGTCACCATAATGGCAATTTCCTGCGGAGTAGCAGCAAATTCATTATCAAGGTAGAGCCCAAGAACTGACTCATACGCCATTAGTCCAAAGCTCATCACCAATGTAATGATAAGCGGAATAAAATAAGGCTTCTTAACGGACATGGCCAGTTTCTTGACCATCGGTTCCTCTTCAGGCATATCTCCCGGCACTGTCTGCAATGTGCTGCTTTCTTCGAGGAGCACAATGGAGAATAGAACAGCCACTAGAGATACAAGCGCTGAAATCAGAAATGGCATTTTTAAGCCGAAGTCTGCCAAAAACCCGCCTATCCCAGGTCCAACCACAATTCCAAGTGACATTGCAGCTGAGACAAGACCATTCCCTTTTGCACGCTGCTCCATTGTAGTAATATCAGCAATGTACGCAAAAATAGCTGGAATCAGCAAGGCAGCTCCAATGCCTCCAATGACACGTGAAAAGTAAAGCAGCCAAATGGAATCTACTGCATAAAAGACAAGCATGGATAATGTCAAACCAGCTAACCCGTAAATAATCATCTTTCTGCGGCCGTACTGGTCAGCCCATTTTCCCGCGATAGGAGAAAAAATCAGCTGGGCACCCGCAAAAATGGCAATCATCAGGCCTGCTGCCGTTCCTCCCTGATTAATGGATTCCAAATAAGCCGGCAAAATCGGAATGATAATACCAAAGCTTCCGATTGCAATAAACATATTGATCATCAAAATGATCATCTTTTTCTTTTGATCTCCTGACAAACGGATACCCCTCCTTCTATATGTGAAAAATTTACATTATTTTTTTCGGCACGCTAAATAGCTTATAATGAGACATGCTGCTTTGTCAAAGGAAAAAAAAGAGAAGCCCCAGCAAAGCTGAAGCCTCTTGTAGTCACCCTTTAAATTTGTTCGGGAATTGCTTCACAACCGCATCAGAAATGGCATCTGCCATCATAATAATATGCGACACTCCCTCATCAATCGAAACAATTCTTGCTTCCCAATCCTTAACAAGACTTGCTGTCAGATCATTTGTTACTAATTCCAAATGCTTATAAAGCAGTTTTTTCACATCTTCATCTTTCAGATTTGGATTGGCTCCGCTTAGAAAAGCAGCGATATCATCGGCATTGCGATACCATTTTTTGTTCAGCTGGTTCACCTTTGCACCCTGTCCGCTCTTTGCTGCCTCCACAATATCACCCGCAATGACAATATGCTCTTTAAGCAGTTCTGTCAGCTTAGATCCTGCAGCTTCTCCGTAATAAGGCTTAATGGAATTCCCTATGTCCTCCTGATTTTTAAGCAGGCGCGCCAATACCTGCTTCTGATCCTCCGCCCCTGCAGTTGTGGCACTTGTAATATAGTTGCTTGTCCATAATACATGGTCGATCCATAGTCTTCGGAATTCGTTTTCAAACTTAACCTCTGGTTGAGTAAGACACGGTTTTTGTGCAGCTGCACTGCCCGGAGCTGCCAGCATATTCAGCGGCATGAGCAGCATTATTCCTATGATCAGTAATTTCTTCATATCCTTTTCTCCTTCCTAATTGAAAAAGTTTCCTTCTTATTTTGATTATCCTAAGATTTTTCATACAAAAAAAATAAAGCTCGAGACTAATGCCCCAAGCTTTTTCAATCAAACGTTTGATTGATTGCATATAAAGCCTATTTACTTTGGCTCTTTTCGTATAAACATATTTACCTTCGCATAAATGATCACACTACTGCCACCGCAGCAAAAAACTCATTATAAAGCGCCTGTACCGCACGTACCTCATCCGCTGCCTGTACGCCAAACATCATGCTCACTTCAGATGAGCCCTGATTGATCATTTCCATATTGACTTTCGCTTTAGCGAGGGCTTTGGAGGCACGGGCCATTGTTCCGATGTTCTGGCGCATCCCTTCTCCAACCACCATAATAAGTGAAAGGCTGTGCTGGATTTTCACTTCATCTGCATGGAGTTCATGCTGTATGCGGTTCAGAATTTCTTCCTCCATCCCATCAGTAAATTGGTTTTCCCGCAGGATAATGGAAATGTCATCAATTCCTGAGGGTGTATGCTCATAGCTGAGGCCATTCTCTTCAAAAATGGTCAGCAGCCTCCTCCCAAAGCCGACTTCCCTGTTCATTAAGTATTTGCCGACATAGATGCTGCAGAATCCCTGATCACTGGCAATCCCGATCACAGGTCCGTTCGTGTTATCCCGCTCGTTCACAATCCTGGTGCCGGGAGCAGACGGATTATTCGTATTTTTTATTTGCACAGGAATTCCGGCCCGAAATGCCGGTACAAGCGCTTCATCATGCAGGACAGTAAAGCCTGCATAAGAAAGCTCCCGCATTTCCCGGTATGTCAGCTCTTTGATTTCTTTAGGGCTTTCTACAATAAAGGGATTTACCGAATAGACCGCATCCACATCTGTAAAGTTTTCATATAAATCCGCCTTGGCTGCACCGGCCAAGATGGAGCCTGTCACATCCGATCCGCTTCTTGAAAATGTGAAGACCTGGCCATCCCTGCTATATCCAAAGAAACCCGGAAAGATGATGATCCCGTCCTGCTCCCTTAATGCAAGCAGCTTGTCATATGCTTCAGGAAGCACCTGAGCGTTGCCGGGCTCCGGACTGACAAGCAATCCCGCTTCCTTCGGGCTCACATATCTTGCTTCTATTCCCTGCTGCTGAAAATAGGCTGCTACAAGCTTAGCGTTGTTATCTTCACCGCTCGCTTTGATCAAATCCATGAAAACTTCAGGATTATGCGTATCACTGGAAAGCCTCGTAAAAAGATCATCCCTGATGATATCTTTAATTTCCTGACCAAGCTCTAATTCATCAGCGATTTGGCCATACCGATCCAATACAGCTTCAGCCAAATCATCTGCTTCTTCCCCCTGAATCCGTTTCTCTGCACATGCGATTAATAAATCAGTAACCTTGTCATCCTCTGAGAATCGCTTTCCAGGAGCCGAGACAACAATGATCTTTCGCTCTGGATCAGCATTTACAATATTGAATACCTTCTCGATTTGCTTTCCGGATGCTAAAGAAGATCCTCCGAACTTCACCACTTTCATCCTGACATCTCCCAATCTCTGAAAATTTAATCTTTATTTTACTCTTATCCTCACAGAAATCAAGAGAAAATTCCACCATATAAATACAAATGTTCATCATAAAAATACATAAAAATATTCAGATATAGTATTATTACTTGTTTTCTATGAATACACCGTTAAATAATATTATTTTAAGAAAATAAAAGAAAACGCTTACAATTAGTATTTATTTTTTGGATTAAATAAAGCCAAAAATGTTCAAATTAGTGGTTTTCACTCTCAAGTAATAGGGTATATGTTAAGGATATTTATAGAAAGAATTAAATCGTAAAACACGGGAAGGGAAAAAGTCTATGGGAATCCTAGTTGTGGACGATAATCAAGCCAACTTATTTGTTATTCAACATATATTAAAACGCGCCGGGTATAAAGAACATTTAACGTTTTCTTCTGCAAAGGATATGTTTCAGCATCTCCAGGGATATTCACCTTTTTCAGCTGATATAAAAGCAGACGTGATCCTGATGGATATAATGATGCCGGAGATGGATGGAATTGAAGCATGCCGCCGGCTTCAGCAGATTCCACATTTGAAGGATATCCCGGTGATTTTTGTAACTGCATTGGAGGACTCAAATAAAGTTGCAGAAGCTCTTGATGCGGGCGGGACCGATTATGTAATGAAGCCCATTAATAAGACGGAACTGCTTGCCCGCATTCGTGCTGCCTTAAGGCTTAAATATGAGAAGGACTGGCATAAGGAGCAGGAAAATAAAATCAGGAATGAATTGGATTTATCCATGCAGGTACAAACCAGCATGCTGAGCGAACCGATTTATCACGAACATACACTGTTAAAGGCTTCCTACCTGCCAGCCAACAAACTTGCAGGAGATATGTATTACTGGCACCAGATAGATGAACATCGCTATGCTGCCATACAGCTGGATATGATGGGCCACGGAATTTCAGCTTCCCTTGTATGCATGTTTATCTCTTCTGTTCTCAGAGATGCCATCAGAACATGCAGTGATCCTGAATACGTCATGAACGAACTAAATCGGTGGATGAATTCCCTAAACCAGCGCAATCAGCGAATTCCATATTATTTTACAGCTATTTACCTCGTTCTTAATAAAAAAGACAAAACAATCGAGTATGTAAACGCCGGACATCCAGCCGGATATGCACTTGTAGACAAAGATGAAATGTTCAGCTTATCAAGCAATATGTGTGCAGTGGGTTTTTTCGAAGATATTACGATACAAAAAGAAACTATTCCCTATACAGAGTCCATTCAGCTGCTCTTGTTTACAGACGGGGTGGAAGAAGCGGTAGAGCAGAATAATCTTAATCCATGTGAGTATCTTCAGCACTTCGCATCCTTTCACTGGAATGCAGCCAGAACAGCAGAGCCAATCGATATGATACTGACTAAGCAGCAGCAGGCAAGCGCTGATGATGATATGTGTATTGTTCTTATTCAGGCAGATTAGGATGAATACATAATATTTCTTACATAAAAACAGAGTGCAGTCCCTCCAAAACAGGGACCGCACTCTGTTTTTATTTTACATGAGAAACCTTCCTGAATATCTTTTCCTGCAGGCTGATTTCTTCGAATACAGGGTATTCCATCCGCAGCGCTTCCTTGCTGCCAAGCCCCAGAAACCCTCCCATGCTGAGGCTTTCATTAAAAAGATTAAAAACGTGGCTTTGCAGGTCTGTATTAAAATAGATCATCACATTGCGGCACATAATCACATGAAACTCATTAAAGGAGCCATCAGTCACCAGATTATGCTGAGCAAAAACCATTCGATCAAGCAGGGATGCATTCAAATAAGCCGCTTCACAATCGGTTGTATAGTATTCAGAAAAGGATTTTTTTCCGCCTGCCATAATGTAGTTCTTTGTATAGAGCTGCATTTTTTGCAGCGGGATTATTCCGCTCTCTGCTTTTTTAAGCACCTTTTCATTGATGTCTGTGGCATAAATCTTCGTTCGCTCTCCCAGCCCCTCTTCTTCCATCAAAATAGACATGGAGTAAGCTTCTTCCCCAGTCGAACAGCCTGCATGCCAAATTCTGATCTCCGGCAATTCTCTGAGCATCGGGACAACCTCATTCCGGAAAGCCTTAAAAAAAGAAGGGTCCCGGAACATTTCTGTCACATTGATTGAAAAATCGCTCAGTACCTTTTGCAGGTACCCCTCTTCATGTATAACCTTTTCTGTGAGGCTTGTTATGCTGGGCAGCCGATCCCTGCTAAGACGAGCTTGAATTCTCCTGGCAATTGACGAGCGCATATATTGCCGGAAATCATATCCGGATAAACTGTATATAGCCTTTAAAAGCAATTCTATTTCTAATTCTTCCTTTTTCAATTCCTTCATTCCTCAACTTTCGAGAATAAAATGATGTTGACGGTGTCCGGATGTTGTCCGGACTCCTCTTTGCCAACTATGAAAGCCATACTCTCATAACAGACAGCAGCTGGTCCAGTTTTAAAGGCTTGCTGATATAATCCGTTGCACCCGCTTCCATGCATTTTTCCCTATCGCCTTTCATTGCCTTGGCAGTAAGGGCAATGATTGGAACATCCTGGTGTCTGTCCAGCCCGCGAAGCCTCTTCATGGTTTCATAACCATCCATAAGCGGCATCATAATATCCATCAGAACAATATCGATCTGTTCTGTACCCATTATCAAATCGAGGCACTGCATCCCGTTTTCTGCTGTAAGGACATTCATGCCTTCTTTTTTCAAAGCATTTTTCAGTGCATAAATATTTCTGTGGTCATCATCTACGACAATGACTGTTTTGTCTTTAAGCTCCGTTCCTGTCTGCTGATGCTCTGCTTCCGTATCTTCTTTAGCATCTTGTGCTTCAGTTGCCTCAGACACTTGTGTAACAGGATCAACGGTTACAGCAGCTTCTTCGAAAGCCAGCGAACCGGCCTCTATTTCAGGCATTCCGTTTGGAAGATTCGGGATAACGAGTGTAAACCGGCTTCCTTTTCCTTCTTCACTCTCCACTTTGCAGATACCGCCGAGCAGCTGGGCAAATTCCTTGGAGATGGACAATCCCAGGCCCGTTCCGC
This sequence comes from Bacillus sp. 22-7, assembly GCF_010628845.1. Lineage (NCBI taxonomy): Bacteria > Bacillati > Bacillota > Bacilli > Caryophanales > Bacillaceae > Bacillus > Bacillus sp. 22-7. Next base: position 43,964 of record NZ_NJQY01000031.1, on the reverse strand, counting down.
CATATTTCCTCATTGTGGCGCCATCAGCCTGCTGGAAGGCTTCAAAAATCAGCTCCTGCTTCTCGGACGGAATGCCAATACCTGTGTCGAGCACTGTTATTTTCAGCCAGTCATTTGTATAGCTGGATAACGGCAAGCCAAAGAAATCGCCTTTTGAAGCTTTTTCAAACGTGACTGCTACTGAACCTTCTTCCGTAAACTTAAATGCATTTGAAAGGAGGTTTTTCACAATTTGCTGCAGACGCTGCTCATCGGTATTGAATACAGAAGGAACTTCTTCCGAAGAGCTTACAGTAAATTCAAGATTTTTATGCCTTGCCACCTGTGTAAAATGCTGTTTCAGACGCTGCGACATTTCTCCCATATTGACTTCCTCAAAGCTGATTTCCAATTTCCCTACCTCTACTTTTGAAAGGTCGAGAATATCGTTAATGAGGGCAAGCAAATCCTGTCCAGATGTATGTATAACCTTGGAAAACTCTTTCTGCTCCTCAGTAAGGATTTGATCCGGGTCTTCTGCCAGCATTTCTGATAAAAGCAGGATGCTGTTAAGAGGCGTGCGCAGCTCGTGGGACATATTTGCCAGGAACTCTGATTTGTATTTTGAGCTTAAACCCAGCTGTTTTGCTTTTTCCTCCAGTTCTTCCTTGGCAGCCTGAAGTTCTTCGGATTTCATTTCAGCATCTCTTGAGCGCTCTTCAAGCTGCTCATTAATCATACGCAGCTCTTCGGATTGACTCTGCATTTCTTCAGATTGCGCCTGCAGCTCCTCAGACTGGGATTGCAGCTCTTCAGCCTGTGCCTGGAGTTCCTCTGTCTGTGCCTGGGATTCGGCCAGTAAGCGTTCAATCTCCATTCTTCCGGAAATATTCGTAATGGCTATTCCTAATGTTTCTATTACTTTTTCCAATAGTTTGATCTGAGCTTCAGTGAACGGCCTCAAACTCGCCAGTTCCAATACTGCCACTACCTCGTCCTTTAGCATAACGGGAGCCATCATGATGCTTTTCGGCCTGACATCTCCCAAACCAGTTGATAAGACTTTGTAATCCTCAGGAACATCCTCGAGGAAGATTGTTTTCTTATCCCTGACAGTTTGCCCTGCTAAACCTTCCCCCTCATAGAAAAAGTCTCTTCCTGCATCATCCGCTCCATCTGCATACGCAGCCTGCTTCTTAAATACAGGTTTGCTTCCGTTGTCATCTTTCACATAAATGACTCCAAGATCAGCTCCGGCGGCAGGTGCCAGCCTTGATATAAAATCATCTGCCAAATTGGCTATAGTCACATGCTGGCTATAGATGCTTACTAATGCAGCAGACTGGCTTTGGATCCAGTTTTGCTCACTGATTTCAGCCGAATAGCGCTGTTCTTTCACGTAATAATTCTCAAGGGAATCAGCCATAGAATTAAAGGCTTTCGCAATATTGCCGATTTCGTCATTGGATTCGACATTCAGCCTTGAAATGGAAGAAAGATCCTGATAATCAATATCCTTAATCCCTTTTGTAATTAAACTGATGGTTCTGCCTGTGCTTCTGATCACCCAAACCGTCACTCCAACGATTAAAACAATTGCTATTGCAACCGCAGCAACCAAAGTAGATACTAACTGGCTGTACGTGTCATTTGCACCATTCAGCGATTCCGCCATAAGGGATTCCTGATACTCTTTAAATTCAGCCAGCTTGTTCAGCAGTGCGTTTCGGTTTTCTCTCTCACTTCTATATAGCGCTTCCAAAGAGTCCATATCACCATTACTCATTAATCCAATGAAGCTGTTTTGCATCTGGGCATATGATTCATATGCCTGCTCCACTTCTTTTAAAAGCAATTTGGATTTTTGTCTATTTAATTCTTGTTCTAAATTAAATATTCGGGTTTGTATCCCCTCATGGTTGGCTTTCACCAATTCAGCCGTCATGGCTAAATCGCTTGAGTCTTTATCGGTGAGCACACTTAGCAGCTGCTGGTCTGTCTGGTAAAATAGCTGTCTGATCTCTGTAGCCTGATTTACCTTATAGTATCGATCCTCCACAATTTCCAGCATGTTTGCTTTCATTCCGTTTACCATAGACAGAATGACAAACATTAGAATAAACAAAAAAAATACGGTTAAGCCCAATCCCATCATTTGCTTTCTTTTAAAGCTCACCTGTTCTCTCCTTCTTTCCCCCGATTTTTCTTCATCATTTTTCTTTGCATGTTCATGCTTTATGAGATTAAGGTTTTAATAGACCAGCTTCTTTACCCTTATATGTTAGAGGTCAAACCTGTATTTCGCCTTTTTTATATAAATTATTGTTTTTAGCCTAAGTATTCAGCCCGTTGATTTCCGCTGCAGGCACTCAGCAAACCCGCGGTGCGGGCGGTGAGCCTCCTCGACGCTGTGCGTCTGCGGGGTCTCACCTGTCCTGTCCCGCTACTCCCGCAGGACTTTGAATAAGCTTCCTTTAATAAACAACGCACGAAGAAAATGCGATAGTATTTTTCGAGGATCTCGCACCTTCCGCTCTAATCAACTCAGTGAAAAACATAAGAACATAAAAAAGAGGAAGGATTACTCCTTCCCAATGTTTAACGATATTCCTTAACTCTGTCCCCTGCTGAAGTCATCCATTCAAACTGGCGGAGCTTCAGGTCAAATAGTGTAAGAGGATCCTGGTAAATCTCTGGATTTTTGCGCATATCGCTTAATGCTTCTTTATTTTCCGCAATGTTCGTATATGTCTCTTCAACTGTATGATTCAATACGTCAAACGGATTTTTGAAGAACATCTTAATATCCCGCTCAAGCGATTTCTCGAAGAGTTCGAATTGCTGCATGAATTTATCGGTGATGAATTCTGCGATTTCGCTATAGTCTTCATGCTCAATGAACTGTTTATATTTATTATGGAGCATGGTTTTATTCTGCTGAATCGCCCCAAGCAGTTTTCCTGCACTCTTGAGCAGGAACTGCGATGGTGAAAAGCGGTTTAGAATATTGGCCTTTTCAAGCTGAACACTCCCGCGCGTCATCCGGTCAGCGTCGCGTCGCCAGTCATCCAGGACTCTGAAATCGCAGTCCAGCGCGATTTTCTCCTCGCCGTATAGCTCATTGAAGCCTTGGCTGATTTCATCCAAATATGCCTGGCTGCTTCTGAACTCTCCTTCACTTTCCGCAATCCAATTCTGTATGGAAACATGAAACTCCGGCAAAACCGTATCTTCAATATATTGATGTACCCGATTATTCATTTCATCATTAAGCTCAGTATGGATTTTTCCAAAATCACTGTCTTCTGTCACCATTTCTGAACAATTCCGAAGCAGTTCCGGAATCTGCTTCTCAAGATCCGCTCTCATTTCATCTTTAATCTTGCTGTACGATCTTTTAATCGTCCGGACCTTCTCTTCTTCCATATCCATCAGCTGATTCTTGGCACCCTTTAGTTTTGTCACCATCTCTTCATTCCATTTAATCGTATCAATCAAGCTGTTTTCCATCTCAACACGTTTTTCAAGCAGGAATTTGACGGATTTTTTTATATAGTAAAGAACCTTTGCTGTACGCTCTTCTTTCCGGTTCTGTCCATCGATCATCGACTTGATAAAGACGGCTAAATCATTGAGCTGGCTTTCGCTTTCATAATAGGCGGAGAAAGCAAACACCTTTGCATTCGGGAAATAGGTATGAACACGGGACTGAGTTTCGTCAAGAAGCTCAATGGCATCCTGGCTGTCCGGAATCCGATCCATTTTACTGAGAAGGAAATGAATAGGCAGTTCCGGAGCCTGCTCTCGCATTTTTACAGCAAGATCCAGCTCTTTATCTGTCAAAGGGGAATCCGCATTCAGGACAAATAGCATGCTGTCAGCGAAATGGAGGTATTGGAACACACCATTTCTGAACTTGCTCTGCCCCGCAAGACCCGGCGTATCTATGACAGCGAGTCTATTATTCTGTAAAAAGTTGAATGGCATCTTGCAGCGTATGAGCGTCTGCTGGCTTTTCTCCGCACTTTGCCTAAAATCCTCAAGATCAGAAATGCTTCTGACCTCCTCGTCCGTAATAGCATGGATTTCCGCTTCATCACTATCCTTGAACAGCACTGAAGCAGAGGTTGAATCCCCCATCAGCTCTTCACCGAGAAGAGTGTTCACAAAAGATGATTTTCCATTTGATGCTGCACCGGCAATCAGCAAGTGGCCGGAATCCAAATCAAGGAGCTCACGGACCATCCATTCAAATCGCTCACCCATCAGGACACCTTTTTCCTTTGCCCATTTCATGATATTTTCGAAAAGCTTAAAGCTTTCCTCCAGACCTTCCTGATAACGTACAGAACGGTTCACAAGGCTTTCTGCTTCAGTGACAGCAGAAGAATCAATATTGGATGGAAATATTTCACTCCATGCCAGCACTGCCGATGCCGAAACAAGATAATGAGAAGGGGCAGCTATCTTTACCCAATTCGTTATGTGATTTGGAATCAGATGGGATAAATCCCGGATTAATTGCTTGCCGCTGATCAATTCAAGATAAGTTTCTTTGTAAAGCTCCGAAAGCACGCTCCATGTATGTGAGCGTCCCGGCTCCATATTCAGGAGAAGATGATTATATTCTTTCAGCCATGAGAAATACAGGTCAGATTTCTTGTAGCTGACCCACAGAGCCGCTGATAAACCTTCAAAGTGAGCCTGATCTGCACGGTATAACACCGAAAGCGCCTCACTGAAATAGTTCGGCTCCATTTTTGCTGTCCGCCCCTGTTCCACATACGAATGAAGAACTTCAAACCAGGATAGTGATTCCGTCCTAATTGCTTCATTGACAGCCAGCTCCACTGCATTTCCCCAATCACTGTGTTCTTCAAAGAACCCTCGTCCAAGATCGGTCACATCCGGATAATCCGGATTTAGCCGGACCGCCTCTTTAATGGATTCAACAGCCAATTCAAGCTTGCCTCGCTGTATGTAAAGTGAAAACAGCTGGAGAAGCACTTCGGTCTTTAACACCTCTGAATCTGTTTCAATCGATTTATAAAAGTCCTCTGCATTTGAAAGCAGATCTAATTCAAAATAGGCATCAGCCATATTTTTCTGAGCCCACGGCCCCAATTCATTCGGAATGCTTTCCCATTTAAAAATGGCCGCTTCATAATCCTTGTTAAGGAAATAGACTTCACCCTGGGCGAAGCGGATATTAGTTAAATCAGGCACCTCGTTCTGCTGCTCAGCCACATACAGTTCACCCAAAACCCTGATCGGATGCACATTTTCATTAGATTCCATGAAGGTCTTATAAAAGGTTTTGCTGATTAGCTTCTTCTCTAAAGTCATCTTGATCCCCCGCAGTGCTATTTTTAAAAGTCCGCCTAAAGGCGGCGTCTTTTAAAAGAATTTTATTGATCCAGCATGCTGATTTCCTAATTTCATAGGGCTTTATCAGCATACTTTATAAGAAAAGCGGAAGGCGCCCGCCTATCGGCGACAAGCATAAGACGAGCCGGCTGAAAGGTTGTTCTTTAACCTTTTGGACGGATTGAAAGAAATGTTGAGGCGACTGCCCAGGGACGACTAGCATAAGACGGTCCCTGTAAGAAGGTGTTTTTTCCTTCTGGAAGGGAGCGGCTTATGACCTCGAGTCCCTAGGAGCGGAAACAAGACAAGCTTATGACCTCGAGCCGATGGCGCCTGGAGCTAGACAGTAATCTAACTTCAGGATTTACCTTCTTATCTTTTAAAAAAACGCATAATACGCCAATTTTCATCCTTTATCCTTATATTGTAGCAAAAATTTTTCTGCAAAAAATTTCATTTATCTATCATTTTTGAAACATTGCTGTATTCCTGTGTAATATTTTTAATAGTTAGAATCACCTTCTCTCTATTAATACCACCTCAAATCAAAATAAAAACTGGCAGACAGAAATATATATTCCTGCCTGCCAGTTTTCATTCTTCATTATGAGGCTTGCTGCGGCCGGGCGGCCCGGCGCCGTTTCCCATAGATGACTGTAACAGCCATGCCCAGAATCAGGAACACACTTGATATTTGGAAGAGCGCCGCCGTTTCCACAAACTGTGCAAGCACCCCAAATACAAGCCCGCTTAGTCCAATGCCAAGGTCGATGGAGGAGAAGAACATTCCATTTGCCACACCGCGCCGGTTGGATGGTGTCATTGATAACGTCCAGGACTGCAGAGTAGGAATCAATGAGCCAAAACCAATTCCAAACAAGATTCCGCTAATGATAATAAACAAATTCGAATGAGCGAAGGAAAGTACCCACATTCCTATGAAAGTCAGGAACGTGCACAGCAGCACGAGCCCCATCGGCCCCCGCTGGTCAAACCACTTTCCGGCAACCGGCCTTGATAACGATGCCATAATCGCATTAAACAGGTAGAAAAGGAATATCTGATCAATGCCCCGCTCTTCGCCAAAAATAACGATGAACGTTACGATGGAGCCATATCCAAAGGTCACAAGTATTGTGATGAACGCAGGAAACCAGCTGGATTTTTCAACTAAAGAGCCCAGATAAGAGAATTTAAGATCTTCTTTCCTTGTTTTCATAACAGCCTCAGGCGTTTCATAGCGGACAATGGCCAGGAGCACAATGGCAATCACCCCTAGTACGCTTGAGATAAAAATAAGATTTGTAAAGGAAGTAATCTGATATAGATAGATTCCAAGACTTGGAGCAATGATCATTCCAATCGTAACGCTCAGGCCATAGTAACCCATTCCCTCTCCGAGCCTGGAATTAGGCACTACGTCTACAGCCGCTGTCCCATTCACAGTAGTTGACCAGCCCCATGCAAGGCCATGAATGAATCGGAACAACAGAAAAATCATCACCACGCTTGAAAGCGGATAAATAATGGTTATTGCCAAAAGCGCTGCTGCCCCAATCAATACCAGCTGCTTTCTTGCTTTATATTCCAGCATGAATCCGATGAAAGGCCTGCTCAAAACGGCTCCAATCGAAAACAGTGCCGTTACCAGCCCAATTTCAAGACCAGTCGCCCCAATGGACTTTATATATGGAGGCAATGTTGGAATCAGCATCTGAAACGACATAAAAACAAACAAATTCCCAACCATCAGCATAATGAAAGACTTTGTCCATAAAGTCTCTTTTGCAGCCTTTTCCAAGTGCATCCCCCTTTCATCTATTAAAGAAAATGATAAAGTGAAACTTCAATCAGTGGGGTTTTCCTTATCCCACACTGATTGTTAGTTGAGGCCCACAGGAAGTGGGTCACAAAGACGTTGCCACAGGACGTGGCGTTCTTAGTCTTTGTTCTTCTTTTCGGGCC
>NZ_NJQY01000031.1:0-36641 GCF_010628845.1 Bacillus sp. 22-7 | reverse complement strand
TACTGCCCGTTAGACTGCGATTAATTATTTCGCATCACTAAATGCTACCATAACTGGCTGCAAAAAGGAACGGGAATTTGCATCAGATCAAGGCAGACAAAAACTATTGGGACAATGAAAATATCCTATTAAAGTCCAAAAAAAAGGAGCCTGGGTAAGCTCCCCTCATCACCCCTGAAGGCTGCTTGTTTCCAGTGCCCTCTGCAGAAAATGCAGTGTTCTATCTATAATAATATCCTGATCGTTATCCAGCGTTGCTACATGATAGCTGTTGTCCAGGGTGACTAATTCCTTGGCAGCTGATTTAATGCCGCTGTATATTTCCTGTGAATTGGAAGGAGGAACTACATGATCTTCTTTTGAGACAAAAATCAGCGCAGGACAAGTCACTTTCCCTAAATCGGCTTTCACCTTCTTCATTAGTTCCGTTATTTGACCAAGCGATTTTACCGGTGTCTTTTCATAGGCAAGCTCTTTTATATCAGGGTTTTTTATGTCTGAACCAATTGCATCAAGGAAACGGACATCCTCCAGGCTGGCTGCTGCCGCCATATCAGGAATCTCAACTGCTGCATTAATCGGGATAATCCCCTTAATCTCCGGATATTTCTCGGCCATATACAATGTCAGGGTGCCGCCCATTGACAGACCTGTAACGAATATCGTACTGCAGCGCTCTTTCAGCCACCGATAACCTTCTTCAACAGAATGAATCCAGTCCTGATAGGTCGTTGTTTCCATTTCTTCATAATGAGTGCCATGTCCCCTCAGGCGTGGACCGCAGACCGTATATCCAGCATTTGCATAAGCTTCCCCTAGCGGACGCATACTTTGAGTTGAACCGGTAAAGCCATGAGAAACCAGAATCCCAATCTCATTTCCTTCAAAATAAAAAGGTTCTGCTCCTTCTAAAACCGGATACTTTACAGACATGTTCCTTCCTCCATTCAATAGATTATTTCCTCTAAAGAGATATTCTTTTCACCTCCCTTTATCCCTCCTCGTCTGAAAGTATTTAACATTTTTGTAAAACTTCGCATCCAGCATTGAGAAAAACTTTTTTTCCACCATCGCCTTGTTTATAATAGATAGAATGAATAAAGAGTATTGCCTAATAAACGACAGCAACACAGCTAAGGGAAGTTTCGCTTTATTTTCCTTCCCGATATAATTAAAATAAGTACTAACTACATAAACAGAAAGGCTGATACCGGTTTGGAAAACAATTCAAATTTTATACGAACGATTATTAAAGAGGATCTGGAGTCGGGAAAGCGCAAAGATGTCATTACCCGTTTCCCGCCTGAGCCGAACGGTTATCTTCATATCGGACATGCCAAATCGATTGTCATCAACTTCGGCCTGGCAGACGACTTTAACGGCAAGACGAATCTTCGTTTTGATGACACGAACCCGCTTAAGGAAGATCAGGAATATGTGGATGCCATTAAAGAAGATGTTAAATGGCTTGGCTACGAGTGGGAGGAGCTTCATTTTGCTTCAAATTACTTCGAAGAAATGTATAACCGCGCTGTTCTTTTAATTAAGAAAGGAAAAGCTTATGTGGATGATTTAAGCCAGGAAGAGATCCGCCAATACCGCGGAACACTGACAGAGCCTGGAAAAGAAAGTCCATACCGCAGCCGTTCAGCAGAAGAGAATCTGGATTTATTTGAACGCATGCGCAAAGGCGAATTCGAAAACGGTGCAAAGGTTCTTAGAGCGAAGATTGACATGTCTTCACCGAACGTAAACTTGCGTGATCCGGTTATCTATCGTGTTTCACATGCAACTCACCATAATACAGGTGATACATGGTGCATCTACCCGATGTATGCTTTTGCCCACCCGCTTGAAGATGCAATTGAAGGGGTTACCCATTCCTTATGCACAACTGAATTTGAAGACCAGCGCCCGCTATATAACTGGGTTGTCTCAGAGTGTGAAATGGAAAGCACACCACAGCAAATCGAGTTTGGCCGCCTGAATATTACTAATACAGTAATGAGTAAAAGAAAATTAAAGCAGCTTGTAGAAGAAAATTATGTTGATGGCTGGGATGACCCGCGGATGCCGACGATTTCCGGTTTAAGACGCAAGGGCTACACTCCGGAAGCAATCCGCGAGTTCGTAAAAGAAACGGGTGTTTCAAAAGGCTCAGGTGTAGTGGATGAAGCGATGCTTGAGCATTTTGTGCGCGAAGACCTGAAAATGAAGGCTCCCCGCACAATGGGTGTACTTCGTCCGTTAAAGGTTGTAATTACGAACTACCCGGAAGATCAGACTGAAATGCTTGATGCAGAAATCAATCCGGAGAACCCGGAAATGGGCATGCGCCAAATTCCATTCTCAAGGGAGATTTATGTAGAGCAGGACGACTTCATGGAAGATCCGCCGAAAAAATATTTCCGCCTCTTCCCTGGCAATGAAGTCCGCTTAAAGCATGCTTATTTCATCAAGTGCAACGATGTCATCAAGGATGAGAATGGCAATGTTGTGGAACTTCATTGCACATATGACCCTGAAACAAAGAGCGGATCAGGCTTTACCGGCCGAAAGGTAAAGGGGACGCTTCACTGGGTGGATGCCAAGAGTGCCATTCCGGCTGAATTCCGTTTGTACGAGCCATTGATTCTTGACGAAGATGCGGATCGGAATGCTGAGGCAGATACGGATGAGGCTCTTGAAAACGAAGCAGAAGGCAAAACGTTCCTTGACTACGTGAATCCGAATTCGCTTGAAATTGTTCATGGTTTCATCGAGCCAAATATGAAGGATGTAAAAGCCCAGGATAAGTTCCAATTCTTCCGCCATGGCTATTTCAATGCAGACCCAAAATATACGACAGCAGAAAAACCTGTCTTTAACAGGATTGTTTCACTGAAGAGTTCATTTAAATTGAAATAGGCATTAAGCTTGAGGGATTCTTTCCTCAGGCTTTTTTACCCGTAAAACGATTCATAAACTGCCTTTCCGCAGGAAAGTATGGTAAGGTTTTAAAAGTAAGCATTTACATAAGGAGGAGTAGATTATGTCAAATCAGCACGACCCAAATACATTACCGCCGAAAACATGTTCAGTAGACCGCATGGTTACCGTTAAAGAGGACGTTGAAAAGGTTCTTGCAGGAAAGAAAACAGCTACACGCCGCAATGGCCGCTATGCTGATGTGGGAGAAATCATGACACTTGAGGGACAGGACTTTGTTGTAGAGAAAGTTTATTCACAATCCCTTGGTGAGTTAACAGACGAGCATGCCCGCCAGGAAGGCTTCGAAAATTTGGAAGACTACAAGCAATCCATCCTTTCCATGCATCCGGGAATGCCTTGGCTTCCGCAAATGCGTGTATGGGTTCATGAATTCAGCGCAGTGAAGAAGTAATCTGCCGGAATGGACATATTGTACCGAATACTGCTGTATATCCATGTCAGCAGTGCCATTCTTTCTGTTGGACCATTTTTTATTCTGATCCCAATCGTCAATAAATTGGGAACGGTTCATCCCGGGGTCCAGCAGGCATATATCGGCATCTTCAGGACGTCCGTGCGCCTTGTCAAGCATGCAGGACATGTACTTGTAGGCTCGGGTATCCTTTTAATCGTGAACAGCCACTGGGCCTGGACGACATCTTGGATCGTCGCTACCCTGGCAGTCATGGGAGGCTCAGTCTTTTTTCTCGCCCGGGCCTTCACTCCCGTCCTTAGGAAATTTGATGAGCCGGGAGCAGATCAGCATTTCCTAATCAGAAAGCTTACACGCTCCGTCTGGATCTATCTTTTTCTGTTAATGCTCATGCTCTGGTTCATGGTAGCCAAGCCGGTGCTTTGGCAGGTATAAAAAACAAGCGCTCATGATGTGCGCTTGTTTTTTTATGCATGAATAAATTCATATTGCCGCGGTTTGATGCAGCTTATTTTACTTTTGCTGGAGAAGCGGAGTCTTATGCGGATGCGTGGATAATCAGAATTTCCAAATCCAACAAAATCATTATTTCAAAAACCTTTCCGGAAAATCAGTCATAATCACTTCTACTCCGGCATTAGTTAAAAATTCGCTGCGGTTTTCATCATTTACGGTATATACCCGCAGCGGAAACCCTGCTTCCATTGCTTTCCTTCCAAGCTCGGATAGGGCAAACTTCTCTTCACAATGAATGCTGTCTGCACCGATATTTTTTGCCATATCAAGTGTATTTTCAGGAATGCCTTCAATCAAATAACCCGTCTGTATCGTTGAATGATAGTCCCTGACTCTCCTCAGACTCTCCGCATTGAAGGATGAGATAATGACACGCTGTTCCAATCCATACTTAAGGATAAGGTCAATCACCTTTTTTTCCATCCCGGGATAGACAATCAAATCATTTTTCAATTCAATATTGATCAGCAGTTCGTTGCCCTCCATCGCCGCCCATTTTAAGAATTTCTCCAAATCGGGGATTGTTTCTCCGGCGTTCACTTCCGCAAACCAGCTCCCGGCATCAAGCTGCAGGATTTCTTCAAAGGTCATGTCCTTAATATAGCCGGTTCCGCCTGTCGTTCTGTCCACTTTTTCGTCATGAATGATTACAAGCATACCATCCTTCGCCATCTGCACATCCAATTCAATGCCATCTGCTCCCGCCTCCAATGCAGCCTGAAAAGCAGCCATCGTGTTTTCCGGAAAATGCCCGCTGACACCGCGATGCGCAAATACTTTCGCTCTTTTATTCAATTTATCTCCTCCTATGACAAAAACATCATCATTAATATTCTATTCTACGGCCGGCATCAAAATCATTTTTTCAACCTTAGAATAGCTATGTTTCACTTCGCATTAGATTCCATTATAATGAAAACTATGAAACTTCTTTCTTTCCAGTACGTATAACAAATTATCCATACATAAAAATGAATTTAGGAGTGAAATCTGTGGGAGTTCGATTGAGCAAGGGACAAAAAGTAGATTTGACCAAAACCAATCCTGGTTTGCAGGTTGTGATGGCAGGATTGGGCTGGGATGTCAGCCACAATCAATCTCAATATGACCTGGATGCTTCAGCATTTTTAACAGGCGCATCCGGCAAAGTGCAAAGTGACAGTGACTTTGTGTTTTATAATAATCCATCCGGCGGAAACGGATCGATTCTCTACAGCAGTGATAACAGAACGGGAGCTGGCACCGGGGATGATGAGCAAATCCGCATCGAGTTGAATAAGGTGCCGCAGCATATCCATCGAATTGCGTTTACTATCACCATTCATGATGCCCAGATGAAGGGACAGAACTTCGGACAAGTTTCAAATGCCTATGTAAGAATTTTTAATGCCATGACGAACGAGGAGCTGCTCCGCTTCGACCTTGGCCGTGACTTTACTGTTGAAACAGCCATCGTCGCTGCAGAGCTTTACCGCCACAATGGCGAGTGGAAATTCAATGCCATTGCAAGCGGATTTCAGGGAGGATTAGCTGCCCTCTGCCGCAATTTCGGTGTTTCCGTAGATGATGAACCTGCTCCAAGTCAACAGCCGTCATTCGGGCATGGCCAATTTCAGCAGCAGGCAAATTACGGACAGCAGTCTCATGGATTCAGTCCACAGCAAATCCAGCAGTCTCAATCAGGCCACAGCCCGTCTTCTTTTGGCCAGCCTGCTTACAATCAGACTGCATATAGCACGCCTCCTTCCCAGCCTTCTGCGATGGGCGGCCAAACAGGTTTTGGACAGCCGGTACAGGCTCAATCCTATACAGATGGGAATATTGCCTGCACCCGGTGCGGATCCACTAACATCCGCACCGGCCAAAAGGGATTTGGCCTTGGAAAAGCAGCAATCGGAGGACTCATCCTTGGCCCTGTAGGACTTCTTGGCGGCTTTATTGGAAAAAACCAGCTGAAGCTCACCTGTAATGCCTGCGGCAATTCATGGTCGCCTAACCAGACAGATTATGCACAGTGGGCCAATGACCAAAAACGCCGTGCACAGGAGCTGTTCACCCGATTCAAGAGCCAGGATGTCATGGACGCCGTTGTAGCTTCATGCGCTCTTGTCGGCATGGCAGATGGCAGGCTTGATCCATCTGAACGTCAAAAGATGATCGAATTTGTAAACAGCAGCCAGGAATTAAAAGTGTTTGATACCCAAAAGGTGATACAGCAATTCAATATGTTCGTCCAGCGGATTGAGATGGACCCGATCATCGGCCGGGCTGAAGCCTTCAAAGCAGTTGGCCGGGTAAGAAATAAGCCTGAGATCGCCCGCCTCGTAGCCCGTTATTGCATCGCGATCGGTTATGCTGATGGGAACTTTGATCAAAATGAAAAACAGGCTGTTACAGAAATCTGCATGGAACTTGGATTAAACCCGCATGAATTTCTATCTTAATACCAAAGCTCTGCCATTATGCGGCAGAGCTTTTTTTGCATATATTCCCTCCTCCTCCTGAATATGCCGCATACAAAAGTCACATGCGGGTATACTCAAAAAGATAAGGGGTCTGTTATTTTTAAAGGAGGTAATATTTTTGAAGGAAAGTTCATCAACTGAACGCTATATGCCCATGACTTCCTCCACGAGCGGAATGATTGTAAACGAAGCGGATGGAGTTTACTGCCTGACAGTTCAGATTGTCAATGTTTGTTTTGTGCGAATATCAGAAAAGCCCGGCGACTGGGTTCTGGTTGACGCAGGCATGCCAAAATCTGCAGAGAAAATCATGGATGCCGCCGAAGAACTTTTTGGAGAGAACGCCAGACCGAAAGCCATTATTCTTACACATGGCCACTTTGACCATGTTGGTGCAATTATTGATTTGGTTGAGCGCTGGCAGGTCCCTGTATACGCACACACACTGGAAATGCCATTTTTAACAGGTCAGCAGGATTACCCAAAACCTGACGCGAGTGTTGAAGGCGGACTTGTTGCAAAGATGTCCCCCACTTTTCCGCATGAAGGCATCGATCTCGGAACCCATGTTCAGTCCTATCCTGAAGATGGAAATGTTCCCCATATGGAAGGATGGAAATGGATCCACACACCAGGTCATACCCCTGGCCATGTTTCCTTGTTCAGGGAGTCGGATCGTGTGCTGATTGCAGGTGATGCTTTCGTAACTGTGAAACAGGAATCCTTATACAGTGTCCTCACCCAGGAACAGGAAATCAGCGGCCCGCCCCGCTATCTGACGACAGATTGGGATGCGGCCAGGATATCCGTACAGAAACTCGAAGCCCTTCAGCCGGATGTTGCCATCACAGGACACGGCATTCCCATGGCTGCCGCTGTATTAAGGGAAAGCCTCACCAGACTTGTAAATGATTTTGATGAAATTGCCGTTCCAGACCACGGAAAATATGTAGACGGGGAACGCTAGAAAAAAAGCAAGGTCCAGCATAATGACTGGAACTTGCTTTTTTGATGTTTAAAACACTCAAATAAAGGAAGAGTATAAAAAAACGAATTTTAATAGTTCAGGAGGTTCATATATGCATCTTGAAAACTTTACAGGTCAAAAGATCCAAATAAAATTCAAAAACTTTCCAAATGATCTCGTCGGCTCCATTACAGGCATTTTTCAGCCCGATGAGTGGTATCTTGTTAAACTGATCAAAACAGAAAGCATGGGAATTTGGGTTGAGAACCCTTGCTTCAAGCGAACAATGGTACAAAAAGAAGACGGTACCAACATCCCGGAAGAACAGCAAAAGGAAGAAGATTGTGTCACCCATTTTCTGATCCGCTGGGATTACATCAGCTCTGTCATTACCTTCCCGGATAAGACGACGCTTGGTGTCGATAAGAAAGCCAAATTAATAGGTTTTCAGCCCTCTTAATAGATAGATCATCCCCCGGCGCCTTACACCCGGGGGATATTTTATTAGAAAAGTTCTCCTTTATAGACTATGATATATTTACCGACTTTTCAAAAAAATAAAATGGAGGCACACACATGACAAAAAGAACCTGTATCATTACCCATGATCTGGAACCCTCACAGCTAAAAAAAATAAAAGAAATCATTCCCGAATGGGAGCTCATTTCCGGCAAGGATTCCGCAAACTGGCAAAATGAAATGAAAAAAGCCGAAGTCATCGCCGGCTGGAAAAAGGAACTTAAAGAGATGGTCCTTGACGGAGACAGCAAACTCCGCTGGTTCCAGTCCTGGAGTGCAGGTGTCGATTCCCTCCCCCTGGCAGAAATGGAATCACGGGACATCCAGATTACGAGCGCTAATGGCGTACATGCCAACCCTATTTCTGAAACCATTTTCGCTCTCATGCTCGGGCTTACCCGCAAAATCCATACATATGTGAAAAATCAGCAAGCTAAAGTATGGCACCATTCCGGACTAAAGCTCGAAATACATAATAAAACCATCGGCCTGATTGGCACAGGAGCCATCGGAAAAGAAACGGCCAGGATTGCCAAAGCATTCGGCATGAAGGTCATTGGAGTTCGCCACTCCGGAAAACCTGAAGAGTATTTTGATGAAATGTATGCGTCCGGACAGCTGAACGATGTCCTTCCTCAATGTGACTATGTTGTCGTCACCCTTCCGCTTACACAGGAAACCCGGCAGCTATTCGGATCCGAACAGTTTGCTCTCATGAAGGATTCTTCCTTCTTTATCAATATCGGCCGGGGTGAAATTGTAAAGGAAAGAGATTTGATCGACGCACTGCAGAACGGCGTGATTGCCGGTGCAGGGCTTGATGTATTTGAAAAAGAACCGCTTTCTGAAGACAGCCCGCTTTGGGAGCTTGATAATGTCATCGTTACTCCGCACACAGCCGGATCGACGGAACACTATACCAAACGTGTAATTGAAGGGATATTTATTCCCAATTTAAAAGAATATATAAACAGCGGTATACCAGGCATTAATCTCGTTGATTATCAAAAGGGATATTAATAGAGAGAGCCTTGCATCTGCAAGGCTCACTTTTTATAAGCTACGATATAAAACCCTTCTTCTTCCGACCATTCCGCACAGAATATTTCTTTGATATTATGATAGCCTTCGGTTTTAATGGATTCCCTCAGCCATTCCCCATCTTTGCCCAGTAATGTCAGGCCGTCTTCCACTACTTCTCCTTCATCAATCAGTAAAATGGAAGGATTCTTTTCCTTCACCTCAAGTTTCATCATTTCAGGAGTGACAGGCTCTTCTCTTTGGTATTTCATTACGCTTAAGCCCCCATTGGTTTCAAGGTAAGCATATTTGACTTCATTCATGCTGAATATCCCTTTCTGGCGCAGCATCGTCCTAAGCTGCTCCATTTCAAGATGGTTTTTTTCCACCTCTTTCACATCCAGTTTGCCTTCCTTGACAAGGATCGACTCCCTGCCCTTTAAAATCCTCCTGAAAATATTTTTCTTTTTTGCCAGAATTTCAATCATATAAATAAAAGCTCCCCACAGGAATGCAGAATAGATAACTTGAAGCTCCGTTACTTTTTCATCATAAATCGTTTCCTCAATGATCCCTCCAAGAACAACCGCATAGACAAAATCAAACGGGGTTACCTGTGAAAGCTCCTTCTTTCCAAGAATACGGGTTACCGCTAACAGTGTTACCAGCCCCACAGCCATTTTTACTGTTATTGATAAATACATCCATGCTCCTCCTCTCTCTATAGCCTCTCTATTCCCTTTAGCGGCCTTTGAATACACCTTTTCCCCAATTCCACTTTTTGCAAAAAAAAAAGAGATCTCTATGTCGAGAGATCACTTTACATATACTGGCTATTCTCTTTTCTCCGCTTTCTGAAAACTAAATCCTCCAATGCTCCAGATCCTGAAAGAACACCTCCCACAATAAGAACAAGCCCAAGCAAGTGGTTGATGGTAATGACTTCACCAAGGATCAGCGCCGAGCCTGCCAATGAGAAAAAGGTATTCAGGTTCAAAAAAATACTGGCTTCTGCCGGCCCAATATTGCGGATGGCTGTGTTATATACCATATGTCCGACAGCTGTTGCCAATACGGCAGATGCGGCAAATGCAGCCCAAACATAGGCTGGGGCATCTGATATGCCCTTAAGCCCTCCAGGTTCCATTACGCTCGCCATTACAAAAAGGATCACTCCTCCAAAAACCAGCATATAGCCTGTCAGCAATCGCGGATCAAGCGTTTTCGAAGCCTTGCTGATCACAATGAAGCTAAGAGCCTGTGAAATAATGGACAGGAACACAAAGAAATCGCCCGGAGTTAAGCTCGATATCCCTTTATTTCCTGAAAGAACAATAAAAGTCACGCCTGCACCGCCAAGCAGAAAACCAAGCACCTGAATGCCTGTAGGCTTGTGGCGCAGCAGAATGGAAGACAGTATAGCTGTCAAGAGAGGACCCGCACCTAATATAAGCCCTCCATTCACTGCACTTGTCCCCGTTAGTCCTATAGCCAGAAGAAAATGGTGGCTGACAACACTCAGAAAACCGCCAAAAACAATGTACGAGATTTCCCTTACGCTCGGCTTCCTCACTTTTCCCATTATGCCTAATATTAAAAACACCGTTATGCCTGCAGTTAATATTCGCAGAGAAGTAATCGAAACTGGAGGAAAATAACTGACAAGAATTTTTATTATGCTGACATTCAATCCCCACAAAGCCATGATGGAAGTGAGGAGAATGTATGTTTTTATGTTCTTCACACCGATCCTTCTTTCCAAAAAATCCAAATTATTAATTTGTATCATTTTATCATATTTCATATAGGAATATGTCTATTTAAAGCTTTAAAAAGGGAAAGTGAACGGGCATGAAAAACACCCTTCTGGACAAAATAACCATCAGCAGAACGAAGGGAGGGATCTTTTTGGCATCCAATCAAGATAAATTCTTCAACAAACTCGTTGCTATTCAAGGTGATCTGACCCGGCAGGGGATTGAATACTGGCAGCAATATTCCCACCTCGGCACATGGCAATTTTGGACTGTCACATGTCTGCTCATCCTCCCCCTGATGCTTGTATACTTTAAAATTGACCGGAAGCTCATTTTTCACATCGGCTTTTTTGGGTTTGCTGTTCATGTCCTTTTTTCATATGTGGATGCTGCGGGAATCCGCTTCGGTTTGTGGGCCTACCCTTATCAGCTGATCCCATTCATACCCAGCTTGTCATTAGATGCAGCCATTATCCCTGTCACTATTATGCTTGTATATCAATGGACCTTGAAAAACAATAAAAACTACTACCTTTATGCTCTTTTAACTGCATTAGCTTTCGGATTTGGCTTTAAGCCCTTGCTTGTCGCACACGGTTTATTCCAAAAGTATGAATGGGTTAATTATATTTATATATTTTTAATTTACATTACCCTATTCCTGCTGGCTTATTGGCTTACCAAAGTTTTTCGATGGATGAACAAAAAGGGTGCATGATAAAGTAATCGCATCACTTCATTTGGTATAATATAACCACTAATATGTGGGGTGAATACTTGGATGAACTTTAAAGATTTGCAGAAGAAAGCAGCCGGGGAAAAAGCGGCCGACTTTGTAAAAGACGGTATGATTATTGGATTAGGTTCAGGCTCTACAGTGTATTGGTTTTTAAAAAGGCTCGGTGAGTTAGTTAATGCTGGTCTAACAGTTAAAGGAGTTCCCTCTTCTCTTAGAACGGAGGGGTGGGCAAGGGAATTTAATATCCCGCTGGCAGACTTTTCCGAAACCCAAATCCTTGATTTGGCCATTGATGGAGCAGATGAGGTTGACCCTGAATTTAATTTAACAAAAGGGGGTGGGGGATCGCTTTTAAGGGAAAAAATTGTAGACGCCAACGCAAAAAAACTTATCATCATCGTAGATGAATCCAAATTAGTGCAACAACTAGGCAAATTCCCCCTTCCTGTAGAAATTGTACCTTTCGGCTGGGAACTAACCTCTAAGAGAATTACAGAATTAGGAGCGATACCACAGCTAAGGGTAAACGACGGAGAAGTCTTTGTATCGAATAACGGAAATTACATATTAGATTGCCAATTCGAGCGGATACCAAATCCAAAAGAGCTTCATAAACAATTAAAACAAATCACAGGTGTTGTCGAGACCGGGCTTTTTATTGAAATGACAGATTTAGTGCTAGTCGGCAGCACCGATAAAGTAGAAGCTCTCAATCGGATGGAATAATACAGAAAAGGAGAGGGTTTATCCTCTCCTTTCTGTTCTAACTTGATATCAAATCTTTTCTTATTGGAGTAAAAATATCCAGGATAATACATTCTTCTATCACCTTTACCTTATGCTCAACATTAGATGGAATGTATTGAATATCTCCTTTAGAAAGGATTCTTTTTACTCCCCTTACTTCGAATTCCACTTTTCCTTTTTCAATATAACTAATCTGTTCTTCAGGGTGTTGGTCAATATCACCTGTAAATCCTTCTGCTAGTTCTACTTTTACAGCCATCAGTGAACCGTCACTGTTTAAAACTTCTCGTTTTACCATGATGTCTTCCTTTCTATACAAAATTTTTCTAAAATAATCCTGGGTTAATTAACTTAGGCACAAAGAATGCGATATCCGGGAAAAAGGCCACAAATATCAGTACAGCTAATACAATTAAAATATATGGGATTACAGCTGTTAAGGATCTTTCGATGCTGAGATTACCAATTTTCGCAGCCAATAATAAGCATAATCCGTATGGTGGCGTTACAAGTCCAATTGCCAAAGTCATAACCACTATAAGGCCCAAATGAACCGGATCCATACCAAATTGAGAAGCGGTCGGTAATATGACTGGGACAAATAGAATCATTGCTGGAATAGCATCCATGAACGTCCCTACAAATAAGAAAAATGCAATAATTATCAGAATGAATAGCCATTTTGCTCCAACATTATTTACAAAGAAGTCTTGCGCCATTGTTGATAACTGATAGTAGCTCATCAGCTCACCAAGTGCACTTGCAGCTGCCAGGGCAAACAATGACAATGAACTTAATGCCAGGGTATCCATGAGTATTTTAGGAAGATCGGATAGCTTTAAAGTTTTATAGAAAAACATGCTGATTAATAACGTATAAAGAGACGCCACAGCCGCAGCTTCAGTTGCTGTGAAGAACCCTGATATAATTCCTCCGATGATAATAATCGGGGTAATTAAGGCAGGAACTGTCTCATACACCAGCTTTAAAAATTGCTGGACAGTTGCTCTATCAGACCTCGGATAACCCTTTTTCAAAGCCATAATATACACGAAAAGCATCATGCCTAACCCTACTAAAATTCCTGGGACAATTCCACCTAAGAATAGAGCTCCAACAGAGGCATTCGTTAAACCCGCAAAGATAATCATCGGAATACTTGGAGGAATGATTACACCAATCGTGGATGATGCAGCAGTAACACCTACTGCTGTTTCCGTGTCATATCCTTGCTTTTTCATATTAGGAATAAGGATCTTCCCTACTCCTGCTGTATCTGCCTGAGCGGCACCTGACACACCCGCAAAGATCATGGACACCAGAATGTTGGCATGTGCAAGCCCGCCTCGGATATGCCCAACAACGGCAAGGGAAAGGTCGATTAGCTTCTGTGAAATTTTACCGCTATTCATTAAGTTTGCTGCCAGGATAAACAAAGGAACGGCAAGCAAAACAAATGAATCGATTCCATTTAGCATTTTCATCGGAACGGTTACTTCTGGTATATATGGAACACTAACTATTCCAAGAAGGGCTACAATCCCTATGACAAAAGCAATTGGAACCCCTATAAGCATAAGGATCAAGAATAATCCTACTAGAATAACGCCAATCATATGTTAGCCTCCCTTCCCTTAAGCTGTTTAAAGTTATTGATCAGGTGGTTAATGGAGTAAATGGACATTGTTAGTCCCATGATCGGTATAGAAATCCAAACATAGCCCATTTTCATAGCCGGAAGGGATGCCCAGTTATAATTCCAGAAATTCTTTACAGCTTCAATTCCGTAATAGAAAAGAGCTAGAGCAAACAACAATACAATAACATCAATAACAATCAAAAGTCCTGCCTTGGATTTGCCCTGAAGCTTTTGTTCTAAAAAGTCAAAGCTAAAATGTTCCTTTTTATTCACCATGACAGAAGCACCCATAAAGACTGACCATATAAATGAATAATTGGCTACTTCCTCTGTCCAAATAATCGGTATTCCCAAGTGCCTTGTGACGATTTGAATCATAATCGCAATAAAAAATATCGATAAGCTTATCACGCCGATGGCCATTTGTATCTTCTCAAGAATCTTAATCATGCTTATCGTCTTCCCTCCTATTAAGGATTAAAGGGAAGACCGCATTTCACACTCTTCCCTTTAACGCATTCGTTTCGGATTATTTAAGATCTTTAATTTTCTTCAGCAGTTCTTCAGCACCCATGTCTTTAGCCGCTTTTTCTTGCATTGGCTCAGCCAGTTCAACAAATGGAGTACGGTCAATTTCATTTACGACAGCACCTTCAGCAATCGCCTTTTCTTTATACTCTTCTTCTTGGGCATAAACTGCTTCTCTTTCGGCTTGAACAGATGCTTCAGCCGCTTCTAAAAGAATATCCTGCTGTTCTTTTGTATAAGAGTCGAACTTTTTGCCGTTTACTAATAAGAATCTAGTTGTATAGTCATGGCCTGTTTCAGTAATATATTTTCCATTGTCTGTTTTGTGATGATTTTGCTGAATAAAATATGGATATGAGTTTTCAGATGAATCTACAACGTTTTGCTGTAGTGCCTGGTATAGTTCTCCCCATGCAATAGAAGTAGGGATGGCACCTGTTTCCTTCCAATAGTCAGCAATTACACCTGAAGTTTGCGTTCTGAATGTCAAGCCTTTTAAGTCTTCCATCTTTTCAATTGGCTTTTTGCCATAGTAATGTCTAACACCAGCAGACCAATAACCAACTAATTTAAAGTCATTATTTGACTTTTCCTTAACAAGCTTCTTCATTTCTTCTCCCACTTCGCCATCAACAACTTTTTCCCAATGCTCATAGCTGTCAAAAAGGTATGGAAGGGCTAATAAATCAATTTCCTTAATGCCTGTTTGAGTCATAAAGCCTGGTGATACTAAAACAACATCTGCTGCACCTAGCTTAAGCTTTTCGACTAATTCCGATTCTTCTGTACCGATCGTTCCTGCATGTACTTCAACTTCGATGTCACCGTTTGACTTGCTTTCTGCCACTTCTTTAAACTTTAATAAGCCTGTTTGGTAAGGATTATCTGGAGATGTCTGATTATGTGCCGCTACAATTTTAATCTTTTTGGAACCTGTTTCTCCGCCTGCCTCTTCTTTGCTGCTGCAGCCAGCTAATAGTGCTGATAATGCTAAAAGTAAAACAAAAGAAACTGACAATAACTTTCTCATTTTTATTTCCCCCTTGTTTAATTGGAATGATAAATTATTTATTAAGCAATGCCGTATATTCAAGCGCTTTCTTCGTCAGCGTCAGGTAATCCTCATCACTGTTTAAGTTTTTAGGATTTACCAGGTTGCCTCCAACCCCAATCGCCAAAGCACCACCTTCAATATATTCCTGCATATTGCTCTCATTAATTCCGCCTGTTACCATCAGCGGGATATGCGGGAATGGACCATGAATATTTTTAATGTATCCCGGACCAAAGGCATTGGCAGGAAAAACTTTTATCATGTCTGCACCATTCTCATACGCTGTTAAAATTTCAGTTGGTGTTAGTGCTCCCGGTATGCTTGCTATGCCATAGCGCTTTGTCATTTTAATTGTTTCAGTGTTAAGCGAAGGAGAAACGATGAATTGGCTGCCTGCCATTATGGCGGCTCTGGCTGTTTCAGGATCTAAAACTGTTCCTGCCCCCACCAGCACTTTATCGCCAAGCTCCACTCTTACTTTTTCAATCATCGCCATGACTCCGGGAGTTTCAGCGGTAACTTCCAATACTTTTACTCCGCCGTCATACAGAGCACTAGCGATCGGCACTATATTCTCTGCAGTTGCTTCACGTATAACAGCAACAATGACTTGCGCTTTAATAAAATCCACGGCTTGCATTTGTTTTACCTTCCCTTCGCTTGCATCTATTCCAAATTGGTATGTCTCTTGGTCATTTCTTCATAAGCTGTATCCTGATTATCTGTTTGCAATGTTCCAATGATAATTGCATCGAGAACAAGATGGACTGATTGGTCAAATTGATTGCCGAGCGGCTGAATAGTGCCTGGTTCATCCGGCCTGCGGTACTTTGTGGCAGCCGGAATGACGAGTATCCCATCACATATGGAAGCAATTTTGGACTCTTTATTTGTGGTTATCAGAAAAACCTTTGCTCCCATTTCTTTTGATTTGGCAGCAAATTGCAGAATGGCACCCGTTGAGCCTGAACCAGAGATGGCCACTAGCAAATCATCCGATTCAATACTTGGCGTGACCGTCTCCCCAATCACATAAACCGGAAACCCTCCATGCATCAGGCGCATCGCAAATGCTTTTCCCATTAACCCAGAACGCCCTTCTCCATAAACAAAAATCCGTTTGGCTTCCCTGAGATGTTTGGATAGATGAATCGCTTCTTCTTCATTAATACTAGCCAGAACGGCTGAGATCTCATCAGCCACGGTTTTTATAATAGATTTCATTGATTTAACAATCCTTTCATGGCTAAAGCTGCTTCATAGGGACTTCCAGCTTTCGTGATAGCGCTGCCAACTATGACCGTATTAGGCCTTCTCTCTATAATTCCCGGCAAAGTGTTTAGATTGATTCCGCCAGCAACAGCAACCTCGAGCCCGGTAAGCCCATGTGTAAGAGAGAATAAATCTGTTCCCATCTCTCCTTCGGCCTGCATATCTTTCCCAAAATGCAAGCTAACGAGTTCTACTCCCATATTCTGCAATTCTATAACTTTGCTGCGTTCCGATATGCCCAGCAAGTCGATCATAATGCGTTTCCCATACTGCTCTGCTGTTTTAAGGGTATCTGCAATTGTTTTATCTGCAGAAAATGCCATCACCGTGGTGATGTCAGCGCCTGCCTCAAACGCTTGTGCAGCTTCATATTTGCCGGCATCACATGTTTTCATATCAGCCACGATTGTTTTGTGAGGATATACTTGCTTAATCTCACGAACAATTGACATGCCATACTCCTTAATTACACCAGTGCCAAGTTCAATCCAATCTACAAAAAGCTCGGTTTCTCTTAAAATCTTTAAGCACTCTTCCCTCGTAAGGCGGTCAAGGGCTATTTGAAGATTCATACTCTCACCCTATCTTTCTACGAATTCTCTTTCTCCCAATTGAACGAGAACGTCCTCCAAGTAAGGTAGGCCTTCATTATCCCCTGAAACACTCACGACCATAGAACCTATGACATTTGCAAATTGCAAAGTCTTTTGAAGCGGCCATTGGTTTAATAGCCCGTAAATAAATCCGGAGTCAAATCCATCCCCAGCCCCTACTGTATCCACAACTTTTTTCGCTTTAAAAGCCGGAGCTTCAATGTACTCACCGTCCTGATAACCGACAGAACCTTTTTCCCCTTGCTTAATAGCGATATGGCTGATGCCGAAAGCTTTGCCAAGTTCAATGACTTCTCTTGGGTCGCTGGTTCCCAGCAATAATTCAGCTTCCTCCTCGCCTGTCAGAAAGATATCAACATACGGGAGAAACTCTCTTAAAACAGTCCTCGCCTCTTCCTTGGTCCATAGTTTCAATCTGATGTTTGGATCAAATGAGACTAGAACTCCGTGCTTCTTAGCGAGAGAAATTGCATATTTAATAAGGTCAATATTTTTCTGCTTATCCACTGCAGGGAAAATTCCGGTGATATGGAGGACCTTTGAATTTTTAATATATTCTTCACTTAATGTTTCAATTGTTAAAGCTGTAGTTGGAGAATTAGTTCGGTAGTAAAAAGTTCTTACACTTCCATCCCCCATAATCTCTTTAAAATTAAGAGATGTCGGATATCCGTCAACAAGCTTTAATTGTGAGACATCAATTCCTTCTCCGCGCACTGTATTAAAGATGTGCCTTCCAAATTCATCATTTCCCAGACGACTAATCCAGCCGGTTTTTAATCCTAACCGGGAGCAGCCAATCGCTACATTCAGCTCTGCCCCGCCAATTTTACGTTCAAAGGTTGGTACAAACCTCATTGGACCGGTTGCCGAAGGGTTGAATGTTATCATGGCATCCCCAATGGTAACTACATCTTTCATGGCAAAACACCCTTTTCATTTCTATTAGCACGATTCTCTTATGATTAATTTTGGCTCAAACCGATAAACAAGCTTCTCTTCTGCAGCAGTTTTTTTCTGAATCTGGTTCAATAAGAGTTCTGCTGCTTTCTTGCCTATTTCAAAAGCCGGCTGTGCAACGATCGTTAATCCCGGTTCATAGAAGCTTGCAAAAGAGACATCGTCAATCCCTATAATCGCCAAGTCTTCCGGTACTTTTAAATTATTTTCTTTCACATATTTAAGGATCTCGATTAAAGTAAGATCGTTTCCGGCAAGAATCGCTTTCGGAGGATCTTCCAGTTCAAGCATCTCCTTAAGCCCTTCTTTTATTTTGCTGACTTCCAAACTTTTAATATATTCTTTCCTTAACGGAAATCCATTTAATTCAAGCGTTTTTTTGTATCCGTTTAACCTTTCCATCCTTGGGGTAACATTTCGAATTACATTTGTGATGATTCCGATTTTTCTGTACCCATTGTCAATAAAGTGCTGAACTCCTAACCCTGCTGCCTTTTCATTATCCAGGAGCATAGATGGAATCGGCACATCAGGCACTGTTCGGTCTACAAAAACAATCGGGTATTTTTCTTTGAGCATTTCATTATAGAGATCTGCATTATCACCGGTGGGAAGAAGGATGATGCCATCAACCTGTTTTGCCCTAAGCATTTCAATATACTTTTTTTCCTTAATAGGGTCATCATCGGCATTACAGACAATCGTATGAAAGTCAGAATCATGACACATATCCTCAATTGCCCTGATAACTTGGGTGGAAAAAGAGTGAAGGATATTTGCCACAATAACCCCAATCGTTGTTGTTGATTTCTGCTTTAAGCTTCTTGCCACAATATTAGGCCTGTAACCAAGTTCATTAATGGCAGCTTCGATTCTTTTCTTGGTGTCTTCTCCCATGTAATCAAACCTTTTATTCAAATACTGGGAGACGGTGCTTTTTGAAACTTTTGCATACTGAGCTACATCAGCCATAGTAACCGTTTTCATCATGTCTTCTCCGAATCATCTCTTTTATCTAAATCGATTTACTAAACCGGTTTACTAAATCGATTTATCACAATTATAGAAAAACTGAAAGCGCTTTACAAGTCTTTTTTTAAAAAAGACATAAGATACTTCATAAAAAAAGCCTCCCATCTCAGGAGGCTGCTTTTCTGCTTATTTTACATCTAACTCATAAACCATCTCAGGTGCTGCTTTCATTTTATGCTTCTTTTTCGGTTTAGGGCCCATGTTATCAAAACGCGCTTTATCATAAATGGCAGTACCCACAATTTCCGCTGTATCCTGAAGCTTTTCCTTGCTTATTTTATCAATTGTATCCTCTGGAGAATGGTACCATGGCTCAGTAGGGCTGTGAATGAATAATGCGGCCGGGATGCCTGCTTCCGCGAATGGAACATGATCACTTCTGCCGCCCTGATATACTGGTGTCTGCTCACCGTTCAGCCTTTCACTTGATGATTGTGATAGCTCTGTTACCAGATTTTCTTTTCCATCCAATGTCATCATCACTAAATCGCCTGCATCCCTGCTTCCAACCATATCAAGATTAAAGTTCGCAATCGTCCTGCTGATCTCATCGTCAGAAAGACTGTCAACATAATGATAGGATCCAATCAATCCCAGCTCCTCTGCTCCGAATGTAACGAAGCGGATTTCTGTATCAGTCGGAATATCCTTAAACACCCGTGCCAGTTCTATAGTCATCGCTGTTCCGGAAGCATCGTCATTCGCCCCAGGCGCACCCGCTACAGAATCATGGTGTGAGCCGACTACAATAATGTCATCGTTCGCTTTCTTTTTGCTGGTCGGTTTCTTTGTGGCAATCACGTTATGGGAAACTTTTTCTCCTGCCTCCGCACCTTCAATGGTCAGGGAAGCTGTTAAGGTTTCACCGCTCTCCAGCAAAGCAAGAATGGCCTCACCTTCTGCTTTTGACAGGGCTAACGCCGGAACATAATCTTCATTATGTTCTCCAAGCGTGCCGCTCAATGGACCCTCTGCATTATTAAAAACAATTACACCGTCAGCACCTTTTTCGGCTGCGTTTAGTACTTTCTCAGCAAAAGAAATGGAACCTCGCTGAATTAGTGCAATTTTGCCGGTGAGATCAGCACCTTCCAGTTCTTCCACTGTGCCCAGACCGGCAAATATCAGTTCCCCGCTCACATTCCCGTTAACTGAATAGGTAAAGGATCTTGGCTGCAGTTCTCCTTCATAGCCGTCAATGGTCACTTCCATACTGCTTGGAGGAGTATATCCATAAAACGTGAATGGCTGAATCTCTGTTTCATATCCAAAGGATTCGAATTGGCTTTTAATATACTGAACAGCGTTATTCTCCGATTCCGTTCCTGCTACACGCGGGGTTTGTGAAAGATAATTAATATTATTATAGATATTTTCTGCATTAATTTTATTGATTACCTTTTTATCGAATACATTTACCGGCTGGTTCTGTTTTACGCCGACTGGCTGTGCAAAAGCTGCCTGTGTTCCGACTGCCCCAAAAACCAGAGTTGAAGCTAGTGCCACTTTTAAAATTGGTTTCCTCATCTAGTACCTCCAATAGAATAATAGATTTCGCTCATTAAATATTATAATGTTTAGAAAAATCATATAAGGGCACAAGATACTAGAATACAGTAGGTACAAAAATCTATATTTTGGTTATATTGTAAATTTTAGGTATTAATTAATAGGAAGATAGATAAAAAAAGAAGGCTGCTCCATGCAAGCCTTCTTCCAATCTATTTCATTAAATCATGATCCACATAACGCTCGCCGTTCAATTCACTGATTACGTTAATCGCCACTTTCGCACCGTCTCCAGCTGTTATGATTGTATGGACGCTGATTCCTGCAATAGTTCCGGCTGCCCAAATACCATCAACATTTGTCTTTCCGTCAGCATCAGCATCCAGAACCGTTTTAATGCGTGGCTCAGTCCCTGCTTTAGTCTTCAAACCGGCTTTTTCGGCTAAATCAGTTGAAAGCCCTGCTGCCACAATCACATGCTTCGCTGAATATGATTTTTCTCCCGCTGTTACAGTAAAACCACTTTCAGCTTTTTCAATGTTTTCTACAGTTCCTTCTGTGATCTCTGCCCCAAACTTAACAGCTTGCTTTTTGCCTGTTTCAATTAATTCCGGGCCAGTGATTTCCATAACGCCATAATGATTTTCAACCCATGCCCGTTTAGTCATGCTTTTATCATTATCCACAACCACTACCTTCTTGCCCGCTTTGGCGGCAAATAGCGCAGCACTTGCACCGGCAGGACCTGCACCCACAATTAAAATATCAAACATCCATACTTCCTCCTTTAACACATTATTTACTTATAGTTTATCCAAGCTAATAATAATTGTAAAATAATGTGATTTCAGGAAATTTAATCTTCATCTTTGATATCCCGGTCCTCCGGTATCGGCTCATTTAAAATTTCCTCAACCAGCTCCCTGTATTTTTCCACCTGCTTTAGATGGGCATTAAACTGTTCCTTGTATATTAAATACTGTTCCCCGTCATAAATAGCGCGTATTTTCTTTTGCTGTATCAGGCTTTCGACATATGACTCAGGGTAAGATAAATATTCTGCGGTTTCTTTAATGGTCAGATACATGCTTGTCCTTCCCTTTCTTATTCCTTATAATATGAATTTACTAATTTCCAGACACTAGAAGACTCTGCTAAAATCATATAGAATAGAAGCTATAAATAATCTGTATAGGCAACCTGTATATTCTATTATTATACGCGAAAAATACTAATTTGACTGAATTCCAGCATATTTTCAGCCAAATAGAGAACAGGAGAAATATAAGCTAATGAATAAAAAAAAGGTATTGGGCTTATATGTGATCATCAGCCTTATTTGGGTATTCGGAACGAATTACCTTTTGCATATGCTTGAGCCTTCTTCTCTTGTCAGTTTTCTATTCAGAGCTAAAGAATTTCTGTACATCATCGCTACAGGATGGCTGCTCTATTATTTTATAGGCAAAAGAGATGAGCTCAGTGCCTCAAGAGAAGAGGAAAAGCGCCTTTCCACTTTAATCAATTCCATGGTGGATTTCGTTAATTTCAAAGACGGTCACGGCCGCTGGATTGAGTCTAATGAATTTGGACTTAAGCTATTTAATCTAGAAAATGTCGATTATAAAGGCAAGAAGGACTCAGAACTTGCCGAGCACACTGATTTTTATGCAGACGCACTTCGCTACTGTGAAACTTCAGATGAAGAAACCTGGGTAAACGGTAAAATTACCCGCATCGAGGAAGTAATTCCCTTGCCTGACGGAACAGAGAAAACGTTCGATACAATTAAAGTACCGCTCTTCCATACAGACGGCAGCCGAAAGGGACTAGTCATTATCGGCCGGGACATAACAGAAAGAAAGCATGTGGAGAAGCTCCTTGCCGAAAGCCAGCAGCAGTATAAATCCCTGTTTGAATATAATACCGAGATCGTCTTTATGACAGACCTTCATGGCACGATTACGAAAGTAAATCCCCAATTTAAAGCCGTGACAGGATACAGCCCTGATGAAACATTGGGTAAAAACATCAATGAAATTATACCGGCTCCTTATAAAACGAAGGCAATCGAAGACTTTATAGGCATCCTTGAGGATAAACAGCCAAAAACCTGTGAGTTTGATTTTAATCATAAAAATGGCAGCAAACTGACTATTCAATGCACTGCCCTTCCGCTTATTGTGAACGGTCAAATTGCCGGGGTCATCGGTTATGGAAAAGATGTGACAAAGCTGCGTCAGGCTGAAGAAAGACTCCGCCGCACCGAAAAGCTTTCTGTGGTTGGCGAGCTTTCTGCAAGTGTTGCACATGAAATCAGAAATCCTCTCACATCTTTAAAAGGCTTTGTGCAGCTGATGCAGCTGGAAGATGAAAAGCATCAGTTCTATTATCAGATCATGCAGGAAGAACTCGACCGGATCAACCATATTGTCGGCGAGCTTCTGCTCCTTGCCAAGCCTCAGGATATTTGTTTCACAAAAGCAGATGTTCAAAAAATCCTGTTTAATGTCATTTCGCTTTTAAAAACTGAAGCCAGCATGCACAATGTCCAGATTGAATTTCTGTTAAAATCGGATGTGTATATGATTGAATGTGAACCGAATCAGCTTAAGCAGCTTTTTATTAATATCATAAAAAATGCCATCGAAGCATCTAATGAAGGCGGCAAAGTAACCGTTACACTGCTGGCAGAAGACCACCAGCTGACTATCCTGGTTAAGGATACCGGCTGCGGCATGTCAGAAGATCGCCTGAATAGGATCGGTGAACCTTTTTATTCGTCAAAGGAGAAGGGAACAGGCCTCGGGCTCACAGTCAGCTTCAAGATTGTTCAATCCCATAATGGTTCCATTCATTTCAATAGCAAGAAAGGGAGAGGTACAGAAGCTGTCATAAAGCTCCCTGTAAAAAAACAAACACCTGCCCCTGAAGCTGGAATAACCGTTTAAACAGCAAAAGAGCGATATTCAATCAAACGTTTGATTGAATATCGCTCTTCTTTTAATTTCCCTTAATCTCCAGCAGCTTCATCCTTAAGTCATTCTCCATATTGGCCAGGTCATGTTCTGCCTGCCGGCGCTTATTCCTGCCTTCTTCCTGGATCCTCAAGGTTTCTTCAAGAGTAGAGATCAGATTCTCCTGTGTTTTCTTTAGCGTTTCGATATCAACAAGGCCCCGCTCATTTTCACGTGCCGTTTCAATTGTATTCACTTTTAGCATCTCCGCATTTTTCAAAAGAAGATCATTGGTGGTTTTTGATACCTTCTTCTGGGCTTCGACGGCATGGCGCTGGCGAAGCAGTGTCAGGGCAATAGCCACCTGATTTTTCCAAAGCGGGATGGCAGTCATGATAGAAGACTGGATTTTTTCAACTAATGCCTGATTGGTATTCTGTATCAGGCGGATCTGCGGCGCACTTTGAATCGTTATTTCACGGCTCAGCTTCAAGTCATAAAGACGTTTATCCAGGCGGTCGGCAAACTGGATCATATCGTTTACTTCCTGGAACTTCATCTGGTCATTTGACTCTTCTGCCCTCTTTTTCAGCTCGGGAATGGTCTTTTCATGAAGCTCCTCAAGCTTTAGTTCTCCTGCTGCAATATAAACATTTAACGCATGAAAATACTCTTTATTATTATCGTAAAGCTTATCTAACATGACAATGTCGGAAAGAAGCGCGTTTTTGCTTCTTTCCAATTTCACGCTGATGCGGTCGATTTGAGCTCCTGTTTTCTGGTATTTGGACAATACTTCCTGAACAGAACCGGAAATCTTTCCGAACATACGCGCAAAAAAGGATGATTTCTCAGGCTTCAGCTCATCCGGATTCACATCGCTGAATTTTTTCATCAGATCATTAATGATTGTTCCCACTTCACCAACGTCTTTTTTCTGAACATGCTCGAGCATGGTATGGGAGAACGATAACAGCTTTGATTGAGCTGGTGTTCCGTATGAGATCATCGCCTGGTGATTGGCCGGATCAATTTGCTTTGCAAGCTGATAAGCTTTTTCGCGGTTTTCTTCCGGAATCACATCTATCAGCCTTGTCCGCTTTTCCGAATGCAGCGGCGAGGAAGCAGGCTGCTGATTTTCCCCAAAAGGATCTGCCAGCAAATCATCCATTAAATCAGTGTTTTTTAACAGGGACGGTTTTTCTTCGGTCATTTTAATCTCCTGCTTTCATCATGAATTCTTGATTCTTTTATCTTCTCAATCGAATTCCTGGCAACATCAATTTCAAGATGAAGCTGATCAATATCTTCCGCTATAACCCGGTGAAGATCTTCCTCCACATGATGGGTAAGTGCATCAAGTGTACGTCTCGTTTCCTGGAGGGACTGATCCAGTTCACGGGACTTTCTCGGCTGGGAAGAAAGGAAGACATACTTTTCCGCCAGCTCCACAGCAGAATCCAAATGGGAAAAATAAAACTGCTCCGCCTGATAGAACCGTTTCGGCTCACTTCTGGTCAGTCTGTAAATTCTCCTTGTCACCCTCATGAACTCCATGCGCTGCTTCAGCGTCGGGAAATGCCGTATTGAGAACATCGCTTTATGCAGACGGGTTATTTTGCGGCGTGCCTCATCAAGATTTCGCTTTATATATTGGTATTCCCTTTTCGTCAATCCATGCTTTTTCAAAAAGCGGCGGCGCTGAATCAAGCCTCCGGCCCAATAAGTGAGCAGCCCGGCTCCAGCTCCATAAACCCCTGACAGAAAAAATGTTTGCCCGAAAGCAAAATAACTGGCCAGCCAGACACTGACAGACAATGGAACAGCCGTCAGCAGGCGAAAAGCAAATGCTAAAAAGGAATTCATATTTATCGACTCCTACTCATAGTCCTACTTATTTATACGTAATTGATAAACCTAAAGTTTCATCCACAGACATCTTTCAGCAAAAAAGGCATATATCCTTAAATCTATTAAAACACTTTTAAAAAACTTCTCAAGTTATACGATACAAAATAACACGATTACCCGCCATAGACCACAAAAGTAATCGCTGCTAAGACCTGAGACGTATATTAAATAAAAAAAGCACCTGCGGAAATTTTTCCGCAGGTGCTTTATGGCTATTTAACCGCCAATGCACGCTTGCCCATGGCATTGTAAATCTTAATGAACTTTTCTTTTGGCATCTTAACATCTTTTTTAACAGCTTCACTGTCATTAAAATAAACATAATCGGCATCCACACCGGTTACGACAATACAGTGCAGAGGTGTCGGTGCGCTGATCGTTTTGCCGGCAGGCGTTTTCCAGGTTCTTTTATTCGGCATTTCATGGCTGATTGTAAACCACGCCAGAACAGGGTTACCCTCTGAAACAGCCTTTTCTATTTCTGAGAAATCTTTTCCGGTCAGATTTACACCGCCAGGACGATATTGATCAAGCAGCTTTTTCAGCGGCCCCGGATTTATCGTGTGTCCGTTGCCAAAAGGTGTTCCAACGAACCCGACATCAGGGTCGCCCCAGGTTTTAATCGATCCGTCTGCATTTCTTACCAGCTTGGTTGAGTCATATGGCATTTTTTTTGCCAGTGTGGTTTTGCTGACATTCACTCCATAAAACTTTAATGCCATCGCAAGGGAAGTGACTTCACATCCGCTTGGCAGCTCCGGCCGCTGGGCAATGAGCGGCACATTAATTTTGGACAGGCGGGCATCACTGGCTTTCACATAATCACCGCTTACATAACCCGTTCCGCCATTGTAGGAAATTTTATACCAGCCATTGCTTTCCTTATGTATAACATTCAATACAGATCCGTTCTTCAAGGACCCTATTTTCCCGTAATTTGTACCCGGACCTTTCCGGACATTTAATGACGTAGCATCCACCCGGTAAAGCTTTTCATTTGTTTTGACATACTGGCCGCTGACATAGCCTGTTTTGCCATTGTAGTTTATTTTGTACCAGCCGTTTGCAAGTCGTTCAATCGCCTGAATACCGCTGCCTTGGGCCAGGCTGCCAATCCGGCTATAATTTGTACCCGGACCGGAACGGACATTCAGACTGGTTGCATCCACTGTGTAAGTAGCGGAAGCCGCTTCTGCCACCACGTTTGAAAAGCTCGGAATTGACGGCGACAAGACTCCTCCTGCCAAAATAGCTGCAGCAACAGTGCCTTTTAATATAGCTCTGTTTCCATATGAACCTCTTAAAATTGCCATTCACTTTCCTCCATATCCCTGATTTTATTTCTGTCGAATTTTGCGGACTACTCTAAAAATAAAGATTAGCAAACTTCAAGTCTACCTCTTTGGGACTGGAAAAATTTTATTGATTCTATTGAATCAGTTTGAATTTGCTTATTTGGCAGAGTCAGTATATTTGGCATCTGTATATCTTCCCTTTTGAAAAAGTTTAATTATAAGGGCTGCAGGGAATACACTCTTGTACCAATTCACTTACATCTTGGAGGAAACATAATGAACAAGCACTATTTTCATATAGTAATTTTATTAATAGGATCGATTATATTCCCTTCCTCAGGATATGCAGAGGATACGATTGGGAAGGAAAACAAGGTTGTGCTGATCTCCTTTGATGGAATGAGGAACGACCTGGCAAAAGAGTTTATACAGGACGGCAAGCTTCCTCATTTTAAATCACTTATGAAGAACGGAGTGGCTGCCAAGGATTCTAAAACCGTAACCCCTTCGCTCACTGCACCATCCCATGCGGCCATTGCCTCAGGTGCAGCTCCATCGGAAACCGGTATGGTCAGCAATAAATGGCAGGATCCCAACAAGGAATTGGCCAATGGAGAAAGCGCTTTTCATCAGCCGCTTGATAAAAGCCCGCTTTGGGCAGAAGCCAAAAAGAATGGCAAAACAACGGCCACCGTGCTGTTTCCCGGATCAAACCCTGATGCAGGCGAACAGGCTGATTATGCAGTTTATTATGGTGAAACCTGGGCAGAAAGCTCACTCGATAAGCTTCAGTTCAAAAAAACAGAGAGCTGGAAGCACACCGAAAACAGCTTCAGCCCTGCAAAGGAAGCTATAGTGAAGCTTCCTTTGAAAAAAGCACAGAATAAAGAGATCTATATATTAGCTTTAGACACTTCGGATGATGGAAAAACCAGTTATAACCGCTTCATTTTTTCGGAAAACCGTGGTGCAGACTCCGAAGATGTTATCGTCAATGCCAATGAATGGGGATCAATTCCTGTTGAAGCTGACGGTGAATCTGCAGGATTTTGGTTTAAGCTGAAGACTGATACCAGCCTTGAGAAAGCGAGCATTTACCGCACTGCTGTTACATCAGCCCTCATTGAAGGTCCAGAAGGATTTGAAGAGGAGCTGCTATCGGAATTCGGCTTTTTCCCCGTCCAGGATGATACAAAGGCTTTTGAAAAAAAGTGGATTACTCGGGAAGAGTACGAGGAAATTGGTTCGCGTTTTGTCCACTGGGCAACTGATGTGTCTCTTTATATTAAAGAAAAATACCAGCCCGATCTGCTGATGTTTTACACACCTCAGATTGATTATGAATCACATCATTTTCTGCTGACAGATCCGCGGCAGCCCGGGTATTCAGAGGGAAATTCCCAAAGACATTCGAAATACATTGAATGGGCCTACAAGCTTGCAGATGATGTAGTAGGACAGACGATGGACATCCTTAGCGAAGAAGACCACCTTCTTGTGGTATCTGATCACGGCATGGAGCCAGTCCACACCATTCTGGCTCCAAACACACTTCTGAAAGAAGCAGGTCTCTTAAAAACAGATAAAAAAGGCAGAGTGGATGAGGAGAACTCCAAAGCAATGGCTGTAGCCAGCGGATCAGCTGCCCAAATATATCTGAATGAAAACCTCACCAAAAGAGAAAAGGAAAAGGCTGCAGACCAAGTGGTGAAGCTCTTTAGCGAATATAAAATCAAACCCGAATTTAAGACAAAAATCCTTAAGGGCTATTTAGGTGAAGCCGGTGATTTTCTCGCCGAAGGAAAGTTCAGCCAATTTAATCAAACGGCAAAGCAATTTTCCAATTACCTTTTCAGGAAACAAGAAAAGCCTTATCAGATTGCGTATGATAACAATAAAGAGAATAAGCACCCTAACCAGGGAGACATATTGCTGCTTGGTGCAAGTGGCTATATGATGGGCAGCAGCTTAACAGACCCCCAAATGCCGGCAATAGAACTTGGCAGCCATGGCGGCAATCCTGACCGGAAAGAACTCAAGGCGGTATTCTTTGCACAGGGTCCTTCTTTTAAAAGTAACAGCGGAATTGGTTCGATTACCACACTGGATATCGCCCCGACCGTTTATAAACTGCTGGAGATACCGGCTCCTGACTTTTTGGAGGGTGAAGTTCTGAAAGATGCATTTTAATTAAAAACACGGCCTTGCTATATGCTGCAAGGCCGTGTTTCATTTTTGAAAAAAACCCACCCCTAAAGAGATGAGCAGAACAAACTATATACAATCCAATTCTACAGTTACTGTAGTTCCTTCACCTATAAAACTATCGATAGTCATCAGCCCTTGGTGTTCCTGTATAATTTTATTGCTGACCGTGAGCCCCAGACCAATTCCTTTATCTTTTGTTGTATAAAATGGTGTCCCAAGATGCTTCAGCATTTCATCATCAATGCCTGCTCCTTCATCTGCAAAAGCAATCCTTACACGCCCGCGCTCTATTTGCTGCATGCTGATATATACATTTCCGCCATTCGGCATAGCTTCAATCGCATTTTTTAAAAAGTTCACAAACACTTGCTTCAGCTGAGGAGGTGAACATAATAGCATGATATCATTCTCACTATGTTTGAGATGAATCTGGACATTATGAAGCAGAGCCTGCGGATGAAGCACCTTAATCGTGCTTTCCAGAATGGACATTAAGTTCCCTTTCTCAAACTCGATTGCCTGAGGCTTTGCCAAAGACATGAACTCATTGACAATGATATCAATTCGATCCAGCTCTTCCATAATAATGGATAGATAATTATCCTGCTTTTCCTGATTAATGCTTGATTGGAGCAGTTTTGAAAAACCTTTTAGAGAAGTCAGCGGGTTCCTGATTTCGTGGGCAACCCCTGCTGCAAGCTGGCCGATAATGGAAAGGCGATCCAAATTCCGCAAAACAGCATCATTATTAACTCTGTCTGTTATGTTTCTGCCTACTGCCACAAATAATTCAATTTCGCCCCTGTCGTTGAAAATAGGGGAAATGCTAGTCTCCACGAAAAGGACATCACCATTTGCCGTATTCATTTTTGTCTCAAGGAGCTGTGGCTCTCCTGTTTCAAGCAGGTTTTGAGAGACTTTGTTAAACTTTTCTCTCTCTTCCTCGGAATATATGATAGTGGTACAGGACTTCCCCACAAGCTGCACCGGCGAATACCCCAATACATTTTCATGAGATGGGGATGCATAAATCACCGTCTGTTCCCTTGTGAAGACCTTGATCATATCTGTTGTATTCTTCGTAATCAAATCGTACAGTTCCCTGGTTTTTCTTAATTCCCTCTCCATGCTTTTAAACTCTGTCATATCCCGGAATATAGCCAGAACGGCAATGATTTTTCCCTTGGAATTTCTGAAAGGAGAATAGGAAACCGATATATCCAGAATCGAACCATCCTGATGATAGCGCTGTGTGATCACATTGCTGTATACCTTCCCAAGCTTGACCAGTTTTATTATCCCCTTCACTTCTTCCGGGTTCTGAAAATCGGTAAACTTCCTGCCGATAACCTGCGCTTCGGTATAACCAAAAATCACCGTATACATATGATTAACCCTTATAAAACGGTTTTCCATATCTATGATGGCTACCCCATCTGCCGTACAGTTCAGGAACAAATCAAGCAATTCATCAGGATTGGAATAAATCGATTCACCATCATTACCTAGGATCGGGAAATCATTGACCATTAACCTCACCCCATTAAATAACTCTATAAACTATATTTTACAGAATTATATGAAAAAAAGCATGAGGATTCTTTAGAACTCAAAAAAAAAGCAGCTTACCCTCAGGTCAGCTGCCCTCTTTCCATTCTAATCCCGCGACTGCTTCACAATGCATAGTCTGCGGGAACATGTCCACAGGCTGCACTTCGATGGTTTTATATCCGCCATCCTCTAAAATACGCAGATCCCTTGCCAATGTTCCCGGATTGCAGGATACATAGACGACTTTCTTTGGCTTCATGCTTAAAATGGTTTTCAAAAGAGCCTCATCACAGCCTTTGCGCGGCGGGTCAACGACCAGTACATCTGCCGTGTTCCCTTTTTTATACCATTCAGGAATTACTTCTTCTGCTTTCCCGACTGCGAATGAAGCATTTGTCATCCGGTTCAATTCCGCATTCCTCTTCGCATCCTCAATGGCTTCCGGAACGATTTCAACTCCGAACACTTCTTTTGCTTTCTGTGCCAGGAAAAGCGAAATGGTGCCAATTCCGCAGTACGCATCGATAACCTTTTCTTCTCCGCTTAAATTCGCATATTCCAGAGCCTTATCATATAAAACCTTCGTTTGCTCCGGATTCACCTGATAGAAGGAGCGGGCGGAAATCGCAAATTGGATATCGCCAATAAAATCATAGATCACTTCTTCGCCCCAGAGAACTCGTGTAACATCTCCCATGATTACATTTGTCTTCCGCGAATTCACATTATGGACGATGGATTTAACACCTTCGATACTTGCTGCAATCTCTTCCACAATCTTTTGCTTATTCGGGAGCTCATTCGTCCTTGTAACAAGGACAATCATCACTTCGCCTGTCACAAGACCATAGCGCGCCATCACGTGGCGGAGCTCACCTTTATGCCTGCCTTCATCATAAGCGCGGACACCATAGCGGCCGCAAATTTCCTTTACCTTTTGAACAACCTCATCATTTTTTTCCTGCTGAATGAGGCATTCCTTCATATCGATGATCTGGTGGGTGCGCTGCTGGTAAAATCCGCCGATCAGACCGCCTTCCTGCTCGCCAATCGGAACCTGCGCTTTATTTCTGTAGCGCCACGGATTCTTCATGCCGAGAACCGGATGCACCTTGACACCCTCTAGTTTCCCGATTCTTTCCAGTACATCTCTGACCTGTTTTTCCTTGGCGAGAAGCTGGCCTTCATAGCTCAGGTGCTGGAGCTGACATCCTCCGCACTCCTTATATATCGGGCATGGTGCTTCCACCCGGTATGGGCTGCTTTCATAAGTCTCAATCAAGCGCCCAAACCCATATCCCTTATTCACCTTTATTACTTTGACTTTTGCTCTCTCACCCGGAAGTCCATCCGGCACAAATAAAGGGTAGCCATCAACCTTTGCCACTCCTGCCCCTTCATGGGTCAAATCCTCAAATGTCACATCTATATAATCATTTTTTTGCACAGGTAATGTTCTGCTCATCATTTTCTTCCTTTTCAGCTTAATTCCGTGACCTATTTTGACTAGACAGATTGTATCACAAAATAGGGTTAAATACGAAATGGATATCTTTCAGATCCTTTGGACCTGCATACCCCGCAGCATGTCTATTTGCAGAAACGAATCCTGTATTTGTATTTTTCCCAGTCTAATTGCAGGGTTTCCCTATCTATTTGCTCTTTCACTCATCTATTTGCAGTAATACTTTTCTATTTGCATCTTTCACAACCTCTTGTGTTTCTGCAAAATAAAAGCCCGCTCTGTAATAGAGCGGACTTCCTATTATTCATGGGAGCTTTCCCAATCTGTCGGGCGGTCTTCCTCACGAATCTGATCGATAGGAACAAATACTTCCAAATGCCTGTACAGGTTTACGAATTCGGCAGGAAGAAGCCCGCCAAATTCACCGTCAAGATTGAGCTGTACCTTCTCTTTGGATTGCACTTTAATGCGGTTTGCCTGCGTGTAGATGACGTTCGGATCCTTTACATGCTCACCCCGGACTGCCATTGTCGCGATCCGGATAAAATCGGCGAGATTGGTTTTCTTTAAGATCAGCAGGGAGAATAGACCGTCATTAATACAGGAATCCGGCGCAAGTTTTTCAAAACCGCCGACTGAATTTGTCAGACCGACAAGGAAAAGCATGGCTTCACCCTCAAAGATTTTCCCGTCAAACTCAATGCTCACTTCAGTTGAACGGATAGAAGGCAGCATTTCAATTCCCTTAAGGTAATAGGCAAGCTGGCCAATCATGGTTTTAAGCTTGCTTGGCACCTCGTAAGTCAGCTCTGTCAGCCTTCCTCCGCCAGCGATATTAATAAAATATTTATCATTAATGCGGCCAATATCAACAGGAATGGTATCCCCTTTTACAATAATATCCGCTGCCGCTTCCACATCTCTTGGAATATGGAGTGCACGGGCAAAATCATTAGTTGTGCCCATTGGGATAATGCCGAGGCGCGGACGGTAATCCTGTTCAGCGAGTCCATTTACAACCTCGTTAATCGTGCCGTCACCGCCTGCTGCAACGACCAGGTCGAATCTGCGTTCAACAGCTGTCCGGGCAGCTTTAATGGCATCCCCTTCACCTGTGGTAGCATGGCATGACGTTTCATAGCCAGCTGTCTCCAATTTCTGCAAAACCTCTGCTAAATGTCTTTTAAAAATTTCCCGGCCTGAAGTCGGGTTATAAATAATTCTTGCTCTTTTCATAGCCCATCATCCTATTATTGAAATATCTAAACTTAATACTTTTCATTCCATCTTTTTACATCATAGCGAATAGTCCGCGGCTTAGCAATTTTCACAGCTAACCGTTTCTATTCTATTCACTTCCTGGTGTTTTCACAAGTGGACAGATGCACAAATGAATTATACCCTCATTAAGCAAAAAAGTATCGTAATTAAGTTATATTTCTTGGCCAGGTGCTTTAAATCAGCATTATCCAGGATGAGGTTAAGCTTACTCCTGTTTGAGGTCCTGCAAAACAAGGCTCTTAACGTAGTCAATAATGGTTCTATATGGATATTCTTCATTAATTACTCTATGAAGCATTGCCCCGTCCATAAAAGTCCAAAACAATCCTGCTACATGGTTTGGATCTGCATCTGAACGGAATTCCCCGGTGTTCTGTCCTTCCTCCATAATATCTGTTATCAGCTTTAAAAAGAACTTCTTTCCACGCTCATTCAGGATTCGATTCAGGTTCTCATCTCTTGAGGAATGCAGCGTAAATTCCAGCTGCACAGTTATTCTATCTTTCCGTTCCTGGCTGAATGGGCTCATATCCCTGTACAAGTCAAACAGGTATTCAAGTTTCTCTTCTGCGGAGGAGAACATGGATATTTTCTCTGCAAGTCTTGCATTAGCTGATTCTGTCTGCTCATTCAACAGCTCCAGATAGATTTCTTCCTTGCTTCTAAAATAATTATAGATAGCTCCCTTGCTGATTCCTGAATAAGCGACAATATCATCTATGGTCGCTGCCTGAAATCCTTTTTTGGCAAAGCAGGCCAAGGCGCCCGACAGGATCTCTTTCTTTTTTTTCCGTTTATATTCCTCTGATACGATGGGCGGCAATTCTGTCCCTCCAAGGCATTTGATTTATTCTCTTTCAGTTATTCATTTATCAGCAGCACTTCCGGCTGATTTCACTGCTTTTCAGAATTTCTTCTGAATACAGGCTGGCATGTTCACTCGTGATTTCCGTATTTTCCTCAGCCAATCCCGCTTTTATCAAGTCTTCTTTCATTTTAGCAAGAAATAAATCTCTGATAGTTGCTGAACGGCACGGCTGCATTTGCGCTGCCAAATCCCAAATCCATTGCTCAAGATGTACACTCTTGCTCTTTTTTTGCATTTCCTGCGGAACCTGCCTTCTTCCCATATCTCCCACTCCCCAGGTTTGTAATTAAAAATAAACTGATCGGTCTTTTTTATTGTAAATATTTTTATATGAATTTTCAAATTTTTTCATATAGTTCTGTTAAATTGGCCTGTTGATTTCCGCTTTAGGCACTCCCTTTCCGCGTGCGGTCCGGGAGCCTCCTCGTCAGCTTGCTCCCGCGGGGGCTCCCTTTGATCCACACTCCTTCAGGACTTTGAATAAGCTTCCTTGAGTAAACACCGCACGAAGAACATGCGAATGATTTTCGAGGATCTCATGCCTTCCGCTCCAATCAACAGGATGCTAAAAACAACAATAATCTATAACAGAGCCAATATAAAAAACTCCTAACTTCCGTTAAGAGTTACTCCTGATCTATTTGATTTTTCTCCCGATACATGGTTACTAATCCCCCAATGAGCATAAAGCCGGCAAAGGCAAGAGGAAACCAGCGCTCAAACAAAGAGCCTTTAGTTGGCAGCCCACTCTGTTCCTTAGAAGCTTCTTCGGGAATTTCGCCTGTAATCTGAGCCATGACAAGAGTTGTAAAGTCCTCTTCCCCCGGCATTGCCGGTAAAGAGTCCTCCTCCTCGTCCATTGCTTCAAGGTATACTTCCAGACATTGATCACATATATAGAGATGATCTTCATAGAGTTCACGCTCAGGTTCAGAAAGCTCATTTTTCGCATATTTCCGCCATTCCTCCAATGAAAAATGCTCCATGAAAATCATCTCCTCCCAAAGTTCCTTACAGGTCGTGCTTTGAAACACAAATAATATCCTGCAGGGTATTATTTTTATCGAACATATCCTTATAACTATTCGAATTACATGCTTTCTTTTTGAGTGCCGAAACAATCATAATTTAGAGAATGGAATAATTCAATACCTTTTTTATAATAATCTCTCACTAAAAAAATTACAGAATTTTCTATTCCGGATAATGATTAATTCTCCCTCTTCACTAAACCATTATATGGTAAACTGTAAGCGATGACTACATGCAGAGGAGGCTAGTAAAAAATTTTCAAATAATGGACAACTCTAATTAACAATTGAATATATTGATGAAAAAGGATGAATACGATGACTCTTCTTATTTACCTGGCAGCATACTTAATAGGATCAATTCCTACTGCCTTATTATTTGGCAGATTTGCCTTTGGAATTGACATTCGTGATCATGGCAGCAATAATCCTGGTGCGACTAATACATTAAGGGTTCTCGGCAAAAAAGCGGCTATCGTGGTTCTGCTGGTGGATGTGGGCAAGGGCGCCGCCGCTGCAGCAATTCCTGTTATTCTGAGTGCTGAAGCTGATCCGCTAATAGTCGGGATGGTCGCAGTTGCCGGCCACTGCTTTCCGATCTTTGCAGGATTCCGCGGAGGAAAAGCCATCGCAACCACAGCTGGCGTATTGCTTGCTGCAAATATCTGGATGTTTTTAATCGCCTATATTTCTTTTGTTGCTGTCATTTTCCTGACCAAGTATGTATTTTTCGGCTCTTTATCGGTGGGTGCATCCTTGCTTATCTATTCCTTATTTACTGAAGGCACTGAACATGAACTTATCTTTTCTATTTTCTTATTATTTCTGATCTTCCTGCATCGCTCAAACATTAAGAACTTTATTGTTAATAATGAGCCTAAAATCAATGATAAGCGCTTAAAAGATGACCGCATCCCTCCAAGAGATGATAAAAAGCGAGCCTGATTGAAACCCGTATCTGCATTCGGGTTTTTTATTATTTTTTTCACATGAAAGCAGCTCTTTAAGCAAAACCTTTGAATAAAGTGAAACTTCAATCAGTGGGGGGTTCCTTATCCCCCACTGATTGTTAGTCGCGTTCTAGTGTCGCTAAGATCTCCGCTAGCGCTTCGATCAATCGACACTACGAACCCGATTGGTTCAACTAAGCCTCTGCCTGCGCGTCGGCAAGTTTCACTGTATCTCACCAATCGGGCCTTTACATTATAAAGCGAGGCGACTTGCCTTGGGGTGACAAGCATAAGACGAGCAGATGGTGGGGAGTGCTTTTCTTCCCATCAGCTGATTGGCTTATGACCTCGAGCCCCTAGGAGCCGCAGCTAGATTGGGCAGT
>NZ_NJQY01000030.1:27545-55788 GCF_010628845.1 Bacillus sp. 22-7 | reverse complement strand
ATGAGATTTCCCATAGCGTCAAGCTAGTAAGATCCCTGAAAGATGATCAGGTTGATAGGTCAGAGGTGGAAGCGTGGCGACATGTGGAGCTGACTGATACTAATCGATCGAGGACTTAACCAAGTCATTGGTGAATACTCGGCAAATGC
Source organism: Bacillus sp. 22-7 (assembly GCF_010628845.1). Classification (NCBI taxonomy): domain Bacteria; kingdom Bacillati; phylum Bacillota; class Bacilli; order Caryophanales; family Bacillaceae; genus Bacillus; species Bacillus sp. 22-7. The sequence goes on along the minus strand of NZ_NJQY01000030.1, from coordinate 55,639 downwards.
TTCTTCATGCATTATCTAGTTTTGAGGGAACGAAAAAATGAAATTTCCTCTTGAAAAATCCTGAAAAGACGGTATAATAAAACTTGTCTTTGAAAAATAGTCCGGTGGCGATAGCGAGAAGGTCACACCCGTTCCCATACCGAACACGGAAGTTAAGCTTCTCAGCGCCGATGGTAGTTAGGGGCTGTCCCCTTGTGAGAGTAGGACGCTGCCGGGCATTAATAATGGAGGATTAGCTCAGCTGGGAGAGCATCTGCCTTACAAGCAGAGGGTCGGCGGTTCGATCCCGTCATCCTCCACCATTAATTTAAATGTACAAGCTGCCGGTGTAGCTCAATTGGTAGAGCAACTGACTTGTAATCAGTAGGTTGGGGGTTCAAGTCCTCTCGCCGGCACCACTTCAATTCTTTTTATAGAATATGAGCCATTAGCTCAGTCGGTAGAGCAGATTGCAGCATCAGTGAATCACTTCAACCGAATAGCAATCTGTGACAAAACACGCAGTGTTTTGGAACATCTGACTCAGCAGAAACAAGCTTTAGGAAACATTACTTAGCATGAGCCATTAGCTCAGTCGGTAGAGCATCTGACTTTTAATCAGAGGGTCGAAGGTTCGAGTCCTTCATGGCTCACCATTTTTAATTTCATATTGCGGGTGTGGCGGAATTGGCAGACGCACCAGACTTAGGATCTGGCGCCGCAAGGCGTGGGGGTTCGACTCCCTTCACCCGCACCATTTTTTATGCGGAAGTAGTTCAGTGGTAGAACATCACCTTGCCAAGGTGGGGGTCGCGGGTTCGAATCCCGTCTTCCGCTCCATTTTTATGCCGGGGTGGCGGAACTGGCAGACGCACAGGACTTAAAATCCTGCGGTAGGTGACTACCGTACCGGTTCGATTCCGGTCCTCGGCACCATTTAATTTCATATTGCGCCCGTAGCTCAATTGGATAGAGCGTTTGACTACGGATCAAAAGGTTAGGGGTTCGACTCCTCTCGGGCGCGCCATTATTAACGGGGAGTAGCTCAGCTTGGTAGAGCACTTGGTTTGGGACCAAGGGGTCGCAGGTTCGAATCCTGTCTTCCCGACCATTTATATTGGGGCCTTAGCTCAGCTGGGAGAGCGCCTGCTTTGCACGCAGGAGGTCAGCGGTTCGATCCCGCTAGGCTCCACCATAATTATTTTAGTATTTTGGCGGTGTAGCTCAGCTGGCTAGAGCGTACGGTTCATACCCGTGAGGTCGGGGGTTCGATCCCCTCCGCCGCTACCATTTAACTAAACGATGCTGGACCTTTAGCTCAGCTGGTTAGAGCAGACGGCTCATAACCGTCCGGTCGTAGGTTCGAGTCCTACAAGGTCCACCACTTTTCATTATTCGGAGGAATACCCAAGTCCGGCTGAAGGGATCGGTCTTGAAAACCGACAGGCGGGTCAAACCGCGCAGGGGTTCGAATCCCCTTTCCTCCTCCATATTTTATTCTTAATAATATTGTCGCGGGGTGGAGCAGTCCGGTAGCTCGTCGGGCTCATAACCCGAAGGTCGCAGGTTCAAATCCTGCCCCCGCAATCTGGTCCGGTAGTTCAGTTGGTTAGAATGCCTGCCTGTCACGCAGGAGGTCGCGGGTTCGAGTCCCGTCCGGACCGCCATTTTTACAAAGCAATATGGCTCAGTAGCTGAGTCGGTAGAGCACGACCGAATAAGCTGCCTTGAAATACTTCAGCGTACCGATTGATAAATCGGGACGAAGGACGAAGCCAAATTTTATTTAGGCAAAATAACTTAATATGGCTCAGTAGCTCAGTCGGTAGAGCAAAGGACTGAAAATCCTTGTGTCGGCGGTTCGATTCCGTCCTGAGCCACCATTTCATAACTTTATGCGGGTGTAGTTTAGTGGTAAAACCTCAGCCTTCCAAGCTGATGATGAGGGTTCGATTCCCTTCACCCGCTCCAAAATGGGCCTATAGCTCAGCTGGTTAGAGCGCACGCCTGATAAGCGTGAGGTCGATGGTTCGAGTCCATTTAGGCCCACCATTTTATTTTATTGTTCCGCAGTAGCTCAGTGGTAGAGCATTCGGCTGTTAACCGAACGGTCGTAGGTTCGAATCCTACCTGCGGAGCCATATATGGGGAAGTACTCAAGTGGCTGAAGAGGCGCCCCTGCTAAGGGTGTAGGTCGGGTAACCGGCGCGAGGGTTCAAATCCCTCCTTCTCCGCCATATTGGCCCCTTGGTCAAGCGGTTAAGACACCGCCCTTTCACGGCGGTAACACGGGTTCGAATCCCGTAGGGGTCATACAAAAAAGCTGTCAACAATTTGTTGGCAGCTTTTTGTTGTCTATGTTTGTATTTGTGTAACTCTGCTTTACAGTTCATTTCTGCTCCTGGTTAATCAAATTTCTCTTCTTCCCTGCTTAATCTATTGCCGGGATTATTCAAATCAATATCAGAAGATATTCCCGTATAGGGGCCTCTAAACATATCACCAGTGGCCATAATCTTTCCATCCGGTGCTTCAAATAGTGGGATCCTTATTTCCTTTTTGGATGCCTCATTCAATAAAAACTCCTCTTCTTTATTGCCCAAAATATTATTCTCCTTTCATTTTTTGCTTGCATATTTTGTTTTATTTTGTCTAAGTTTACCGGAGATTATGTCGAAGGCTGTAAAAATGGGGAAAATGCTATCGTATATTAGCGGAATATGAACGTTGTTGTCATAAAATTAAAAAAACTTTTACAAGGACTTTTCAAAGGTGCATCGAATATAACAGGAAAGTCAAAAGAAACGAGACTGGGTGGGGAGAAGGATGGTAGTGGATACTTTGTTTCCAACCGATTATCAGCTGCATTTGTTCCATGAAGGGACGCTTTATGAGAGTCACCAGTTATTTGGAGCACATGTAGTTTCAGACGGAGGAGCAGTGATTACCCGTTTTTGTGTATGGGCACCGAATGCTGAAATTATCAGATTAGTCGGTGATTTTAATGATTGGAATGGAGAAGGCTACACCTTACATAGAGTGAATAAGGAAGGTGTCTGGATTATTCAGCTGGATGGAAACATGGAAGGTGCCTTGTATAAGTATGAAATTACTACAAAGAAAGGAGCTATGCTTTTAAAGGCTGATCCTTATAGTTTTTTTTCAGAAGTAAGGCCGAATACAGCTTCTAAAGTATATTCGCTGGACGGGTATCAGTGGAATGACAGCAAATGGATGCAAAAAAAAGAAAAGAAGGCTATTTTTACAGAGCCTGCGGTCATTTATGAGGTCCATCTTGGTTCGTGGAAGCAAAAAGAATCGGGCAGTCCCTATACGTACCGGGAGCTTGCAGGGGAATTAATACCTTATGTGGTGGAGCATGGGTTTACACATATAGAATTGCTTCCTCTAATTGAGCATCCGCTCGACGCTTCCTGGGGCTATCAGGGAACAGGTTATTACTCGGTTACCAGCCGTTATGGCAGTCCGCATGATTTTATGTATTTTGTTGATCAATGCCACCAGCATGGTGTTGGGGTGATTCTGGACTGGGTGCCGGGGCACTTCTGCAAAGATGCCCATGGCCTTTATCAGTTTGATGGTTCGTATTTGTATGAGTATGAAACAGAAGGTGACAGAGAGAACCGAGTATGGGGAACTGCCAATTTTGATCTCGGCAAAAATGAAGTGCAGAGTTTCCTTATTTCCAACGCTGTTTTTTGGATGGAGAAATACCATATTGACGGCTTCAGGGTTGATGCAGTTGCTAATATCATTTATTGGCCGAACCGGGATGGAAAAACAGAAAATCCGTTTGGTACCGGCTTCCTTCAAAATCTCAATAAAGTAGTTTCACAATATGATTCTTCCTTTCTCATGATGGCAGAGGATTCAACAGACTGGCCGCAAGTGACTGCACCAGTTCATTATGGGGGGCTGGGTTTTCATTACAAGTGGAATATGGGCTGGATGAATGACGTTCTTACATATATGGAAACAGAGCCCGAGAGGCGATCTGGTGTGCATGGGAAAATGACATTTTCGCTTTTGTATGCTTTTACAGAGAACTTCATACTGCCTTTTTCACATGATGAAGTTGTCCACGGAAAAAAATCGCTGCTGGATAAAATGCCGGGCGATTACTGGCAAAAGTTTGCCCAATACAGGCTCCTCCTTGGCTATATGATTGCCCATCCCGGCAAGAAGCTTCTTTTCATGGGGAGTGAATTCGGGCAGTTTTCCGAATGGAAAGACAAAGAACAGCTAGATTGGCATCTGCTGGATTACGAGATGCATAAAAAAGCAAATGATTATGTGAAAGAATTATTAAAGGTCTATAAACGTTCCAAGCCTCTTTTTGAGCTTGATCATCTTCAGGATGGCTTTGAATGGATTGATTGTCATAATTCGCACCAATCCATCTTTTCTTTTATCAGAAAAGGCTCTAAAGAGAGTGATTATCTCGTGATTGTCTGCAATTTCACACCGGCTATATACCCAAAATACCGTATAGGCGTACCAAATATGGGATCTTACCGGGAAATACTTAACAGTGACAATGATAGCTTTGGAGGATCAAATTGCACAAACAAGAGGGTCCTTAAGAGTGAGGAAATTGAGTTTCATGGCAAGCCGTTCAGTTTAGAGATGTCGATTCCGCCATTTGGCATTTCAATATTACGCCCTGTAAAACATCGGAAGGAGAGGAAGGGAAATGGGAAAGAAAAAGTGCGTGGCAATGCTATTAGCAGGAGGGAAAGGGAGCAGGCTTAGTTCTCTGACAAAAAGTCTGGCGAAACCTGCAGTTCCTTTTGGAGGAAAGTATAGGATCATTGATTTTACATTGAGCAATTGCACCAATTCGGGAATTGATACAGTCGGGGTTCTGACACAATATCAGCCGCTGGTTTTGAATTCATATATTGGCATAGGCAGCGCATGGGATCTTGATAGAAAGAACGGCGGCGTGACAGTGCTGCCTCCTTACAGCGAGTCATCAGAAGTCAAATGGTATACAGGAACAGCCAGTGCCATTTATCAAAACCTTAACTATTTAAAGCAGTATGATCCTGAATATGTCCTGATCTTATCAGGTGATCATATTTATAAAATGAATTATGAGCTGATGCTGAATTATCATATTGAAAAAGGTGCGGATGCCACTATTTCTGTTATTGAAGTACCTTGGCCGGAGGCAAGCAGGTTCGGCATCATGAACACGGATGATGAGATGCGGGTCGCAGAATTTGAGGAAAAACCAGCATATCCAAAAAATAATTTGGCCTCCATGGGAATATATATTTTTAATTGGTCTGTTTTAAAGGAATATTTGGAAATGGATGACCGCAATCCGGAATCAAGCCATGACTTTGGAAAAGATATCATTCCATTAATGCTTGACGAAAATAAAAAGCTGTTCGCTTATCCGTTCAATGGCTACTGGAAGGACGTTGGTACAGTTAAGAGCCTGTGGGAAGCAAATATGGATTTACTGGATGACGAATGCGAGCTGAATCTTTTTGATCATGATTGGCGGATTTATTCGGTGAATCCGAATCACCCTCCGCAGTATATTTCAACTCAGGCAGAGGTTGCAGAGTCATTGATAAATGAAGGCTGTACGGTTGAGGGCGAAGTTGAAAAGTCAGTGCTTTTTCAAGGGGTTCTGGTTGGGAAGAATTCGGTGATCCGTGAATCGGTCATCATGCCTGATGCTGTGATTGGCGAAAATGTCTATATTGAAAAGGCGATTGTGCCAAGCGGAATGAACATACCTGATGGCGTGGTGATTAGTGCTTCCGAAGAAGATGACGAAATCATTCTGATAACACAGGAAATGATACAGGGAATTTGTTCTTAATTTACAGCTGGATGCCAAAACGGATCCTGGCCAATAAACGGGAGGGAATGTCATGAAGAAGAGAATGCTTGGTGTAATAGACGCAACAACCTACCATGAAGGTTTAGAGGAATTGACAGTACACAGGTCGCTCGCAGCTGTTCCGTTTGCAGGCCGCTATAGGCTGATCGATTTTGTTCTCTCAAATATGGTCAACTCGGATATTGAGAGTGTTGCCATATTTCCGAAGTATCAATATCGCTCTTTAATGGATCATCTTGGTTCAGGGAAAAACTGGGACTTAAACAGAAAAAGGGATGGGCTATTCTTTTTTCCGTCTCCTTTGCTGGATAGTCCTAGTAAAGGGATCGGATCTTTCAATCACTTTGCTGCGAATTTGGATTATTTTTATCGCAGCAAGCAGGAGTATGCCTTGATCTCAAACTGTTTCACCGTTTTTAATATGGATTTCAGGCCTGTTCTGGATAGACATATTATGACGGGGTGTGATATTACAGTTGTTCGCCAGGATGGACGCTCGCTGGAAATGTACCTTGTAAAAACCTCGCTGCTTATTAGTTTAATAGAAAATAGAAACGAAACAGGATACACGTGCATGAGTGATGTTGTTACAGATATCCACCATTCGTACACGATATGCAATTATGAATATACCGGCTTGGCTGTCATGATTGATTCCATTGAAAATTACTTTGCTGCCAGCATTGGGCTATTGGAACCGGAGGCATGGAAAAATATTTTTCTGCGCAGCCAGCCCATTTACACAAAAGTAAAAGATGAACCGCCAACCCGTTATGTAAAAGGTGCGAGCGCAAAGAATTCGATGATTGCAAATGGATGCATGATTGAAGGAACAGTCGAGAACAGCATTATCTCCCGCGGCGTCAAAATTGGCAAGGGCGCAGTCGTGAAAAATTGTATAATCATGCAAAAAACCCAAATTGGCGAGAACTGTGTTTTAGACTCTGTTATTTTAGATAAAGATGTTAAGGTAGAATCCGGTGCCAGAATTGAGGGAAGAAGTGAAATGCCTCTGGTAATTCGCAAAGGTACCGTACAAGGAGCGCTGATGAACTCGTGAAAGTATTGTTTGCTGTTTCTGAATGTGTTCCATTCGTCAAATCCGGAGGTCTTGCCGACGTAGCCGGTTCACTCCCGAAAGAGCTTGCCAAACAGGGGACTGACGTACGGGTGATTCTTCCGAAGTATAGTTCCATATCAGATGACTTAAAAAAGAAAATGTCTAAAAAGTGCGAGTTTACAGTTCAGGTTGGCTGGAGAAACCAGTATTGTGGAATTGAAGAACTTGAGCACCAGGGAATTACATTCTATTTTGTGGATAATGAATACTATTTTAACCGTGAAAAATTATATGGCTATTTTGACGATGGAGAGAGGTTTGCCTATTTTAACCGGGCCGTGCTGGATGCTCTTCAGCATATTGATTATTGTCCAGATGTTATTCATAGCCATGATTGGCATACCGGGATGATTCCTTTTCTGCACAGGGTTGAGTATCGTGCGAAAAAGGGGTATGAATTCATTCGGACAGTCTTCACCATTCATAACCTTCAGTTTCAGGGGATTATGCCAGGGGCTGCTCTTGGGGATTTATTAGGGCTTGACTATAGCCATTTTCATCCGGATAAGCTTGAATTCTTCGGAAATATCAATTTTATGAAGGGCGGACTTGTCGCTGCTGATAAAATTACAACAGTCAGCCCTACCTATAAAGATGAAATTCAAACCGAGTATTACGGTGAGAAGCTGCATGATTTACTGAAGCGCAGAGCTTATGATCTGGAAGGAATCTTAAATGGAATTGATGATGAGTTTTATAATCCTGAGAAGGATCCATTTATAAAAGAGAACTATACCTTTGAAAAGCTTCAGATTAAAAAAGAAAATAAGATGGATCTTCAGAAAAAATTCAGCTTGCCGGTGAAGGAAGAGGTTCCTCTGATAGCCATGGTTACGAGGCTGACAAAGCAAAAGGGCCTGGATCTGGTTAAATGTGTGTTCCATGAGCTTATGCAGGATGACATTCAAGTCCTTGTTTTGGGGACTGGAGATCCTGAGTTTGAGCAATTTTTCAGGGAGGTGGAAGCGGCCTATCCGGATAAGTGCAAAGCATATATTGGGTTTGATGAAGGCCTTGCACATGAATTCTATGCAGGGTCCGATTTATTCTTAATGCCTTCCCAATTTGAGCCCTGCGGGTTAGGGCAGATGATTGCGATGAGATATGGCTCCATTCCCATCGTAAGGGAAACAGGCGGGTTAAATGATACTGTTCTTTCTTACAATGAAGTCACAGGAGAAGGAAACGGTTTTTCCTTCAGCCATTTTAATGCCCATGACATGCTGTACACCATTAGAAGAGCAATAAACTTTTACAGTGACAGCAAAACATGGGAGAAGATTATGAAAAATGCAATGGGTATGGATAATAGCTGGGCGCAATCTGCTTTCAAATACAATCAGCTATATGCAGGCCTTGTTTCAAGGAGTGAAAGCCATGTTTTCTGATCGCGATGAGTTCAAAGAGGAATTCCTGAAAAAATTGGAGATGACCTGTGGGAAAAGCTTCGGCGAAAGCACAGAAAGAGATCATTACTTCACGCTCGGAAATATGATCAGGGAACATGTGAGCACAGAGTGGATTAATACAAATGAGCGGTACCGCATCGACCGTGAAAAGCAGGTATATTACCTATCCATCGAGTTTTTATTGGGCCGCCTGCTTCATCATAATCTGATAAACCTGGGAATTGAGCAGGTTGTAAAAGATGGCCTGGCAGATCTGGGCATTGATCTCAACCGCCTTGAAGAAATTGAAGCAGATGCAGGGCTGGGAAACGGGGGACTGGGACGTCTTGCGGCTTGCTTTATGGACTCGCTGGCATCCTTAAACCTACCCGGCCATGGCTGTGGAATTCGCTATAAGCATGGCCTTTTTGAACAGAAAATTGTGGATGGCTATCAAGTGGAGCTTCCGGAGCAGTGGCTGCGAAACGGCCATGTATGGGAAGTCCGAAAAGCCGACCTGGCCATTGAGGTTCCTTTTTGGGGCAAAGTTGAAACGGCAGAGGACAACGGCAGGCTTGTGTTCCGCCATGTAAATGCGGAAACTATTTCGGCTGTCCCCTACGATATGCCTGTCGCCGGCTATCAAACAGATACGATTAACACTCTCAGGCTATGGAATGCTGAACCGTCACCTTATCCTGTAAATCATGATATTTTAAAATATAAACGGGAAACCGAATCTGTTTCCGAGTTTCTATATCCTGATGATACCCATGATGAGGGGAAGATCCTGAGGCTAAAGCAGCAATACTTTCTTGTTTCGGCCAGTATCCGTTCCATCGTGCGTTCCTATCGAAAGCAGCATGCCAGTTTAAGAGATTTCCATGAATATGTGAGCATTCATATTAATGATACACATCCGGTACTTGCCATTCCTGAACTTATGAGAATCCTGCTGGATGAAGAGGGAATGGGCTGGGAGGAAGCCTGGGATATTACAGTCCGGACGATAGCCTATACAAATCATACAACTCTTTCAGAGGCTTTGGAGAAATGGCCTGTCCGCATTTTCCAGCCTTTGCTGCCGCGGATTTTTATGATAGTGAATGAAATCAATGAACGTTTTTGCCGCGATCTTTGGGACAGATATCCGGGTGACTGGAAGCGGATTGAGGATATGGCGATCATCGCGCACGACCAGGTAAAGATGGCACACCTTGCCCTTGTCGGAAGCTCCAGCGTAAATGGTGTTGCCGCCCTTCATACAGAAATCTTAAAGAAGCGGGAAATGATTCAGTTTTATGAAATTTTTCCTGAGAAATTTAATAATAAAACCAATGGGATTACACACAGAAGATGGCTGCTGAAAGCCAATCCGCTTTTATCTGGTCTTATAAATGAGACCATTGGGGCAGGCTGGATTCGGGAACCGGAAAAGCTTCGCGAGCTGGCAGATTTTAAGAATGATAGGGTTTTCCTTGGGCAGCTGCATCAGATTAAGCAATTGAACAAGGAAAGATTGGCGAAGCGCATTCAGGAGCAGCAGGGCATTAAAGTTGATACGTCTTCGATTTTTGACATTCAGGTTAAGCGTCTGCATGCTTATAAACGCCAGCTGTTAAATATTCTGCATGTTATGCATTTATATAACAGGCTGAAGGAAGATTCCAATTTCCGGATGCACCCGCGGACTTTTATTTTTGGAGCAAAAGCTTCCCCTGGCTATTACTACGCAAAGAAAATCATCAAATTAATTAATACCGTTGCTGAAAAAGTGAACAATGACCCGCTGACAAGAGATGTTCTAAAGGTTATCTTTCTTGAAAATTACCGGGTTTCGCTGGCAGAGGAAATTTTCCCCGCTGCAGATATCAGCGAGCAGATTTCTGCAGCAAGCAAGGAAGCTTCCGGTACAGGGAATATGAAATTCATGATGAATGGCGCTTTGACAGTTGGTACACTGGATGGAGCCAATATTGAGATAAAAGAAAAAGCAGGAGATGACAATATCTTCATCTTTGGATTAACGGCAGATGAGGTGCTCAGCTATTACCAGAATGGCGGTTATAATTCCAGAGAGTATTACCATCATGATAAGCGAATCCGCCAGGTCATCGACCAGCTTGTGAATGGATTTTTCCCGGATGCTGATGATGAGTTCGAGCCTATATTTGACTCCCTGCTGATGGAAAATGACCAATACTTTGTGTTGAGGGATTTTGCTTCGTATGTCAATATCCAGAAAGAAGCCGGGATGGCTTATGAGGATCGGGATCATTGGCTAAAAATGAGCTTAATGAACATTGCCGGCTCAGGCTATTTTTCAAGCGACCGCACAATCAGCGAATATGCGCGCGAAATCTGGAAAATCAAACCCGCTGGCGTTGAGTTGATGAATAAGTAAAAAGAAGAACAGCCCTTCTTGTGAGAAGAGGCTGTTTTTGTTTAGTAGTGCGAATAACGCTCAAAAAGGCGTTTTTCTGAGATTCTATAATCATTATTTACCCTTTACTGCGCCTAACCGGCATGGTACAGCAGCGGAAGGCACCTCCGGATTTAATAATTTCAGTAATGTCTACCTCAATGACTTCATAGCCCCTGGACCTTAGTTCTTTATTGACATTCTTATTAATTGGAAGGCTGAAGATTTTTTTATTGCCAATTGAGAGGACGTTCGTTCCGAGTGTGAATTGCTCCTCTTCCGACACTTTTATTAAATCATAGCGCGATTCCAGCATTTTTACTTTCTCCCCATGAATCTCTCCTGGAAAAATAAGAGCTTCCTCAGGTGAAATGATATTAAATACACAATCAAGGTGAAGATATGTATCAGTGAAGGGGACGGATACGACTTCATATTCAGGCATAAGGCTGCGAAGGTGCTCAATTGCTTCCTCGTGGGTCCGGCTGCTGACTCCGGCATATATAGTTTTGCCATCGATGAGAACGTCACCTCCTTCTATACGATCACCCTTAAGGTTGTAAAATGGAACCTGATTTACTTCCAGCCATTGTCTCAGAACATTTTCCTCCCCCTGCCGGATATCAGCAGCCATTTCGGCAACATACACCTTTTCTCCAAGCGTAAATCCGATGTCACGGGTAAAAACCTGCTCAGGGTATTTTTCAAACGGGGGCAGTAAAACGACTTCGATCCCCTGATCCTTCAATGCACTGACAAAGTGCCTGTGCTGTTTCATCGCCACGTCGATATTAATTCCTTCTTTTTTATAATGCTTCTGTGTTTCGTTAATAGTATCCACAATCGTCATGTACTTCGGTTCACATAACACCACTTGTTCAAGGTTGTCATATTCTGAAAAGCATGCTGCTTTCATTTGTGCGGACATAATGAACCTCCCAGCAATTTATTCTAAAACTAATATTTCCTTTGTGGCAAAGTTTTACTCTGCAAAGGGAAAATATTAACAATAATTTCCACTACAAAAAAGGTTTAAAAACCCTGATAATGAAATCATTAGATATAAAGGGGGTAGCTGTTAAATGTACCAAATCGAGAGAGGATCAATGGAAGAAGTTTTGCTGCATCTTCAAAATATTGGACTGCAACTAAATGAATTCGAGAAAACAAGTGATTCTATTCCGGTGAAAAATTATAAAGAACTGCTGGAATTCAGCATCTCCATTGCCCGCCGCACAAACGACGTTTCCGATACGATTGATGAGATTATCCAGGATATCGAATCCAAACTATAAATATAAATAAGGGTATCTTATTTTGCCATTTGACATAAAAAAGCGATGCAGCTGCATCGCTTTTACTTTAATCCTTATCTTCATCCACATAGCCGTCAGTCTCATGATACGGCACATCCCCGAAAGGTGCTTCGATATCATTTTCATCCAGCATGGCTTCATACTCTTCCTGTTTCTTGGAAGGATAGATTTTTCTCTCCTTGCCTTCAAGGTCATTTCCGACAAATGTCTCATAATCTTCTGTAAAACCTTCGTCATCATGACCTTCATTATAAAGGGAATTGTAATCTTCATAGTCCCCCCTTAAATCAGAGGGTGTCTCAGAAGTGCCAAAACGGGCAACTTCCTGAAAGCTGTCTTCATTATCTACTACTTCCCTGAATTGATGATGCTGAAAGGTATTCCCATGAGCAGGTTCAAGCACATCTTCTTCAACAGGACGGTCTCCCGGCACGTTTTGTTCCGGACTATGATCCTTACAGTAAAGAGTTGCCGGAATCACTTCCAGCCGCTCGTATGGAATATCAGAACCGCACTCTTTGCATTTGCCGTATGAACCATCTTCTATTGCCTTTAGTGCAGCATTCACTTTATTGAGTTCGGAGTCATGATGCTCTTCTAAAGCAAAATCCTTTTCACGTTCATATAGTTCAGAACCCATATCTGCCGGATGGTTATCATACAGTGATAGCTCTCCTACTGCATCTCTGGCGCTTGCTCCTTCCAGACTGCCTTCTTTATTGCCCTGCAGCTGGGACTCCAGTGATTCCTTTTCATCATTCAATTCCTTTTTTAAAGTGCTGATCTGTTCATTGGTCAACATATTATGTCACATCCTTAGTTTTGATGATTTTTATAAATGCCTGTTGATCTGATAGTCAAGCTTATAATAAAGCCGAGCTCTGACAGTTTTGCTCCGCCGGATATCAAATCTTAGTCCATATGGGTTTAGTATGGACGTAGTTTGCAAAATCATAACGGAAGAAGTAATTTTACGGCCTGCATCTTCCTTAAGTAAAAATTACCCGTTAAAAATGGGATGAAACCAGGATGACGGTATCTGCTGATTTTTTCCAATCAAAAAACCCCTGCCATAGAAGCAGAGGTTTATTAAATGATTATAGTAGATATCCGAGAAACAGGCCTACTGATAAAAGGAAGCCAAAGATTGTATTTGTCTGTGCAGTTGCTTTCATCGCAGGCATCATTTGCATCGGAAGTGTTTTGCCGATGAAGCCTTTCGTTGCTTTAATGGCCTTAGGCGCACTAAGGACAACGATAGCAAGCCATGGTGTTATGATGCTCATGGCGATTAATATGAAGACCCATGCATAAGACACGATGAACATACCGGCAAGCAGGTTAATTGCTCCTTTTTTTCCTAAAAGAATAGCCAATGTTTTACGGCCGAACTCCTTGTCGCCATCCAAGTCTCTGATATTATTGGCCAGCAGAATGGCGCCAACAAGAATCAATATAGGGAACGAAACTAAAACACTTGTTGCGGTTACGGTTCCTGCCTGGATATAGAAAGAAATAAGAATGATTAGCATGCCCATGAAAAAACCTGCGAATAATTCACCAAATGGTGTGTAGGCAATCGGAAGAGGACCGCCTGTATATAAATATCCTACTGCCATGGAGGCAAGTCCGATTGCTGCAATCCACCAGCTTGTGTTCATGCAAATATAGAAACCAAGCAATATCGAAATCCCGTAAAGCCCAAAAGCCAAATTCAGTACCGTTTTTGGTTTGATTCCTTCACGGACAATCGCTCCGCCGATTCCAACAGAGTCTTCCGTATCAAGCCCTCTTTTGAAATCATAATATTCGTTAAACATATTGGTAGCAGCCTGAATCAGCAGACTTGCTGCCAGCATGGCAAAAAACAGGCTGAAATTTATTTCGGTAAGTTCCATTGCAAGAGCTGTTCCAAGTAAAACCGGAACAAAAGCAGCGGTCAAAGTATGCGGCCTGGTCAGCTGCCACCAGACTCTCCAGTTCTTTGAGCTGGAAGCAGGCGGAAAATTGGTCTGTGCTTGTGGTTGCATGATAACTCTCCCCTTAATTTTCTATTCTGTAATGGTATCAACCATTGCATCATTCAAACTTGTTTATTTTAACTGATTATCAGGGTATTGTCAAAGTAAACCCCCATAAGCCAACTATATCAAACACCTTAAGTTTAGGTAAATACCGCAGGAGTGTCAACGTATTATTGCCGTAAAATGTACCGGTATTTGCCATGATTGCTGTAACGTAACAGTTATTTACAGTGAACCTGAGTTAATTGATATTATAGATGCCGAAAGTAAGCTATAATATAAAGGATACAATAAAGGAATGGCAGGATTGACATCATTGACATTCCTTGAATCACAGGTGTATCTTAGAATAAGTTTAAAGTAGGATAACGGCAATTTAAGCTGTTATTGGAGGGATTTTTTTGGTTACGATACAAGATACGGAACTAAAAGAAGGGATCCAGGAGGCGATTGAGAGGGCCAAAGCCTTATCAAAGCCTGTTTTAGTGAGTGAAGTGAAAAAAATAAATCATATAGACCCCCTTTCTTTTTATGCGGCAGGAAAGAGCCGTTTTTTTGGTGAACGCTTTTTCTGGAAGGATCCTTCCAGTGAAGCTTATATAATTGGGCTTGGCATCTGCAGGCAAATCCAGTCAGACGAAAGTACAGACAGATTTAAACGGGTTGAAAAGGAATGGAAGCGTTTTATTAATAACAGTATTATTTTTAACCCTTATAATGAAAATGCAACAGGGCCCGTGATGTTTGGCGGTTTTTCTTTTGACCCGCTGAAGCAGAAAACAAAGCTTTGGTCAAAGTATTCCAATTCCCTTTTTCATGTGCCGGCTTATATGTACAGTGAAATCAATGGACAAGCCTTTTTGACAACAAATGTTGTCTGTACACAGCATGATAGTGAATCACTTTTTGAAAAGATAGCCGCTGAAAGAAGCATGCTAATAGGTTCAATCAATGATTATCATCCTGAGAGTGCAAACACTCTTCAGGAAGAAGCGGATATCAATCCGGAAAAATGGATGGAGACAGTGGATGAAATTGTTGATGAACTAAAAACAGGATCCCTATTAAAAAAGGTTGTGCTTGCGAGGGAATCCAGGCTCATTTATGAAAAGCCGATTGAGATAGAAAGAGTTCTCCAGAATCTCATGAAATTGCAAAGTGAAAGCTTTATCTTTGCGTTTGAATCGAACGGTGACTGCTTTATTGGAGCCTCTCCTGAACGCCTTATAAAAAAATATGGGGAAAACGTGTTTACAACTTGTCTGGCAGGTTCCATCCCCAGAGGCAAAACGGAAGATGATGATCATATCCTTGGAGAAACATTACTGCATGATCAAAAGAACTTGACTGAACATCAATATGTGGTGGATATGATAAAGGAAGCTATGGAAGAATCCTGCACAGAAGTTGAACTGCCGAATGAACCGCAGCTGATGAAAATGCGGGATATTCAGCACCTATATACCCCTGTAATAGGAAAGACCAGGGAAGATGCTTCACTTCTTGCTTTAGTCGACCGTCTTCACCCGACTCCTGCTCTTGGTGGCCTGCCTAAAAGAGAAGCAGTAGAAAAAATCAGAGAAGCAGAAGAGCTGGATCGCGGCTTTTATGCTGCTCCATTAGGATGGATGGATTTTAGAGGAAATGGCGAATATGCTGTGGCAATCAGATCCGGCCTAATCCAGGGGAATGAGGCATCCTTATTTGCAGGCTGCGGAGTAGTACAGGATTCAAATGCCGAAAGCGAATACCAGGAAACAAAGATTAAATTCCGGCCAATGCTTACGGCTCTTGGGGGTTATGAAAAGTGAATCATCAGGAAGCTTTAACTTCATATATAGCCGCATTTGTGGCTGAATTAGTAAAAAGCGGGGTAGAGGATGTCGTGGTCAGTCCCGGCTCCCGTTCTACCCCGATGGCAATGGTAATGGCAGAGCATCCGGAGCTTCGTGTACATATTCATGTAGACGAGCGTTCGGCTGCCTTTTTTGCGTTGGGAATTGCTAAAGCATCCCAAAAACCGGCAGCTTTGCTGTGTACATCCGGAACAGCTGCAGCCAATTACTACCCTGCCATTGTGGAAGCCAGGTATTCCAGGGTGCCGCTAATCGTGCTTACGGCAGACCGGCCTCATGAATTAAGGGATGTAGGCGCTCCACAGGCGATCGATCAGATCCATTTGTACGGTAATAATGTAAAGTGGTTTGTTGAAATGGCTCCTCCCGAGAATTCAGCAGAAATGCTGCGTTATGCCCGAACAGTATGTGCGAGAGCAGCTTCCGCCGCTAAGAGTTCGCCGGCTGGACCTGTTCACCTTAATTTCCCTTTCCGTGAGCCGCTAGTTCCCCAGCTGGATCGTGCTGATTTATTTGAGCTTAGTGAACGAACAGAAGGGTATGTAAATATTCAGGGTGGCAAGCTTAATTTGCCTAACGAAGATTACAAAGAAATGGCACAGGTTTTAAACGCCGCACAAAAAGGGATTATAGTCTGCGGTCATCTGGAAAAATCGGGTTTCCCGGCTGCAGTTATTAAACTGGCGGAAAAGCTGAACTTTCCGATCATTGCCGATCCATTATCACAGTTGAGAAGCGGACTGCACGATGGCAGCTTCATTATGGATGCATATGATACCTTTTTGAAAAATGACGCTGCAAAAAAAGCGCTTAAGCCGGATGTCATAATTCGCTTCGGTGCTGCGCCTGTATCAAAGCCATTGTCCATTTTCATGAAAGAAAACAGTACTGCCCGGCAGATTATTGTTGATGGGGGCGGCGGATGGCGTGATCCTTCACTGCTCTCGACTGAAATGATTCATTGCGATGAGCTGCTGTTCTGCGAATCTGTCACTTCATATTTAAACACTTCCGAGAATGATGAATTTATTGCACTATGGAAAAAAATCAATGATCTTACAAAAGTAAGGCTTGCTGATATTAATGAAGCAGATGAATTGAGCGAGGGTAAATTATTTTACCAGCTCGCTGAAATGCTGCCGGAAGGCTCGACATTATTTGTAGGAAACAGTATGCCTATACGGGACCTGGATACTTTTTTCCATTTTAATCAAAAAGGCATTAAAGTAATGGCTAACAGGGGAGCAAATGGCATTGATGGCACTGTTTCAACTGCTCTTGGTGCCGGAATGGCATCCCAGCCGCTCTATCTTGTGCTCGGTGATTTAACCTTCTTTCATGATTTAAATGGTTTAATTGCTTCTAAGCTGTATGGAATTGATATCAATATATTGCTGATTAATAATAATGGAGGCGGAATCTTTTCATTCCTTCCTCAGGCGAATTACCCCAATAACTTTGAAAAACTGTTCGGAACACCGCTGGATCTTGACTTCAGCCATGCCATTAAGATGTTTGGCGGACAATATGATTTAATATCAGATTGGGAACATTTTATATCAGCCTTCAAACGGAACATGGACATACCTGGCTTGAAGGTAATGGAAATTACGACAAACCGGGACAGGAATTTAACCGAGCATCGAGAATTGTGGAATTCTGTTTCCCGGGAAATAAGTCGATTGCTGGAAGGATGAATGCCGATGAAATATGTCATGAATGGAGTTCACTATCATGTCGATACGTGGGGTAAGGGATTTCCGCTCCTGCTTCTTCATGGCTTCACGGGAAATAGTGAGGGGTGGAAAGAGTTCGTTCCCTTCTGGGAAGGTCATTCGAAGACAATAGCTTTGGATATCATCGGCCATGGGAAGTCTGGAGCACCATCTGATATTGGCCATTATCAAATAGAAGAGTGTGCCGCTGTGATAAACAGTCTCTTAGAAGAGATGGGAATCGGGAAAATTGATGTTCTTGGATATTCCATGGGAGGGCGGCTTGCGCTGACTTTTGCAGTTAAATATCCTGAAAAAGTCCGTACGCTGATTTTGGAAAGTGCTTCCCCAGGGCTGAGGACAGAAGAAGAAAGGCATGAAAGAAGAGTGCAGGATGCCAGGCTGGCTGCCAGAATCAGGAAGGAAGGCATTGTGAATTTTATCGATTATTGGGAGAATATCCCCTTATTTCAAAGCCAAAGAAATCTTCCTGATCAAATCCGAACACGAATAAGAAACCAGCGTATGGCCAATTCTATTGGTGGTCTGGCAAACAGCCTGAATGGCATGGGCACCGGCTCACAGCCATCCTGGTGGGAGGAGCTCGGTAATCTGAAAATGCCAGTCCTTCTATTGACCGGGGAGCTGGACCAAAAATTCTGCAGAATTGCAGATGAGATGTCGAAAGCATTGCCAAATGTTCAGTGGAAGGCCGTTAAGAATGCAGGACATGCAATTCATGTGGAGAAACCTGAATTGTTTGGTACAATAGTAAGTGGGTTTTTGTCGCAATCAGGGGAGATTAATACAAAAGCAGTAAAGATTGAGGAATGATGTCCTTTGCTGGCGCAAAG
Source organism: Bacillus sp. 22-7 (assembly GCF_010628845.1). Taxonomy (NCBI): domain Bacteria; kingdom Bacillati; phylum Bacillota; class Bacilli; order Caryophanales; family Bacillaceae; genus Bacillus; species Bacillus sp. 22-7. The sequence continues at coordinate 37,084 of NZ_NJQY01000030.1, read as the reverse complement.
CTGTGCGGCAATTATCGCGCTATCTAATACAATACATATTGAGGAGGATTCATGTATGTCAGCTGTAGAATGGGTTGCAGGAAAAAAGTACGAAGAGATTATGTATGAAACATACAATGGAATTGCGAAAATTACCATCAATAGACCGCAGGTTCATAATGCCTTTACTCCAAGAACCGTAATGGAATTAATTGATGCATTTGCGTATGCACGTGATGATGAAAATGTAGGTGTTATTGTCCTTACAGGTGCAGGAGACAAAGCATTTTGTTCAGGCGGAGACCAATCTGTCAGAGGACATGGCGGATATGTAGGGGATGACCAGATCCCTCGTTTAAATGTTTTGGATCTTCAGCGCTTAATCCGTGTCATTCCTAAGCCGGTTATTGCGATGGTAAAAGGCTATGCGATTGGCGGAGGCCATGTCCTTCATATCGTATGTGACTTAACGATTGCAGCTGATAACGCTGTATTTGGACAAACAGGACCTAAAGTGGGAAGCTTCGATGCAGGTTACGGTTCAGGATATCTTGCAAGAATCGTCGGCCATAAGAAAGCACGCGAAATTTGGTACCTGTGCCGCCAGTACGGTGCCGAGGAAGCTCTGGATATGGGGCTTGTTAATACAGTTGTGCCACTTGAGAAAGTGGAAGAAGAAACAATTAAGTGGTGTGAAGAAATTCTGGAGAAGAGCCCGACTGCTATCCGCTTCTTGAAGGCTGCTTTCAACGCCGATACAGATGGACTCGCTGGAATCCAGCAATTCGCCGGTGATGCAACTCTTCTATACTATACAACGGATGAAGCAAAAGAAGGCCGTGACGCATTCAAGGAAAAGCGCAAGCCGGACTTTGGCCAATTCCCGCGTTTCCCTTGATTTTGAGGGGTATACTATTTTTTTCAGCTTGATGGCCAGTCCATCAGGCTGTTTTTATATGAAAAAATCGCATGAAATGAGGTTTTAGGATGGAAGCTCACATAGTACCGAATTTCCTTCAAAAACGGGCATTCTTAACACCTGAACGCCCAGCCCTTTCTTTTTTGGAAAAAACCTATACATTTTCCGAAGTATATGATCGTGCATACATGATAGCAGGGCAATTACAGGCAGCTGGATTAACGAGAGGCCAGTTTGCAGGTGTGCTGCTGAGAAATCATGAAGACAGTGTTTTTATCCTTTTGGCGCTGCAGCTAATCGATGTGAAGGCCGTTATATTAAATAACAGGCTGACTGCCGAGGAATTAATTTGGCAACTGGATGATTCGAAGTCCGCTTTCCTTTTAACAGAGAGTTCCTTTGATGGAATTAGCCAAAAGGCTGTAAACTCTTTACGGGGAATTTCAGCGATACATAAAGAAGAGCTCTTCAGGAAAGATCCTGCCGAGCCGGCATTAATAGAGGAAGTAAGTCTTAATGAGGTTTGTACTGTCATGTATACATCCGGCACAACGGGGAATCCGAAAGGCGTTCTGCAAACCTACGGTAATCATTGGTGGAGTGCAGTGGGGTCTGCATTAAACTTAGGGCTGAATGAAAACGACAGCTGGCTGTGTGCTGTTCCGATTTTTCATATTAGCGGCTATTCCATTTTAATGCGAAGCATTATCTACGGCATGAAAATGGTTCTTTTTGAATCTTTCCATGAGAAAAAAGCCATCAAAGCCATTTCCGGCGAAAAAGTGACCATCATGTCTGTTGTGAGTACGATGCTTACCAGGATTGCAGATGAACTAAAAAATGAGCAGCTGCCGGACTATTTTAGATGTATGTTATTAGGGGGAGGTCCAGCAGCGAAATCTCTTCTGGAAGTTTGCAGGGAGAAGGCTATTCCTGTTTACCAGACTTACGGAATGACGGAAACTTCTTCACAGATTGTTACTCTGGCCCCGGAATACAGTTTCAGCAAATTAGGTTCAGCCGGAAAGCCTTTATTTCCTTCCCAGCTGAAAATTGTTAATCCGAATGGGGAGCTTGCGGATCCTGGAGAAGCGGGTGAGATTCTTGTCAAAGGTCCGAATGTGACGAAAGGGTATTTAAACCGTGAAGAAGAAACTGCGAAAAAAATAAAGGATGGCTGGCTCTCAACCGGAGATATAGGCTATGTCGATCAAGAAGGATTTTTATATGTACTTGATCGGCGTTCAGACTTAATCATTTCAGGCGGGGAAAATATTTATCCTGCTGAAGTTGAGGGTGTTCTTGCTTCACACTCCCAAATATCAGATGCAGGGGTGATTGGCATGAAGGACAAGGTTTGGGGTGAAGTGCCGGTCGCCTTTATTGCCGGAGAAGAAAGCCTGGATAAAAAAGAAGTGACAGAGTACTGCTTAGAGAAGCTGGCAAAGTATAAAGTGCCTAAAAAGATCATCATGATTAATGAAATTCCCAGGAATGCTTCTAAGAAGATATTAAGAAGGAAACTCCGGGAACTGCTCGGGGAAAGCGGGAAATAGCATGGATATAAAAATTATTACTTTGTATAGAATTGCGATGCCTTTAAAAACGCCATTTTCCACTCATTTAGGAACTGTTAAGGACAGAGAGGGAATTATAGTTGAAGTAACTGATAAAGAAGGGCGGAAGGGATATGGGGAAGGAGTCGCCTTTTCTTCCCCCTGGTATACAGAGGAAACGGTTGAGACGAGCTATCATGTGCTAAAGGAATTTCTTATCCCTATCTTGCGTAATTCGGATATTAAGCATCCTTCAGATGCAGGACGTGTTTTTAATGACCTGAGAAGGAATCAAATGGCGAAAGCAGCGCTGGAAATGGCTTTATGGGACTTGGCTGCAAAAAAAGAAGATATTTCTCTTTCTAAATTTATAGGCGGTAAGAGGGAACAGATCCTATCCGGCGTAGTTGTTGGCGCCAAAACTAAGGAAGAAGTTAGAAGACAAATTGAAAACTATCTGGAAAGCGGCTATCAAAGGGTCAAAATAAAGATCAGCCCCGAAAATGATTATGAATTGATCTCAGAGATCCGCCGCTATTACCCAGATCTGCCAATCATGGCTGACGCCAATTCAGCTTACTCATTGGAGGATATAGACCAGTTAAAAAGGCTTGATGACTTCGGGCTTATGATGATTGAACAGCCGCTTGAATATGATGATATTGTTGACCATGCAAAGCTTCAGAAGGAATTGCAAACACCGATCTGCCTGGATGAAAGTATTGTTACCTTTAATGATGCCAGAAGAGCTGTCGAGCTTGGAAGCTGTAAAGTTATTAATATTAAGATTGGCCGGGTTGGAGGTTTAGGGACAGCAAAGAAAATTCATGATTATTGCCTGGATAAAGGGATCGCAGTCTGGTGTGGAGGTATGCTCGAGTTCGGAATCTCCCGTGCCCATAATATTGCGCTGGCTTCTCTGGAGGGCTTTTCCATTCCCGGTGATATTTCTGCATCAGAAAGGTATTGGGAAGAAGATATTATTCTCCCTGAAGTCACCGTAAAAAACGGGATGATTATGGTTCCTGATAAACCGGGTATTGGTTATGAGATTAATGTGAAAAGACTGAGTGAAGTAACAATCGCAAAGGAATGCTTTGTCTTGTAGAAGAAAACCGCCGTTCTATTTTAGAAGAACGGCGGTTTTCATTTGATTGCAAAAAAATAAGGCGCATACGCGGCGCCTTTTATGATCAATTATTGAGTAATTTCGTCTTTAATAAATGAATCTTCTTTAATGGCAAAGGAGCTTAATCCAGCAGCAGCGGCAAAAGCAGCTCCAAGCAAAATAACGGTCGATAACATATGTATCACTCCTATTAGTTATTGTTATTCTATACATTCCCGGTAAAAAAAATAATAAACTTATTTATATTAAAAAAAGCGGTGCAGCACATGCACCGCTTTTGCAATATGCATTAATGGCACTGCCGGAATTCGACAAAATACGGGCGGTGCCTGTCACCATTAATGCGGTTCGAACGTTTTGCAGTCTGTTTCTTTGGTGTCGTCTGCCGTTTTGCCAGTATGGCTGACTACGTATATCTGGTCTGCACTGCATCGGTTTCCATTTTTCCAGAAAGCACAGTTATTAACTTCACATAGTACGTCTTGTGCCATTTTCAAACACCCCTTAACAGAAAATTGTGACCACATTGAAATTGACAAATTTCCGGAGCATGTCACTTCTTTATTTTCTGCAGTGCTTTTTTTGTTCAGTCATGGCATTTGCAGGAAGATCAAGCTGGGTCTTTGGTTTGTTTTTGCCGAAGATATCGTTTGTCGTTCATGAAAAGGCTCCAAAAGTATATGAACCCGGGGAAAAGGATAAGGAATCCTGCGATATAGGTGGCAAATATGGCCCGGAATGAACTTGGATCAGTAAACGCAGAAGCAATAGTCACTTCAGGGTAGACGATATAGGGAAGATGAGCTTTTCCATATGCATAGCTGGCAGCAAGGTATTGGAGGGTTATGGCAATAACCGCCAATCTGGGAATTCCCCTAACTCCTTTTTTGTTTACGGATGGCAGGAACAGGGCAAGCCCTCCTATTAGAAACAATCCAAGAGACAGCAAAAGCAAAGGCATATCATCTATCATCTTTTCATAAATCCAAAATGCTTCTCTTTTCAAAGTAAACATAATAAGAAATGCCATTATGATTGAAATTGGCCCAAGCACGATTGCATCCCTGCGGTATACTGAGTAAGCTTCCATCTCTTCCGAGGCTTTTGAGTAGTCCGCGAGGAGAAGGGAAGACAAAAACAATGTGCTGCTGATTGCAAAGCCGATAAAAGCATATTCGTTCGGGCTTGTAAAAAGATGTGCCAGGTCCAGAGATTGCCTGCCATCACTAAATTCAACAAAGTCTCCATGGGTGATGGGCAAAACGCTGATGAGCAATCCGGGGATAAGAATTCCGGATAAGCCTGAAATATAGGTGAGCGGCTTCCTGTATTCTTCCGCAATGTTGGAAAACACCAGGAATGCACTGCGGATCGCCAGTAAGAGCAATATGATGCTTCCTGGTATTAGAAGTACAGTTCCCAGTGTGTAGGCTGCAGTCGGAAAAAGGCTATAAACTGCCACTACAATTGCGACGATAAAGGTATTTGTCACTTCCCAGGTAGGAGATAAAAATCGGTTTGCCACATTTGTTGCCTTTATTTTAGGCCGATTAAAGTAAATCATGGACCAGAAGCCTGCGCCAAAATCCATTGTCGCCATAACCGCATATATGAAGACGAATCCCCATAACACTGTGATGGCCAGTAATTCTTCCGCCATTGGATTCACTCCTTCATGTGTTTGATCCGTATAGAGGAACGTTTTTCTGTTTGGCTCTATTTATGTCATCGATTACAGTATTCTTTTTAAAGTAATAAAGCATAACAAACACAACTGCTACTCCAAGCACTACATACACAAGGGCAAAAAGAATAAATAAAATCCCCAGATTTTCAGCTGTCGTAACAGAATCAGCGGTGGACAGCACCCGGTAGATGGTCCAGGGCTGACGGCCGGTACAGGCAAATACCCATCCGAATTCTATTCCAAGAACTGCGAGCGGGCCAGAGGCAACAAATGCCCACATGATGAACCTGGGAAAATGGTCTCTTTTCAGGAATTTATTCCATACGAAAGCAATAAGAGATAATAATATGAGCAATGAGCCTATTCCGACCATCGCATTAAAGAGGGTATGAACAAAAAGCGGAGGCCACTCTTCTTCAGGAAAATCATTCAGCCCCACTACTACGGTGTCAAAGCTGTTGCCCGCCAAAAAGCTTAGTGCCCATGGAATTTCAATTCCCCACTTAACCCTCTGAGTTTCACGGTCTGTAAATCCTCCAATCGCAAGGGGAGCATAGGATTGAGTTTCAAACAGCCCCTCTGCTGCTGCAAGTTTTTCCGGCTGGTACTCATGCAGATATTGAGCCGATTCATGCCCGTTAATAGCTGTTAGAAAAGAAAAAATTCCGCCGACAATCAAACTCAGCATAAGTGCTTTTTTATGAAAGTTATATACTCGTGTTCCGAATGGAGTTCTAAGCATTTTGAAAGCAGCAACTGATGCTACAACAAATGCCCCTGTTGTATATGCTGATAGTGCCACATGTCCTGCTGTAACGATAAAGCTTGGGTTAAAAAATGCAGCCCATGGATCCACATCGACAATTTCACCATCGACAATCCTGAATCCCTGTGGTGTTCCTTCAAAAGCGTGAACATTAGTTATCAATACAGCTGAGGCAAAAGCGCCAAGAGCTACCAGTATAAGGCTTGATATACGCATCCATGGAGGGATTCTTTCGGCAGCATACACATAAATTGACATAAATAAAGCTTCAATAAAGAAAGCATAGATTTCAATCTGGAATGGCAATGCCATTACCTTGCCGATAACCTCCATAAAACCAGGCCATAAAAGGGAAAGTTGAGTCCCTGCTATGGTTCCTGTCGGAATTCCTACTCCAAGCAGCACCGCAAATGCCTTAGTCCACCTTTTTGCCATAATGACGTAATCATGATCCTTCGTTTTCTGGTAAAGAAGTTCCGCTGTCAGCATCATCAGCGGCAAGCCAACTCCAATTGTTGCAAAAATAATATGAAAGCCCATTGTAGTCCCAAATAAAGACCTCGCAATCAATAAATCACTCATTGCTTTTTCATCCCTTCAATTTCTTCAATGGAAATAGTTTCTGCAAAAAAAAGACAACTATGTAATCTTTTCCTTAATTACCTAAAATTAAGAGACAAAAAAACCTCCCAATGCGGGAGGCTGGTGTGCTTATTTATTTAGCGCTTTTTTCAATGAAGCCAAATTATCTTCCATAAGTGTAAAATATGTTTGATTTTCGGTAATATTTTCTTCTGTAAGGACCGATAAATTATGAAGCATTAGCGGTTCTGCGCCAATTTCTTTCTGCAGAATTTCAGTCAGTCTTGAGCTCACATTCTGTTCGAAAAAAACATATTTTAAGTCATGTTCTTTTGCTTCTGCTATGATTTTCTGCAGTTCTTTCTGAGTAGGCTCGCTGGAAGAATTTAAACCGGATACACTGATCTGATCCAGACCATACCGTTCTTCCCAATAGCCATATGCTGCGTGTGAAACGATGAATTCCTTATGCTTTGCACTTTGAACTGTCTGTTCAAAATCAGAATGAAGATTATCAAGCTTCTTTGCAAGCTCCATATAATTTTGTTCAAACTGCTCTTTCTGATCAGGCATCTGTTCCACTAAAGCATCCTTAATTGATTCCGCCAATTCTTTCGAGTATAAAGGATCCAGCCAAACATGGGGGTCGATATCTCCATGTTTGTGATCATGGTCCTCTTCAGATGATTCAGCTCCGTGTCCGTCAGCATGTTCATCTTCATGCTCAGCTTCATCAGCATGTTCTTCATGTGCAGGATCATGATTTACATCTGAGTGGACAAACTCAATATTTTCTCCAGCGGCGACCATTTTAACATTCTCATTTTTCAATGTTTCTTTTGCCTTTTCCACAAAACCCTCAAGACCCAGTCCTATAAAAATGAATAGATCTGAATCGGCCAGCTTCATCATATCTTTTTGAGAAGGTTCAAAGGTGTGTTCATCCGACCCCGGCGGGTAGATGGTTTCAACTTCTATCGCTTCTCCTCCGATTTGTTCAGTAAAGTATTGTAGAGGATAAACGGTTGTATAAACCATAGTTTTATCGCTGCTGCTCTCCTCTCTCTTTTCACCTGTACAGCCAGAAAGAACAAGGATTAGCCCTAGAATATATATCAAAAATGACTTTTTCATTTCTTTTCCTCCTTTTTATAAAGCGTATCTATTACGATTTAAAGTACAGACCATATTTTAAGTAATGTTTATAATTATGACCTTTAATACGTAACCATTACGATTTCCCTTAGTAATCTTACAAAATATCCAGATAAAAAGCAAGGAAAAAAATTTGTTTGGAGCACCTACTTTATGTATCATAATTATAGAGGCCAGTGAAAGGTCTTTATTAGTATTGACATTTTTTCGTCAAGTATGGGAGCGAATAGCTCTTACAATCAAAGTATTCACAAAAAGACAGGGAGTGGAACAATTGAAACTTTTAGAAGAGATCTTAAACCATAACCAGCAATTTGTTGAAGAAAAAAAGTACGAAGAATTTGAAACAACGAAATTTCCTAATAAGAAAATGGTTATTCTGACTTGCATGGACACACGTTTAGTAGAACTTTTGCCAAAAGCGCTTAATGTAAGAAATGGTGATGTGAAAATCATTAAGAACGCGGGAGCCTTAGTAACCCATCCGTTTGGAAGTATTATGAGAAGCATATTAATAGCTGTTTATCAGCTGCAGGCGAAAGAAGTGTTTGTTATTGGCCATCATGACTGTGGCATGAGTGGAATGAAGGCTGATGCGGTTGTTAGCAGCATGAAGGAGAGAGGCATTACTGACGATGCACTGGATACGATGACATACTCAGGAATCGCTGCAGATGATTGGCTAAGAGGTTTTGAAAATGTAGAGGATAGTGTATCCCATAGTGTACATATGGTGAAAAAGCATCCGCTGATGCCGGCAGATGTGCCTGTGCATGGGCTTGTTATTCATCCTGGCACAGGCAAGCTTGACCTTGTAGTGGACGGATACGAGGGTTAATTCTTTTTCTTTTTGGGCCATTGCTCTGGAACCAGGTCGACACCGCCCGGATGAAGGGGATGGCATTTAAGGATCCGTTTTATTGTCAGCCAGCCGCCCTTGAAGACGCCGAATCGCTTAACTGACTCCAGCCCATAGTGGGAACATGTCGGATAAAACCGGCATGTAGGAGGCTTGAGCGGAGAAATCACAATTTGATAAAAACGAAATATTGAAATGAGAATTTTTTTAAGCATGGCATTACCTTTCCCAGTTAAATCATATTTTCTTTTAAAATAACATATTATCATGAAAAAGTCATAATTTTCATATTAATTTGATGAATTTAGTCGGATATTATGTTATAGTAAAAGGAAAACTTTAGGGGAGTGTTTTATATGCCTTCAGTAGAAAGTTTCGAGCTGGATCATAATGCTGTAAAAGCACCTTACGTGAGGCACTGCGGTGTCCATAAGGTGGGCAGTGACGGATTAGTGAACAAGTTTGATATCCGGTTCTGCCAGCCAAATAAACAGGCGATGAAGCCGGATGTCATACACACACTTGAGCATCTGCTTGCGTTTAATATCCGTACTCATGCAGAGAAATATGACCATTTCGACATTATTGATATTTCCCCGATGGGCTGCCAGACCGGCTATTATTTAGTGGTAAGCGGTGAGCCGTCAGTTGAAGAAATAATTGATCTGCTGGAAGCTACAATGGAAGATGCAGTTGAAATTACCGAAATCCCCGCAGCAAATGAGAAGCAATGCGGGCAGGCAAAGCTTCATGATCTTGAAGGGGCAAAGCGTCTTATGAGATTCTGGCTGCAACAATCAAAGGATGACTTGAAACAGGTTTTTGCATAAAGTGAAACTTCAATCAGTGGGGGTTTTCCTTATCCCCCACTGATTGTTAGTCGCGTTCTAGTGTCGCTAAGATCTCC
>NZ_NJQY01000030.1:0-27478 GCF_010628845.1 Bacillus sp. 22-7 | reverse complement strand
TCTGAGTCTTGAAGTGGGGGTCTTACTGCCCGTTAGACTGCGATAAAGAAAACGGGCTGATTTTTTCAGCCCGTTTTATAATATTGGCGAAAGCAGCCTTGAGATGGATTCTTTCAACTTTATTTTCAAGGACCTATTTCTGTAATCTCCTGCAGACAGGTTTGTTGAAAGCTGGATATCTTCCTTAAAGCTCTCAGTCAGTTCTTTTGAAACATCCTGATCGTAAATAAAAGCATTTACCTCAAAATTGAGCCTGAAGCTTCTCACGTCTATATTCGCAGTTCCTACCGATGATACTTTTTCATCCACAATCAGGGTTTTTGCATGTATGAAGCCATTTTCGTATATATAGATATTTGCATTTACTTTCAGCATTTCCCCAATATAGGAGTAAGTGGCCCAATAAACAAACATGTGGTCAGGTTTATTCGGGATCATAATATTTACTTCCACACCTGACAATGCAGCTATTTTCAAGGCATCCAGAAGACTTGCATCAGGAATGAAATATGGGGTTTGGATATATATGGACTTACGTGCAGATGAAATCATTTTTATATAACCATTTTTAATTTGTTCCCATTCAGAATCCGGACCGCTGGTAACAATCTGCATCCCTACGCTATCCTGAGACTCGCACAGCGGAAAAAACTCAGGAGCATAGAAAATATCATGGCGGTGGGAAGCCTGGTTCCAGTCCAGGATAAAGCGGGTCTGCAGAGAATGGACAGCACTTCCTCTGATTCTTAGATGGGTATCACGCCAATATCCGAACTTTGGATTCAGCCCGAGATATTCATCCCCGACATTGAAACCGCCAACATACCCAATCCGTCCGTCAATGATGGCAATTTTCCGGTGGTTCCGGTAATTGATTCTTAGATTGATAAAATGCAGTCGCGAAGGGAAAAAGGCCTCAATTTCTCCCCCTGCAGCAATCAGCTCTTTAAATGCCCTTTTATGCAGGCTCCTTGAGCCAAGTTCATCATAGAGAAGCCTGACTTTAACACCTTCTCTGGCTTTTTCCGTTAAGAGAGTAATTAAGCTTCTCCCAAGATTGTCTCTCTTGAAAATATAATATTGCAGGTGAATATGATCGGTTGCACTTTTTATATCCTCTACAAGCGAATTGAATTTTTCTTTCCCGTCTGTAAAAATTCTGACCTCGTTATCCTGGGTCAATACTGCATCATTGTTTACAAGATGCATGTAGATAAGGTCTTTGTATTTTTTAATGATTTCATTGCGAAAATGGAAATCCTTTTCCTTAATTCCTCTGATTTGGTTGTTCAGCAGTTCATCAATTCCTATTTTTTTGCGGTCTTCCCATTGAAACATCTTTCTTCGGGTTAAATTCTGTCCAAAGAAGAGGTACATGAAAAAACCAAGAAGAGGAAGAAAGAATAAAACCATGAGCCATGCCCATGTGGCGCCTGCATCCCTTCGCTCCAGAAAGATAACAAACACAGCCAGGATAATATTTAATACTAAAAATACTGTAAGCATCATGGAGTATATATCCATCTTAATGTCCTCTCCACATGTATTTTTCCGTCCCTTTAAAAAGAAAACCTCCGGCTGTACGGAGGCTGTTTATATAATAGCGTATGCTTACGAACGGTTTTGGTTATCTTCTTGCTCCTCGTTAGCCTCTTTTTGTTCCTTGCCGCTGTCAGGAAGCGGATCAATCGGGTCTACCGTATGCTTGAATTGGTAAGCCTTTGAAGTAGTAATGACGCTCAGCAGCAGAACCACTATCACGATAATGATCGATATGACTAATACCGTATACATATTTCTCCCCCTTTTCACTCAATATTTTACCATGAAAGCAGCTCAATAATGAAAAATTTCGCCATGGCCTTGTACAGGTTTTAATTCTCTCAATGTGGGTATTCTATTGTTGGGAGGATGATTATTATGAGTAAAGAATTAGTACAAGCTGTTAACCAGCAAGTAGCAAACTGGACAGTTCTATATGTAAAGCTTCACAATTACCATTGGTATATTAAAGGGAAAAACTTTTTTACCCTTCATGCAAAATTTGAAGAGCTGTATAATGAAGCTAACGTACATGTAGATGAATTGGCTGAGAGAATCCTTGCTCTTGAGGCTAAACCGGTTGCAACGATGAAGGAAGTTCTGGAGACCAGTTCCCTTAAAGAAGCGACAGGAAAAGAAAATGAAGAACAAATGGTTCAATCTGTCGTTGACGACTTTGAAAAAATGGTGGACGAGCTTCAGGAAGCAATCGAGCTTGCAGAAGAAGCCAAAGATGAAGGAACAGGCGACATGCTGATTGCTGTAAAGCAAAGCTTGAAAAAACATATCTGGATGCTTAAAGCATACCTTGGATAATAGACAAAGACTGGCTGGACAGCTGGTCTTTTTATTTTTGAAAAATAAGGGCTTTTTTCGCAAAGTTTGTTGCTATTTGTATTATATTTACTGAGTTGATTGTAGCGGAAGGTGCGAGATCCTCGAAAATGCTATCGCATTTTCTTCGTGCGGTGTCTACTCAAGGAAGCTTATTCAAAGTCCTGCGGGAGTAGCGGGACAGGTGAGACCCCGCAGACGCACAGCGTCGAGGAGGCTCACGGCCCGCCCCGCGGTTCGCTGAGCAGCCTGGAGAGGAAATCAACGGACAATATTGATAAACGCAAAGCAATAATTTAAACGAAAAAGACCAAATAAAAAAGCGGCTTCACGCCGCCTTCGAGTATATGGATCGTTATTCTAAATTCGGATATGTATAGTTTAGTGTATGTTCCGGTGGTGAATGATCGGGCTTCTGCGCTGGCCGTAATTTTCACTGGCAAATTTCCCTTTTAAGCTCTCAATCAAATAAAGCCCCATTAAATCATATAATTCCTGATTATCAAGGTCCTTGATAATATTCAGCAGGTCTTCCCTGTCCATTTCCTCTAAGAAGGCAAAAGCGAGCATATCGATATCTTCTTCATCACCAGTCAGCTTATTCCTGTAAAGTTCATATAGCTCATCAATCAGTTTCATGGTAACACCTCCTTAAAAAAATCTCCGGTTTTCTATAGTATACTTAATTTAATACCCCTGATGCAGAAAAATATTCACCACATGTAAATTGGAAAGCTGACTTCCAATTTGTTTAACTTAGTATATGTAAGCTTAAGAAGAATGATCGTAATTTTGTATAATTTTATCATAAATGTGGGATACGATAACTATAGAAATGAAAAATATTGTGCTATGTAAAGAAAAACTGACCGGTGTTGAATCTGCGTCACAGGAATGAACAAAAAAGGGGCTGACAGGATTGGAAGGAAATAAAAAGACGTATTATATAACGCTTGGTTCGGGTGAGATTTCTCAAAGTGCTACTGACTCCACCTGGAATTATAAAATTGAGGCAAATGATGATGAAATTATTGCCTTAAGAGAATATTTTGACCAGAACTATTCAACAGAATGGCAAAATTTTTTCAGAGCCCATGTTCCTTATGTTCAATACCACTATGACCGTGAAAATGATGCCTATGATGACACAATGAAAAAAATATATGGGATGATTTATAATCTTGGAGATGATGAAGCAAGAAAGCATATTGAAAGCATGGGAATCCTGACAGAAGAGGAACATAAATAGAATAGCGGAAGCGCCTTGCTCACGTATGAATGCAGACTAAAAGCGCCACATCCTGTGGAAACCCTTATGACTCCGAGTCCCTAGGAGCCGCAACAAGACAAGCTTGTGACCTCGAGGGGTAGGAGCAGAAGCTAGACAGCTCTCGAAGTACTAAAATAAATAATAATAGAAATAAAAAGCTGAGGCCGCACCTCAGCTTTTCTACATTTCCATTTCCACAGCTGTATCAAGAACTTCCTGTGGAACAGCAATAGCCTCAACTTTATTATAGTTTGAGTATTGGCCGTTCATTTTCTGCTTCAGGGAGATTTTTTGGCCCTCATCCGTGATTTCCATATCCATAATCATATTCAGCACGCTCGGGTAAAAAGTTTCTTTATCAATCACAATTTCATATTCCACGCCTTTGATGTTCATGTTATCAAGCATTTCACCATTGGCGGCCAATTCAGGCGGGAGCGTTTCTGCTGCCGTTTCCTTCACGAAATCATTGAATTTTTCTCCATCGGCTTTCAACTTCAGGATATAACTTTTTGCGTCCTGTTCAAAGGTGAAATCGTCCACAAATTCCTGCAGTTTCTTCAGTTCCTCACCAGGATTCGTCTGCTGGCTGGACATTTGAAGCAAATCATCAGACATTTCTTTAGGGAACTTCATCCATTGCTGACCGGCTGCATCATAAAGAAACATGCCTTCTTCCGTAAAATAGCTTTCAATATCATAGGATTCTGCTGCGCCTGCCATTGACATAGTCATTTTCTGATAAAAAGCCATTGGATCTGTGGTTACATCCATATCAATGACAGAATCGATATTCATATTTCCCCCTTCAGCACCCGAGCTCATTTCCTGGCTCATATCCATTTTAACTGAGAAGCTCTTTAGCTCTTCCGAAGCCTCCGTTGATTTCTTTAAAACTTCCTCCAAGGTCATTTCAGAAGATTCTTCTGTTTTTGCTTCTTTCTTTTCTGTGCCGGCTGCTGATTCATTAACTGGTTTGGCTGTTTCATTACATGCAGTCAGCATTAAAATCATGAAGAAGCCGGTAAGGATTGCGAGAGACTTTTTCAAGACATACACTCCTCTATTTATGTTAGTCACCTAATTTTACGGGCAAAAAAGGAGAAAAGTTTCAAAAATATGTAATTTGATACTTTAGCCCCAGAAGTTTTTAAAAACGTGATTAACCTTTATAATGAAAACATCAAAATTTTCTTATCGAGTGAGGGAAAAGCATGGAAACCTTTTTGGATGAAAATGGCGGGAAAGTGCGCATGTCTTTTAATAAAAGAGCATTCGAAACAGAGCCTGAACACGTTTTGGTCATTTGCCGCTATGGTGATCAATGGCTGCTGACGAATCATAAAAAAAGGGGATGGGAATTTCCTGGCGGTAAAAGAGAACAGGGTGAGTCTCTTGAAGAGGCAGCCAGAAGAGAAGTATATGAAGAAACCGGAGCAGATTTAAATAGTCTGCGTTTTATTGGTGAATATGAAGTTAACTTGGACAATGAGCGTTTTGTCAAAGCTATTTTTTTCGCAGAGGTGGAAAACCTCAACAATACAAATCAATACTTTGAAACAAACGGTCCCATCCTGACAGGGGAAAACCTGCTTGAAGACAGGTGGAACAGTCAATACAGCTTCATCATGAAGGATAAGGTAGTTGAAAAGAGCCTAAAAAAAATTTTGAAGGAAAAATAAAAAACGGCATGCGGTTTGCCGTTTTTTTTTATGAACCATTCTTAATTAGTTTTCTCTCCAGGAGCTCAACCAGCTGATACATCACTGTTGCAAAAACAGCAATTACAAGCAATGAAAGCATTACAAGGGTGAAGTTGAATACTTGGAAACCGTAAATAATCATGTATCCAAGACCTTTTGAGGATACAAGGAATTCGCCGACGATCACCCCTACCCAGGATAACCCCACATTCACCTTTAATGTTGAAATGATGGTCGGAAATGAAGCAGGCAAAATGGCTTCCCTGAAGATTTGAAATCGATTTGCCCCAAAGGTCTGAAGCACTTTAATATAATTGGGGTCTACTTCTTTGAAAGATGTATACACGACAATGGTTGTGATGATGATCGAGATAATCGCACCCATGGCAACGATCGAAGTAAAGCTCGGGCCTAAAGCAACAATTAAAATAGGGCCAAGAGCAACCTTTGGCATTGAATTCAGGACAACCAGATAGGGATCCGCTATTTTTGAAAGCATTGGTGACCACCAGAGGATGGCTGCCAGGAATGTGCCTAAAAATGTGCCCAAAATGAACCCAAATACCGTTTCTGACAAAGTGTAGCCTAAATCCACCATCAAGGTGCCATCCTGTAGTTTGGTTAAAAGTAATCCCCATACTTTAGAAGGCGCACTGAAAATCAGCGGGTCAATCCATTGCTTTTGGCTTGCAAGCTCCCATCCTGAAAAAAACACGAAAAATATGACAGCCTGATAGAAGCGGACCCATTTCTTTTCACGGTTCAGCGACCGGATATATTTCTGGTGGAGGAATTTAACGTTCTCCTGCGGGCTCAAGGGACTCCAGCTCCTTCCATATAGTTTGAAAAATCGCTGGATATGCTTCATGATTTCTTGCGTTAAAAGGGGTCTCATTTCTTAATTCTTTTGGTATTACAAATGTCTTATGAAGCTGTCCGGGCCTTGCGGAGAAGAGAAAAACACGATCACTCATGCTGATTGCCTCGCCAATATCATGGGTAACCAGTATGGCCGTCTTTCCGAAAGATTTAAGCGTGTCAGAGACCAGATCCTCAAGCTTTAGTTTGGTTTGATAATCCAATGCGGAAAAGGGTTCATCAAGCATAAGCAGCTTTGGCCCGGTTGCAAGTGTTCTTACAAGGGCAACCCGCTGGCGCATTCCCCCTGAAAGCTGTTTCGGAAACTGTGACTCTACACCTTTCAGTCCCATCTCCTGAAGGAGCTTCAGTGCATAAGCTTTTTTGTCAGGAGTGAGGCTATTACCGATTTTCAGCCCCAGCAGTATATTTTCTTCAATGTTCTTCCAGGGAAAAAGATAATCCTGCTGAAGCATATAGCCAATTTCATTTTCTGCTGTTTCAACCCGCTTTCCTTCAAGTGTGACAGTGCCTTCTGTGGGTTCAAACAGGCCTGCTATGATGGAAAGCAATGTTGTCTTACCGCATCCGCTTGGACCGAGGAAGGAAACAAATTCTCCTTCCTCCACATCAAGCGAAACATCGGAGAGGGCCGTGACAGCAGAGGTTTTTGTAAAATAAGTGTGGTGGACAGCATCAACTTTCAGAAAATCCATGTCGGCCTCCTCTTTCGTTTAGTTACTTCATTACCCCTTCAGCAATCTCTGTGTTGACAAGTGTGCCATGCTCTAAGCGCTTAGGGAGCTCTCCTGCTTCTTCCATAATGTTCTGCAGATTATCCCATTCTTCAGTATCCAGAATAGGATCTGTTGCAAAAGATCCCTGACTCTTATAGCGGTCTACTACCATTTCAATGATTTCAAGCTCAGTGTTGTCAAAGTATCCTTGAATAGCTTCTGCCGTTTCCTTCGAGCTATGCTGCTCAACCCATTGCTGTGCTTTATAAATTGCTCTTGTGAATTTCTCGACTGTTTCCTTATTTTCATCAATATAGCTTTGTTTCGTCATGAATGTGGTATAAGGTATATGTCCGGACTCGGTTCCAAAGGAAGCAACAATATATCCTTTTCCTTCTTTTTCAAATACACTTGCAGTAGGTTCAAAAAGCTGGACAAATTCACCGGTGCCGGAAGCGAAAGCTGGAGCAATATTGGCATAATCAATATTTTGGATTAAATCCAAATCCTGGTGCGGGTCAATGCCATGCTTTTTCAATACAAACTCGCCGGCCATCTGCGGCATGCCGCCTTTACGCTGCCCTAGAAATGTTTTGCCTTCCAGCATATCCCATGAAAAGTTATCGATTTTGTTGCGCGAAACCAGGAATGTTCCATCCGTTTGGGTAAGCTGTGCAAAGTTAATGACCGGATCATTGGAGCCCTGTGCCGAAACGTAAATGGAAGTTTCTGAACCTACTAGCGCAATATCAGCGCTATCCGACAGGAGCGCGGTCATTGTTTTATCTCCACCGGCTGTTGTTGTAAGCTCTACTTTAAGTCCTTCTTCTTCAAAGAAACCTTTCTCAAGGGCTACATATTGTGGAGCATAGAAGATGGAACGTGTCACTTCAGCAATGCGGACCGTTTGCATTTCATCCTTTCCGCAGGCTGCCAATGGAACGATCAGTATCACTGCAAGCATAAGCAGTATGCTGGTTTTCATCCATTTTTTCATAAGCCATAAGACCTCCCTTATGCTAAAAAGTCAGATTAAAAAGCCTAGGATATCGTATGAAAATCGAAAAAATGTGTGAATGCCCATGGAAATATTTTTAGAGGAAGGTCTAAAAGCTCAAACTAAAAGGAAGCCTCAAGAGGGAGGATGAGAAAATGGAATTCAGGAACGGCCAAATCATCAATAAACAGAGATTCCCTTCACCAAATCCGGCAATTGAATTATCTGTTGTTACTTATCAGGCAAATGGATTACATATAAAAGGCCTGCTGGCAGAGCCAAAGGGGGAGGAGCTATATGATGGATTCCTTTACCTGAGAGGAGGCATAAAAAATGTCGGGAAAGTACGGCCTTCCCGGATTGTCCAGTTTGCCTGTGAAGGTTTTATTGTATTCGCGCCTTTTTATAGAGGAAATCAAGGAGGGGATGGAAATGAAGACTTTGCAGGGGAGGACAGACAGGACGCGTTTGCTGCGTTTACCCTTCTTCAGGAGCATGCCCGGGTAAAAAGAGTTCATATATTTGGTTTTTCCCGAGGCGGCGTAATGGCATTGCTTACTGCAATCGAGTTTCCGCAAGCCGCATCCATTGTAACATGGGGAGGGGTCAGTGATATGTTTCTCACCTATGTGGAGCGCAAGGATCTCCGGAGAATGATGAAACGGGTAATCGGCGGAACTCCGACAAAGTTTCCGGAACGGTATAAATACCGCACCCCGCTTTTTCAGCTGGAGCAGCTGCAGGCACCTGTCTTAATCATTCATGGAAAACAGGATCATAACGTCTCGGTGGAGCATTCCTATCGCCTCGAAAAAAGGCTGAAGGCTCTTAACAAAAAAGTGGATAGCTGGTATTTCCCTGACTATACCCACTACTTTCCGCCAGCCGTAAACCGGAAGACGGTAGAGGATTTAGGTGCGTGGATGAAAAGTCATGAATGACAAATGATTTTCGCTTAAAGGCTTTCAGAGCAGAAAAAGGTGGGGTAAAATAGAGGAAAGTATAAAGAATGAAGGAGAGATACCAATGGGTATGCCTTTAGAGCTGAACACAATGATCGTGACAAAGGGAAGGGAAAAAAGACTTGATGAGAATTACTTTTCACTTGTCAAAGAAGGGTATAGATTATATCCGCTCGATATCCCGGTCGAAGTAAAAAGAACAATTGACGGCGACCTGAACGGAATGGGAGTCATCCGAAAAGTGGAGTGGGAAAACAGCCAGACACTCATTACTTATCAGCTTGTTTCCTTAAACTCAACAAACTAGAAGAGCGCGCCTGGACAGAGTCCGGCGTTTTTTTGTTCAATGTGTTTCTGCAAACTCAAAAAAAAGAATTGCCGCGCAAACGGCAATTCTTTTTTATATTATGCGATTGGTCCGCCTTTTTCTTCAATGTCAGAAGAAACGCTTGTAAACTTCTTGAAGTTTTCACGGAATTTAGCAGCAAGCTCTTTTGCTTTAGCTTCATAAGCAGCCTGATCTGCCCATGTTTTGTTTGGCTGAAGAACTTCATCAGGCACTCCTGTCACGTGCTGAGGAATTTCCAGACCGAAAATTTCGTCCTTGATTGTTTCTACGTTGTTTAGTTCACCCTCTAGTGCAGCTTCCACCATAGCACGGGTGTAGGCAAGCTTCATGCGTTCGCCGACTCCATACTCTCCGCCAGTCCATCCTGTGTTTACAAGGAAGACTTTTGCGTTATGCTCATCGATTTTCTCGCCTAGCATTTCAGCATAACGATTTGCAGGAAGCGGAAGGAAAGGTGATCCAAAGCATGTAGAGAACGTTGCCTGCGGTGATGTAATGCCCCGCTCAGTTCCTGCAAGCTTGGATGTATAGCCGCTTAAGAAATGGTACATTGCCTGCTCTTTTGACAGTTTAGAGATTGGAGGCAATACGCCAAATGCGTCAGCTGTTAAGAATACGATTGTATTAGGGTGTCCGGCAATGCTTGGGTCAACGATATTATCGATGGCCTGAAGCTGGTATGCCGCACGTGTATTTTCAGTTAAAGTGCTGTCATCGTAATCTGCAACCCGGGTTTCGCTGTTTACCACCACATTTTCCAACACAGCTCCAAAGCGGATTGCATCAAAAATTTGCGGTTCTTTTTCGCGGGATAAGTTGATGCATTTCGCGTAGCATCCTCCCTCAATATTGAAGACTCCATTCGCAGACCAGCCATGCTCGTCATCACCGATCAGCTTGCGGTTCGGATCTGCAGATAAAGTTGTTTTTCCTGTTCCGGATAAGCCAAAGAATAAAGCCACATCACCTTCACGTCCAACGTTTGATGAACAGTGCATCGGAAGGATTCCGTTTTCTGGAAGCATATAGTTCATCACAGAGAAGATGGACTTTTTCATTTCACCTGCATATTCTGTTCCGCCAATTAAAACAGTGCGGCGCTCAAATGAAATGATAATGAATGTTTCTGACTTTGTGCCGTCAACAGCAGGGTCTGCTTTGAAATTAGGAGCAGAAATGACTGTGAACTCTGACTGATGATCCAATAGCTCGTCTTCTGCCGGGCGAATGAATAACTGGTGTGCAAAAAGATTATGCCATGCATATTCATTGATCACCTGGATAGGCATGCGGTGTTTTTTATCAGCACCTGCGAAGCCTTTGAAAACAAATACTTCTTCTTTTTCTTTTAAGTAATTGATTACTTTATTATAAAGATTAGAGAATGCTTCTTCAGAGATTGGCTGGTTTACGCTGCCCCAGTCCATTTTATCTTTATTTGATGCTTCTTCAACAATGTATTTATCTTTAGGGGAACGCCCTGTATACTTTCCTGTAGTAGCGCGTACAGCCCCAGTGGAAGTAAGGGACCCTTCATTGCGGTTTAAAACTTTTTCCACAAGCTGAGGAACGGATAATTGCACTTGAATGTTGCTGCCATTTAATAATTCACTCAATTCGTTTGATATGCTTACAGAGTTCATCTGATGAATACCTTCCTTTTTCCCGATTTTTTTATGAAAGTGATTACATCTCGAAATTAGTATAACACATTGAAATGATTAGTCTATACTATTACGAAACTTTTTTGTCTCTGTTATTAAATTGTCACAATTGGACAGGTAATCCACTTTAATCGCCTTATAACCGATATATGCTATTATAGAAGAAAGTGTTAATTTTACCACGGGACTGATCTAAAATGAAGACAATTGCCCTATATGATGGAACATGCTCCTTATGCAAGGAAACAAAGAGAATCCTTAAAAAACTCGATTGGCTGAATAAAGTGGAGTGGATTTCCCTGCAGGAATATGAAAAAGAGCCTGGGTCTATCTCATTTTCCAGACACGATTTGCGGAGGGAGCTTCATATTATTACCCCCTCCGGCAGCGTGAAAAAGGGGTACTATGCGGTAAGGAGACTGCTGTTCCTCTTTCCTGCATCCTTTTTCATCAGCATCCTTTTATATGTACCATTCACTGCAATTCTCGGCGATCCGGTATACAAATGGATTGCGAAAAACAGGAAAAAATTTCTAAAGAAAAAGTGTGACGATGGAAGCTGTTCTCTGTAAAGGGGAAGCGTACATTTTTAAGCCGAAATTTAACGGTGAAAAATAATGAAAATCTGTTGACATGGTTCGATAAAATACGGTATGATTCAACCTTGAACGGATACTCTCTTATCCCGAGCTGGTGGAGGGACAGGCCCTATGAAACCCAGCAACCTGCTAAAGGCAATAATCAGCAAAGGTGCTAACCTGACGCAAGGACGTAATTCCTTGAACGATAAGAGTGAAAGGCGCGAATCGATTTGCTTTCAACCTTTTCACTAATGAGAAGGTTTTTTATTTTGCTTATCTAGCTCCAGCACCCCCGGGTGCTTACGCTTTTTAACTGGCAATGGGATGAACGGCTTTTGGAATGTACTATTTATGTGAGTTTTTGGCATGCGCATGAATTATGGATACCTGGCATTCTTGCCGGCGCTGTCTATTTTTCTAATAAAAACTCCATGTTTATTTCATACTACTAAGGGAATGAGTTCCGTATCAAACAGAGATCCATGAAATGACAGGGAAAAATTAATTTTCCGCTTCCCCATTTCTTATTTCTCTCTCAATTTTCTATTTATAAGGAGGAAGCCAGATGTCAACAAAACGTCGTTTGTTTACTTCTGAATCAGTTACTGAAGGTCATCCGGATAAAATCTGTGACCAAATTTCTGATGCAATCTTAGATGCGATTTTAGCTAAAGATGCGAATGCCCGTGTTGCTGCAGAGACTTCTGTAACAACTGGACTTGTATTAGTTGCAGGTGAAATCACAACATCTACATACGTAGATATTCCAAAAATCGTTCGTGAAACGGTAAAAGAAATCGGTTATACCCGTGCTAAATATGGTTTCGATTCAGAAACATGTGCAGTGTTAACTTCCATTGATGAGCAGTCTGCAGATATCGCAATGGGTGTTGACCAGGCACTTGAAGCACGCGAAGGACAAATGAGCGATCAGGAAATCGAAGCAATCGGTGCAGGAGACCAGGGCTTAATGTTCGGTTTTGCCTGCAACGAAACGAAAGAGCTTATGCCTCTTCCGATTTCTTTGGCACATAAACTTTCCCGCCGCCTGACTGAAGTTCGTAAAGAAGAGATCCTTCCTTACCTTCGTCCGGATGGAAAAACTCAGGTAACGGTTGAGTATGATGAAAATGACAAGCCTGTCCGCATTGACACAATCGTTATTTCTACTCAGCATCACCCTGAAATCAGCCTGGAGCAAATCCAGCGCAACCTGAAGGAACATGTTATTAACCCGGTTGTTCCAAAAGAACTAATCGATGAGAATACAAAGTACTTCATCAACCCGACTGGACGTTTTGTGATCGGCGGACCTCAAGGGGATGCTGGTCTGACTGGACGCAAAATCATTGTTGATACCTACGGCGGATATGCACGCCATGGCGGCGGTGCGTTCTCCGGCAAGGATCCTACGAAGGTTGACCGCTCTGCTGCATATGCCGCACGTTATGTTGCGAAGAACATTGTAGCAGCCGGTTTGGCAGAAAAAGTGGAAGTTCAGCTTGCTTATGCAATCGGTGTGGCACAGCCTGTTTCAATTTCTGTTGATACATTTGGAACCGGCAAAGTGGATGAAGATGTATTAGTTGATTTAGTAAGAAAGCATTTTGATCTTCGTCCTGCAGGAATTATTAACATGCTTGGCCTTCGCCGCCCAATTTACAAGCAGACAGCTGCTTACGGACATTTCGGACGTACAGATGTTGACCTTCCTTGGGAGCGTACTGACAAGGCAGAAATTCTTCGTTCTGAAGCTGAATAATAAATTTAAAAAGTGGGAGTTGCATTTACTATGTAACTCCCGCTTTCTTTTTTGCGTCTTTATACATATAGGGTGATAATTCACTTTTCGGTCTTTATGCTCTTTAGTCGTTTATAATTATATGTTATCGTGTAAACTTCGGATAATGGCTTAATTTTCCGCGCATATTTTTTTTATAATCCACGTGCTAATTATAAATGATTAGTGGTAGTATTATAGGGTATGTTTTCTGAGACAAAGGAGCCGTTAAGGCTATATCTAAATATTGAGAATAGAATGGAGTAGGTGACGTACATAATGTGTGGTTTTATTGGTTGTGTACATGAAAAAGCACAAAATTACCGTGACGCAGATAAAGAACAATTCCAAAATATGAATGATATCATTACACACCGGGGTCCGGATGACTCAGGATACTATTTTGATGATCATATTCAATTTGGCTTCCGCCGGCTTAGCATTATCGATATTGAAAGCGGACACCAGCCGCTGACTTACGAGAATGAGCGTTATTGGATTATCTTTAATGGTGAAATCTACAACTATGTGGAACTTCGTGAAGAACTTCTCAAAGCTGGCCTAAGCTTTGAAACAAGCTCAGATACAGAAGTCATCATTGCCCTTTACAGCCATATGAAAGAAAAAGCTGTTGAAAAATTGCGCGGTATGTTTGCGTTTGTCATATGGGATAAACAGGAGCAGTCTTTATATGGAGCCAGAGATCCATTTGGGATTAAACCTTTCTTTTATTACGATAAGGGAGACCGCACGTTCTTTGGATCAGAGAAGAAGAGCATTCTATTGGCACTTCAGAATGATGTATTAAACTATGACTCCCTGCAGCATTATCTGACCTATCAGTTTGTGCCCGAGCCAAACACAATGTCAGAGGGAATCCACAAGCTGGAGCCAGGCCATTATTTTACTAAAAAAATCGGTGCTCCGATGGATATTAAGCGCTATTGGAAAGCTGCTTTCCATCCAGTGCAGAAATCAGAAGCTGATTTTACAAAAGAAATTAGAGACGTGTTATTCGACTCGGTCAAAATGCATATGCGTGCCGATGTTCCTGTAGGTTCTTTCCTTTCAGGCGGAATCGATTCTTCCATCATTGCATCGATTGCGAAGGAATTCCATCCTGCTATTAAAACATTTTCTGTCGGTTTTGAACGCAATGGATTCAGCGAGGTGGATGTAGCGAAAGAAACAGCAGAAAAGCTGGGTGTCGAAAACATCAGCTATATCATTACTCCTGAGGAATACATGAATGAAATTCCAAGAATTATGTGGCACATGGACGATCCGCTTGCCGACCCGGCATGTGTGCCGCTTTATTTTGTGGCAAGAGAAGCCCGTAAGCACGTAACCGTCGTTCTTTCGGGTGAAGGAGCCGATGAGCTGTTTGGCGGCTATAATATTTACCGTGAACCACAATCCCTTGAAGTCTTCAATAAAATTCCTGCCATCGGCAAAAAGCTTCTCCGCATGATTGCAAGCATGATGCCTGAGGGTATGAAGGGAAAAAGCTTTATTGAACGCGGTGTTACGCCAATGGAAGAGCGCTACATCGGAAACGCAAAAATGTTTTCAGAACAAGAGAAGCGCAGTCTGCTTCATGTATATAAAGACAATTTAAATTATACAGATATCACGAAACCATTATATGAAGAAAGCCGCGGCTATGATCCGGTTGATCGCATGCAGTATATCGACATTCATACATGGATGCGAGGAGATATTTTATTAAAGGCGGACAAAATGACGATGGCTCATTCTCTCGAGCTTCGTGTTCCGTTTCTTGATAAAGAAGTTTTTGAAGTGGCTTCTAAAATACCGACCAGCCTGAAAACGGCAAATGGCACTACGAAGTATATTCTTCGCAAAGCTGCCGAAGGAGTCGTTCCGGATCATGTGCTGAACCGCAAAAAGCTTGGGTTCCCTGTGCCAATCCGCCACTGGCTGAAGGACGAAATGAATGAGTGGGCGAAGAATATCATCCGTGAAAGCAATACAGAGCATCTGATTAATAAAGACTATGTATTGCAGCTGCTTGAAGACCATTGTCAGGATAAAGCGGACAACAGCCGCAAAATCTGGACAGTTCTGATGTTCATGGTTTGGCATCAGGTATATGTGGAGAAAAAATACTCCTTTGAAAAAGAATACTTGTTAGATAAAGATTTGCAGCCTCTTAAAGGCTAATCAAAAGCGTCCATCAGGAATACCCTGGTGGACGCTTTTAGGTATAAGAATGTATAAATTTCTTAATTTAGATAATTGTCTAGCTCCAGCGCCTACCCCCTCGAGGTCACAAGCCACCCCTCCCAAAAAGGCAAAGGACGCCTTTCCGGAAGGTTCGTCTTGTGCTTGTCGGGGGTGGGCAAGGCGCTTCCGCTTTTCTTATGGGACATAGGTAATAGCCTGCTTTCCCATCTGCACCCATGCTTTTTCAAAATCGGGTATGGGTGCTTTTTTATTTTTTTCGCCTGTGAGCGGGTCGTTGAAGTACATGTATTTCTGGTCATAGCCCGTTATCAGGACTGAATGCTCTTTATAGGTAATCTGAATTTTTCCGCTCGGAGTATGCCAGGTCTGAAAAAAGTCATCAGAAAGCTGTTTATAGGCTGTGTTGATAATTATCCATACAGGTCTGCCATCTGACAAATGAATCTTTAAGTCTTCAAAATCGGATCCGGTAAGGTCTTCAATGGAGCCGGGCATGTACTTTTCCGCAATTTCTTTTACGGGTTTATGATAAACACCCAGACCAGGATTATCAAAGGAGTACATATCGCCTATGAAGCCTTCATTCGGGTGTCCGAAATAGATTTTTCCGTTTTCTATACGATAAGGCTCAGGGTTTTTCTTTATTTCTTTAGCAAGTGTCATTTTATCAGCCTTGATCCCTGCATGCTGCAGGAGCATGGATAAGCTCGTGACTTCGCATCCCCTGGGGAGCTCAGGAAACTGATTGATTGCGGGTGCATCAATAATTATTTTTTCCTTGATCTTAATTACAGCCGTGCTGTTTCCAAGAAAAGCAGTGGCTTTCTCAGCTGGTTCAGAAAGCCAGGATTTTATTTTGTTCACGGCTGATGGAGGCTTGCTTCCTGCAAGATTGTCATAAACAAATGCTGCAGAAACAAGGATGAAGACAATTAAAAACATGGGTGCCGTTTTTATTATGGTTTTTCTGAATATCACTATTAATAATAAGAATAGGACAATTGCCCCGATATAAATCTTCAATTCCTTCACCCGCCAATAGCTATTGCCTTATATTTAATATCGGCATATTTCTCATTCTATTAAGGCTGGAGAGTTATTTCCGCTTTTTCTGCAAAGACTTATAGTATTGGCCTTTTTCAGCGTATTCCCTGCTGATCCGTTCCATATCTTTAATATCTTCCGGTGTCAGCTCACGGATCACTTTTGCAGGCCTGCCGAATGCAAGCGTATTGGGCGGAATTTTCTTTCCCTGCGGAACAAGGCTGCCTGCACCAATAAATGCTCCCTCCCCGATTTCTGCCTGATCTAAGACAATCGAGCCCATTCCAATTAGAGCTTTCTTGCGGATAATGCAGCTATGAAGGATTACCTGATGGCCTACTGTTACTTCGTCTTCCAGTATAAGCGGGTTATTCGGGCTCTGATGCAGGACGGAATTGTCCTGGATATTAACCTTCCTGCCGATGATAGTTGGTGCTACATCCCCGCGTATGACGGAGTTGAACCAGATACTGGAATCCTCCCCAATTTCAACATCTCCGGTAATGGTAGTGAAATCTGCAATAAATGCGGATTCTGCAATTTTAGGTTCTTTATCTTTATATGGATAGATCATCTGTAAACACTCCTGTATTAGTTGGATTATTTTGATTTTATCATATGAGGCATCATAAACGTTATTTTGGTAAAAGAGTTTTTTAAGGGGCTGATTCATGAACAATTTTTGCATCTAGGCTATAATATATTTACATAAGATCGTACGTAAAAAGGCAGGGAGGATTGACTATGTGGAAGTGGGAAACTGAAGGAGAGGCAAAGGGCGTTATTGTCATGGTTCATGGGGCAATGGAGCATCACCGCCGTTATGGCTGGCTGATTGAAATGTGGCGCTTGGCCGGTTTCCATGTCATTATGGGAGATCTTCCCGGCCAGGGAATGACTACAAGATCCAGAAGGGGCCATATTGATTCCTTCGATGAATATATCATTGAAGTTAAAGATTGGGTACAGGCTGCCTATGAATTTGAATTGCCGGTTTTTCTTTTGGGACACAGCATGGGCGGACTGATTGCCATTCGCCTGCTGCAGGAAGAAAGAATGAATCTCGCTGGAGTGATTTTGTCATCCCCATGTTTAGGTTTAGTTCAGCAGCCTTCGAAATTACTGAACTTTTTATCGCTTGGACTCAATTCAGTAATGCCCGGCCTGAAAATGGATGCAGGATTGTCAGTGGACATGGCGACGCGGAATCAGGATGTCCTTGATGCTGATATAAATGATTCACTGTATGTGACAAAAGTTTCGGTCAGATGGTACAGGGAACTTGTTTATGCCATAAAGCTGGCCTTTGAGAATCTTGATAATATCCAGGATGTACCCCTTCTCGTAGTTCAGGGCGGCGATGATAAAATCGTGAATAAAACAACTGTCAGAGAATGGTTTAACCTTGCGCCTTTCTCAGAAAAAAGGTTCAAAGAGTGGCCAAAGTGCTACCACGAAGTCTTCAATGAACCTGAACGTGAAGAGGTATTTGAATATGCGAAAGATTTCGTGAACAGCCAATTAAAGGCGCTGGGTTATGTGGTTTAATGATTTCCTTAAGTTATTCACCAGACCTGATCAAAAGGAGGTATCTGCTGTCATGAGTGTCCCTTCCATGCCAATTAGCCTGATGTCACATGTCTATCGGAAGGTTCTGCCTGCTGTCCATAAGGAGCTTGCATATTGGAAGGGCCGGGCGGAAGCAATTCCAGATCCGGAGTTAAGAAAGCAGGCTCTTGCCAGCATTGAACATAAAACGTTTCACTGTGAAGGCGGAGCTATTATGTCATTGATGGCAAAGGAAAAATATGAACAAGCGATTAAGTTCATTGTCGCTTATCAGACAATCAGTGATTATTTGGACAATCTTTGCGACCGGAGCACCTCGCTTGATCCCGGAGATTTTGCCGCACTTCATGAGTCAATGGAGGATGCCCTGGATATTGACGCAGAAGGGAAAAATTATTATCGGCTGAGAAGTGAACAGGATGATGGAAATTATCTTGCCGATTTAGCAGCATCCTGCAGGAAAGTGCTGTCGAGTCTCAATCAATATCCCCATATAAAAAGACATCTGCTTGAATTATGCCGTTACTATTGTGATCTGCAAATACATAAGCATGTCGCAGTCGAAGAAAGAGTACCCCGGCTGCAAAACTGGTTCGACCACTATCGTTCAGATATACCCGAGATGGAATGGTATGAGTTTTCTGCCTGCTCGGGTTCGACACTCGGGATTTTCTGCCTTGTTTCCTACGCACTGAGAGATGATTTTAAAGCGGAGCATGCGGTTAATATAAGAAATGGATATTTTCCTTACATCCAGGGCCTCCACATTCTGCTTGATTATCTGATTGATCAGGAAGAGGACAAGGCCGGGGGAGACTTGAATTTCTGCTTTTACTATGAAAGCGAAGAGAGATTGTTTTCGAGATTGAAGCACTTTGTTGCAGAGGCAGACAAGCATACGGAAAAGCTGCCTCATAAACATTTTCATAAACTGATTAATCGTGGCCTGCTGGGGGTCTATCTCTCTGATGATAAGGTTCGGAAGCAGAGGAATGTCAGACGATTAGCCAAAAGCATGATCAGGACAGGCGGAATGGTGAGCTATTTCTTTTATGTGAACGGAAGAGCTTACCGGACAGTGCAGAAGATGATG
Source organism: Bacillus sp. 22-7 (assembly GCF_010628845.1). Taxonomy (NCBI): domain Bacteria; kingdom Bacillati; phylum Bacillota; class Bacilli; order Caryophanales; family Bacillaceae; genus Bacillus; species Bacillus sp. 22-7. The sequence goes on along the minus strand of NZ_NJQY01000030.1, from coordinate 8,287 downwards.
CCTTCTGGTTTTGCAAAAGTCTTTGTGAAATAAGTAAAAGCCTGCAATTCTTTTGCAGGCTTTTACACCATATTAACGTTTTTCAATTGCAACGATAAACGGCGGGTTATTTTTTTGATTAATAAACTGATACTGCAAAACATGGACGAGGCTTTGATCCAGCTGCTTGACATATCGGAGCAGATAATCGCGCTCTACAGCACCTTCTATATGGCCGTGATAAATCACCAAAAGAATGATCCCTTCCGGAGCCATCAGTTCTAAAAGCTGATCGATGGCAGAAATGGTTGTCTGCGGACGGGTGACAATATCTTTATCGCCCCCGGGCAAGTAGCCTAAATTAAATATGGCTGCTGTTATTTTTCCATGGTGGACAGGCGGTACATTCTCAAGAATGTGTTCATGACTTGTTTGGAAAAGGGTAGCCCTGTCTGACAGTTCGTGATCAGCCAGGCGTGTTTTTGTACTCATGACAGCCTCTTCCTGAATATCGAATCCATAAACTCTGCCGTTAGGTCCCACCAAATCAGCCAGAAATACGGTATCATGGCCGTTGCCCAGAGTGGCATCAATAACGATATCTCCAGGTGATATTGCTTTCTCAAGCAGCTGTCTTGCATATGGTAAGATTCTTTCAAGCTTCATGACGATGCCTCCACTTGACTTGGATTGTAAAATTTACCTTGCCAGCTGTTTCTTCGCTTTAATTCTGCATCAATGCCATTAAGGACTTCCCACTTATTAACACTCCACATTGGCCCGATCATCAAGTCGATTGGCCCATCACCGGTGATGCGGTGTACAATCATTTCCGGCGGTAAAATTTCCAGCTGGTCACATACTAAATTTATATATTCATCAAGTGACAGAAACTCAAGCATGCCCTTTTCAAATTGTTTAACCATCGGGGTTCCCTTTAATAAATGAAGGAGATGAATTTTAATTCCCTGTACATCCAGCTTCGCAACCTCCCGGGCGGTTTCCATCATCATTTCCGGTGTTTCAAGCGGAAGCCCATTAATAATGTGGGAACAGATGCGGATTCCATGTTTGCGGAGCTTGCTTACTCCCTCCACATAGCACTGATAATCATGTGCGCGGTTAATTAAAAGGGCAGTTCTTTCATGTACAGTCTGCAGCCCGAGCTCTACCCAGAGGTAAGTCCGCTTGTTAAGCTCTGCCAGATAGTCAACTACATCATCAGGCAGGCAGTCAGGGCGGGTTGCAATAGACAGCCCGACAACCCCTTCCTGCTCAAGCACCCGCTCATACATATCACGAAGCACTTCAACAGGGGCATGTGTATTGGTAAAAGCCTGAAAATAGGCCATATATTTTCCGTCTTTCCATTTATGATGCATTTTTGTTTTGATTGCATTAAACTGTGTGTCCAAATCATCAGTGCGGTTCCCGGCAAAGTCTCCAGAACCGGCGGCGCTGCAGAACGTACACCCTCCGTGTGCGACCGTCCCATCACGGTTTGGGCAATCAAAGCCGCCATCAAGTGCCACTTTAAAAACCTTATGGCCAAATTCACTGCGCAAATGATAATTCCATGTATGGTACCGTTTATTATCGGATGCATATGGAAAAGGATTTACTTTATCCACAATTATCCCTCCTTAATCAAAGAGTAATCTATATGGTGAAAATCATTATGAGTGCTTTCATAAAATTAATCTTATCATGACGCAAAACCTTATAAAAGGGGAATTGGCAGGAAATACAGTGGTAAGGATTACGGAAAAATGAACAAACTAATTCATGAAGCATGCAAGCTTCTATACCCATTCTTCAAGGAGGGGAACATACCATGGCAACCCGTGAATCAATGGATACACTTCTTCAGCAGTGTGAGGATGCAATCCGTTTTGCGCAGGAGCAGTTTGAATCGGGAAGAACACAGGAGCATTACAATGATTTCGAATACTCCAATGCGCTTCAGTCTTTGGAAGCTGCTTATAATGATATAACCCAGATGGCCCATAGCGCCAACTCCCAGCAGCGGGAACAGCTTCATCGTATGAGGCTCCAGCTGCAGCAACTCCAAAATCAGATGATAATTCTTCCTCATTAAGGAGTGGTTCACAGATGGTAAAAAAGCGATCAAAACAAAACAATCCGGAACAAAAGACCCGCAATGGCGCCAATAACCAGGATGTTGAATTTGGCCGGGACTTCGACGCGGTAAAGCAGTCGAAAAAGAACTATGAAAAATCAGGCGGACAGCCTGTTAAATCGAAATTTCATCCAGAACCGGAACAATCGTCATAAATAATTATGGCAAAGCCCCGATCCACCGAGGATCGGGGCTTTACTTTTCTGAATCTTTAAGTGAAAAAGAAGAAGTATTCTGTCTATTAAAATCGATTAAAAACCTATTGCAAGGACAGGAAAAACCAACTAAAATTATTTTGGATTTCGAAATAGTGTCCGGGAGATAATTCACCGGCTAAACATAAAAAATACGAAAAAAGGGGCGTTATCTTATGCCGCGGACCTTATGGCTTTTAATTATTGGGATGGCAGTGAATGTAACCGGATCTTCTTTTTTGTGGCCTCTTAATACAATCTACATTCATGACCACTTAGGCAAATCCTTATCGGTAGCAGGCCTGGTCCTAATGGTGAACGCAGCTGCCAGTGTCGCAGGAAATTTAATAGGGGGGAGCCTCTATGATAAAGTTGGCGGCTATCGTTCGATTCTTCTTGGAATTGTCATCACAGTAATGGCGCTCCTCGGTTTGACCTTTTGGCATGGCTGGCCTGCATATGTGGTATTCCTTACCTTTGTCGGATTTGGATCCGGGATTGTTTTTCCTTCTATGTTTGCGATGGCCGGATCAGTCTGGAAAGAAGGAGGACGTAAAGCCTTCAATGCCATCTATGTAGCCCAGAACGCAGGTGTTGCCATTGGTGCTGCTCTTGGCGGTCTTGTGGCCTCGTACTCTTTTCAGTTAATTTTTCTGGCCAATACTGTTATGTATATCATTTTTTTATTGATCGCTGTTTTTGGCTACAGGGGAATAAACACAGTTTCCGGTCAGCAGACCTCCATCCTTCAGGAAAATGGCCTGGTTAAAAATCATACCAAGCTTTATGCGCTGCTCATATTATGTGCGGGCTATTTATTGTGCTGGGTAGGATATGTTCAATGGCAATCGACTATTGCCGCTTATACACAGGAGCTGAACATTTCGTTAAAGCAATACAGTTTGCTGTGGACTATTAATGGAGCCCTGATTGTCTTGGGGCAGCCGGTTATCAGTGCAATGGTAAAATGGTTTAAAACATTAAAGATTCAGATGGTCGCCGGAATGGTTATATTTATTGGCTCGTTTGCTGTTGCGGCGATCGCAGAACAGTTCTCCGCATTTGTCATCAGCATGGTTATTCTGACAGTAGGCGAAATGCTGATATGGCCAGCTGTTCCGACCATTGCCAACCAGCTTGCTCCTAAAGGGAGGGAAGGGTTTTACCAGGGAATCGTAAACAGCACAGCTACAGGCGGAAGGATGATCGGCCCTTTACTGGGGGGGATTCTGGTTGATCTTTATGGAATCTCCATGCTGTTTGCTGTATTAATGGTTCTATTTGTCTTTGCCATTCTGACGACTCTTGTATATGACCGGAAATTAAAGGAGTCTAAAGAATTGGCGCATGTTTCATAAGTATAAACGAAAGAATGAAACCTGCAGTTTGGAGCTGCAGGTTTTTTGTGACTTGTAATTGATTTAACCTGCGCCTTCAAGAGAGTTCTCTTTTTGGTTAGCGCAAAATACAACCTCATTGAAGAAGCTTTTCAGAATCAGCCATCTCGCCGGATAAGAATGGATAAAGTCTTCAAGGACCTCTTCAGAATAAAGAAGCAGGATATCCAGCTCTGCTTTCTTTTTCTTCAAATCATACAATAGGGCATGTGGAATGGTGTAGTAGTCGTTCAGCTGCCATTGATTTAGCTTCACTGTATAAATATTATGGTTCAAAATATAGGATTCCAGTGCCTGTTTTTGCAGCTGAATACATTCTTCTTTGGGCTTGTTTAAGTATTGCCAGTGGGGATTGATCAAATATATGCCTTTCAGCTGAAACACCTCCCATGTCTGCACGGATTACTAATGGTATGGACAGTAAACGCAAATGGAATACCTATTGAAATGAATTTGTTGTCAGAAAAATATGATAAAATGGTGTTTATAATAGTAGAATGTCCAAAATGAGGGGATCAAAAATGAAAAGTGCATTATTTGATTTGCCTGTTCAAATGGTTGAAACCATTGTAGAAAACGCCTTTGGATGGCTTGTCGTTGTAAATAAAGAAGGAACGATCATTTACATCAATAAAAATTATTGCGATTTCCTTGAGGTGGAGAGGGAACAGGTTCTGGGGAAGCATGTATCGGGGGTTATTGAAAATTCACGAATGCATATAGTGGCAGAATCAGGAAAGGAAGAAATTGCGGACTTGCAATTTATAAGAGGCAACTATATGATAGCAAACCGCATTCCCATTTTTTCTGATGGCGAGGTAATTGGCGCATTCGGGACGGTTTTCTTTAGGGATACAAAGGAATGGATGCAGATGAACAGCCATGTAAAGAGCATGCTCACAAAAATCCAGAGCTATATCCAGGGAATTGATCCAAGTGTAAAATACAGCCTCGATGATATATTAGGAAGCTCAAGCCAGATTCACAGCCTGAAAGAAAAGGTGAAAATGGTGGCAGCCAGTGATATTTCCGTTTTAATCCGCGGGGAAAGCGGGACCGGCAAAGAACTGTTTGCCCACAGCATTCATCAGCTCAGCAGCAGGAGCCATCAGCCATTTGTAAAAATTAACTGTGGGGCCATTCCTGAACATCTGCTGGAGTCTGAACTGTTTGGCTATGAAGAGGGAGCTTTTACAGGGGCGAAAAAGGGCGGTAAAAAAGGAAAATTTCAGCTCGCAGATGGAGGGACCTTGTTTTTGGATGAAATCGGGGATATGCCGCTTAATATGCAAGTGAAGCTATTGCGTGCCCTGCAGGAAGGCGAGATTGAAAGTGTTGGGTCAACTTCTCCGGTTAAAGTGGATGTCCGGATTATTGCTGCAACTAACAGACCGCTCGAAAAAATGATGGAGGAAAAGCGTTTTAGGGAGGATTTATTTTATCGAATTAATGTAGTGCCGTTCATGGTTCCTTCTTTGCGCGACAGGATGGAGGACTTACCCCTTCTAATCGACAGCTTTATCAAGAAAATAACGAAAAAATCGGGAAAGAGAATAAGTGCAATTGAAGAGGAAGTCATAGAAAAGTTTCATCAATACAGCTGGCCCGGAAATATCAGGGAGCTTGAAAATGTAATCGAGGCATCCATTCACCTGACAAGCAATGAAACTATCACCACAGAATCATTGCCGGATTATATGAAAGAAACTGCTGTATATCCGGTTGGAAAAAAGAATTTGAAGGATATTCTTGAGGAAACAGAGAAGCGGATTCTGTCACAAAGCTTGAGCAAATATAATAATGACCGAATAGCAGCAGCAAATGCTCTTGGCATCAGTAAATCGTCCATGTACGAAAAGTTAAAGAAATATGGAATTGTATAGGTTTAAAAAGTCCAGAATTCCGGAATATATTCCAGAATTCTGGACTTTTTTGATTCTAGGAATCTTTAATACTGATAACCCTTAGTTAGACGGAATTGTCAGAAAACTATTCTATTAAATTGGAGGACTTGCTCCCTGCCCGTTCCAGATTTCCGGAAAAATAATTCATTAAATGTTCACCATTCCCTTTACCAAGAAGTATTTTTTTGTTGGCACACTTCTTGCAATAACATTTCACAAGAAGTTATTTTTTTATCTTTTTTTGAAAACGTTTGCAAAAGGAGGGGTGACTAGTTTATTTTCTTATATTTAAAACAAAGGGGGAAATGAAATGCTAAGTATGATTGGGTTAATAGGCGGGCTTGCCCTGCTGATATACCTGACGATGCGGGGAATGAACCTGCTGGTGGTCGGTCCATTATCTGCGCTGTTTGTAGCTCTTTTTAGCGGTATGCCTTTATTTCCGCAGCTGGCAGGAGAAGGAGAGGCCAACTTGGTCGGGAACTATATGTCCGGCTTTTCGGGATTTGTCACATCATGGTATCTGATGTTCCTATTAGGTGCTATTTTTGGAAAGGTAATGGAGGATAGCGGTGCGGCTGACAGTGTATCCAAAATGGTCGTGGATAAGCTTGGAATGAAATATGCCGTTCTTGCCATAGTCGCGTCCTGTGCCATTTTAACTTATGGCGGAGTCAGTTTATTCGTTGTCGCCTTCTCTGTATATCCAATGGCGTTGAGTTTATTTAAGCAGGCAAATCTGCCGAGAAGATTTATCCCTGCAGCACTGGCTTTTGGATCTGTAACATTTACGATGACTTCTGCAGGTTCACCTGAAATTCAAAACTGGATCCCGATTGAATTCCTAGGAACAACTCCATATGCGGGCTGGGAAGTCAGCTTAATTGTGGCTGTGTTCATGATGATCTTCGGCTACTGGTGGCTGAAGCGCATGATTACCAAGGCTGTAAACAAAGGAGAAACGTTTGAATCCCGCAAGCAGGATCCTGTAACAGAAAATAAGGATTTACCGCATCCAATTATGGGTGTTGTACCATTAGTTGTGGTTTTAATTATTTCCTTCGTTTTTCATGATTCACTTGCACAATCTGCACTTATTCTTGCCTTGCTGGGTGGAGTCATTGCCACATATCTATTGAACCGAAAGTATTTCACTAATTTCTGGAATGCTGTGTCTGATGGAACATTAGGTGCATTGATTGCTATAGGCAATACGGCTGCTGTCGTTGGGTTTGGCGGAGTAGCAAAAGCAGTGCCTGCATTTGCCACAGCAGTTGATTGGATGACGAGCATTCCTGGCAGTCCGCTAATTGGTGGTGCCATAGCCGTAAGTGTGATCGCCGGGATGACTGGGTCAGCTTCAGGAGGCCAGGCAATCGCACTGCCAATTCTGGCACCGCATTATATGGACATGGGCGTTAATGCAGAAGCCCTGCACAGGACGGTTGCCATTTCTTCCGGAGCTCTCGACTCTTTGCCGCATAATGGCTATGTTGTTACCACTGTACGGGCAATCTGTGGTGAAACCCACCAGGCAGCATATGGAGCAGTGGCTGCTGTTACGGTAATTGTCCCGCTGATTGGTTTAGCCATAGCGATTGTATTATTCTCATTCGGATTAGGAATTTAATTTCGGCAGGGGCTCATCAAACAGGGCCCCGGCTTTGTTTTTGAAAGGAGCTTATTCATGGTACAAAATAAAGTCGTTTTTATCACTGGTGCAGCGCAGGGAATTGGCTATGAAATTGGCAAGAGGTTTGCCGAACAGGGCTCGAGAATTGTTCTGACGGATATTCAGGAAGCTGCCGTGAAAAAAGCTGCAGAAAACCTGCAGAATGAAGGTTTTGAAGCGCTTGGGCTAAAATGTGATGTCACATCAGAGTCAGATATACAGGCGGCCATTAATGAAACTGTCAGCCGATTCGGTGCTTTGGATGTGCTGATAAATAATGCAGGGCTGCAGCATGTTTCATTTATAGACGAATTTCCAACTGAGAAGTTTGAATTCATGATCAAAGTAATGCTGACTGCTCCATTCGTGGCTATAAAGCACGCGATGCCAATCATGAAAAAACAAAAATCTGGCCGGATACTTAACATGGCTTCCATCAATGGACTTGTGGGGTTTGCAGGCAAGGCTGCATATAACAGTGCAAAGCATGGTGTTATAGGCTTAACTAAAGTCGCGGCGTTGGAGGCTGCTGAACATGGCATTACGGTTAATGCCATCTGTCCGGGCTATGTAGACACACCACTCGTAAGAAATCAGCTGAATGACCTTGCTAAAACAAGAAATGTTCCTATTGAAAAAGCACTGGAGGAAGTCATTTATCCGTTAGTACCGCAAAAGAGGCTTCTTACGGTGGAAGAGATTGCAGATTATGCGATTTTTTTGGCCGGTGATGCGGCAAAAGGAATTACGGGCCAGGCGGCAGTTATTGATGGAGGCTATACAGTTCAATAAAGTGAAACTTCAATCAGTGGGGTTATCCCCCACTGATTGTTAGTTGAGGCCCACAGGACAAGGAAGGCTTCGTCAGCATGAGCATCGCACGACCAAATGCGACAGCTTTTGGGAGGAAGTGGGTCACAAAGACGTTGCCACAGGACAAGGAAAGCAACGGCAGCGATACATCGCACGACCGAAAGCGTTAGCTTTTGGGAGGATGTGGC